>RGPS01000391.1 GCA_010084195.1 Terriglobia bacterium
CATCGATGCCAGCACGGGCGCTTTGAAGTTTACCCTCCCAACTTCTACTGCCACCAATGTTTACACGGACGGTGTGGGCAGCTCTTTTGATGCCACTGATGCCATCACCGTTTTTGGTGGTGTTTATTATATTTCCCAGGTTGTTCCCAATTCTAGCAACGCCGCCAACATCCGCGCGGTGAAACCGGCGCCCGGCCTCTACAACCCCGGCAGCGTCACCTTCACGGAAGGGCAGGCCAACTACTTCGACAATGCCGCGCTCGAGAAGATGGCCGTCGTGGCCAACGGCTCGACCAGCATCGTTTACACACTCACCGCGCTCAACGGCACGCTGGACGTCTCGAGCGTCAGCAACCTGACGGGTGTGACGGGCCGCGGCACCAAGTCGCTGTCGTTCACCGGCAGCGAGGCCTACATCAACGCCGCGCTCGCCACGCTGGCCTACACGCCCGACACCGGGTACATCAACGCCAGCACCACGGGCGTGGCGATTTCCGGGGCTCCGCTGGAAACGATCACCTCGACTGTCGCCGGAAGCAACGCGAACGGGTCCCGCGGCACCAACACCGCCACCACCAGCGTGCTGGTGAAGGCCCTCAACAACGCCCCCCGCATCCTCACGTCGCTGGCCAACCAGAACTACGTCGCGGCTTCGACGCAGGTCACCGAGCCGGTCATCAACTTCACCATCGCCGACGCCGACACCGCCGCCTCGTCGTTCACCAACAACGGGACCACCGGCGCCCGGATCACCGTCACGAGCACCAACCCAAACCTCTTCCTGCCGGCGAGCATGGCCACGGCGATCGGCGGAAGCAACAACGCCCGCACGCTGACGCTCACGCACGAGGCTGGCATCACGGGTTCTGCTGTCATTACCATCACCATCAACGATGGTACCAACCAGAACACCTATACCTTCCGGGCTACGGTTACGCCCAGCCCTTACAACATGTCGGTAGAAACGCTGGCCGGGCGCACTTCCAGTACCGGGCCGACCGGCTACACCGACGGAACCGGTTACGGCGCCACCTTCACCAACCCGCGTGGCGCCACCGCCGATAACCGCGGGCTCATTTATGTGCAGGACGGCAACCTGATCCGCAGCATTGACACAGCCGGCGTCGTGACCACCCTCGCCGGCACCACAACCGCAACCACAAGGGTGGACGGTGTGGGCACTGCTGCAGGTATACCTGCGCTGGGTACTAGCACTTATGCGGCCATGAAGGTCAGCCCTGATAACAATTGGCTCTATTTCATGAATGGCGGCTGGCTAAGGAAGATGGGCATTAATTCAACCGACCCAATCGAATCAGCCAATTACAAAAAGGTTATCTCGGTCATGGCTTTTACTGGTTCTCCCGCCGGCGGTGGCCTGGTCTTCTCGAGCGATGGCACGAAAATCTTCCAGGTGTCTGGCTGGGCCGATCCGGCCGGAAAGATCAAGAAGTTCGACCTTACAACCAACACGATCTCGGATCTGAATCCCGATGGCAACGCCGCCAATGTTGTCTGCGCCGCCTGGATGACCCAGGGACCCAACAACACCGCCTTCCTTCGCTACCACCCGGGCGCTGGAACAACCGCCTACCAGGGTGGCTTATTCCAAGTGGACCTCAATACCGGTGCCTTCACCCGGCTGGCCAACAACCCCCTAAATGCCGACAACATGAACGGAAGCCCCGTCTACAACCCGATCACCAACGAGATTCTTGTCGATTCCAGCAACGTGAGTCCGAAAATTCTGGATGCCAGCACCGGCGAACTGAAATACACGATCCCAGGCACCGACATCTACGGCAATGGGGTGGGCAAGACCTTTGATGCCAACGATGCCATCACCGTTTATGGTGGTGTCTATTATATATCCCAAAGCGGACCCGGTCTTCCCTCCGCGGCCAACATCCGCGCGGTAAAGCCAGCGCCCGGCCTTTACAACCCAGGCACCCAGATCTTCACCGAGGGGCAGGCTAACCAGTTCAGCAGCGTCGATCTCCAGAAGATGGGCGTGCTGGCCAATGGTTCCACTAGCATCACCTACAATCTTACTGCGCTCTACGGCACGTTGAATGTCTCCACCATTACCAATCTGACGGGCGTGACCGGTCTTGGCACGAAGTCGCTTTCGTTCACAGGCAGCGAAGCTGACCTGAATGCTGCCCTGGCCACGCTGACCTACACGCCGGACACCGGGTTCATCAACGCCAGCAGCACGGGGGTGCAGATTTCCGGTACCCCGCTGGAAACCCTTACCGCCACCGCCGCAGGCACCAACGCCAATGGCATCTCTTTGGGTACCAGCAGCACCACGGTCAGCGTTCTCGTCAAGGCGCTGAACAATAACCCCCGCATCCTCACCCCGCTGACAGACAAGACCTACCTCGTGGAGCAGGCTGTTTCCACCGAAACGGTGATCAACTTCACCATCGCCGA
>RGPS01000392.1 GCA_010084195.1 Terriglobia bacterium
TGCCAGTAGAACTCTTCGGCTGGATGGAAGGCGACCGCTACCAAGTCCACGATCTCCTCACCGACGAACGCTACGTCTGGACCGGCCGCCGCAACTTCGTTCGTCTCGACCCCCACCAATCTCCCGCCCACATCCTCCGCGTCCGCCGCTGGGCAGGCCGCGAGCGCGACTTCGACCAGTACCTCTGAGCCGCGGCGGATAAAGGCAGGAGGGCGTTTTCATCAAAACCCCTCACTTCCACCACCGGGAAAACAACCTCCACGAGACGCGCCCTCAGACGGTGCTCGCGGGCGGCGATTCTACCCGTCCCGAATGGCACTATTGAGCAATCCAAAACAGCTTCATATATTAGAAAGGTCCCTTTCTTGCCATCACCCCTCGATGGCATCATTTGTAATAAATGTGAAGCTGTTTTGGATTGCTCAGTAAAAACGTGAATAGAGGTGCGCTCCGCGGATGGGTCTGCGGATTTTAGGGTGAGGTTGGCCTGTGGTTTGATGGTGGGTCAGCCGGAAAGGAGGGGGGCGGCCTCGATTGGGAGTGGGCCGAGCCATTTTCCACCCAGCCAGTGGCGGAAGATGTGGGTCAAAAGCAGGGTCCATCGTTCAAGGATGGTCCATCGCTGCGCGATGACGTTAAAGCGGTGCAAGGTACTGCTCACCTGCGTGATGGCTGCAGTGATGCGATCACTTTGCTCGTGCTGCACGCTCACTTTTACCGTGCTCCGTCCGCCGCTGCGCGTCAGTCGCGCCACCCCGTGGAGCAGGGCCGGGCGACTGGTGATCGCTTCGCGGTGATGCTCCCCATCGTAGAGGCGCGCGTAGAGGTGCCACCAGTTGTAAACCAGTGCAACCAAGTTGGCCATGATGCGGCTGGGCCCAAGCTGCTGCGTGGTATAGCCACCCCAACCCCATTGGTTTTTGAGTTCATCGTAGATGTTCTCCGCATCGGCGCGTTCACGGTATAGCCGCGCAAGAGCAACGGCGGGGTACGCCACCTCCTCCAGCGTGGTGACCAGCACGGAAATGCGCCCGGCCCAAGGCGCGGGGTTCTGTTTCCAGCCCCCCGTTCCAGGCAGGGCGGGCTGGAGGGTATCGCGACGGCGGCGCTCATTTTCCCCCACGGGCGCCACCGCAGGAGTCTCCCGCACCAGCACCACGCGGCGCTCCCGACTCCAGCCAGTGAGGCGCAGGCGCGCCTCGATCACCTCCCATCCCTCGCCAGCGTCCTGCCATGCCCCACCGCTGCGCTGCACCTGTGCAAGGAGCACTTTGACTTTCGCGCTGTGGCGTAGCTTGAAAAAGCCGGGCAGTCCCCGCGACTCGCATTCGTGCAGCAGTTCCTCGTTGCCGTAGCCGCAGTCTGCACGCACGAAGGCAGGCCAGTGGGTGCGCGGCAGCGCATCCAAAAGCGACCACAGCCCAGGCAAGCCGTGCCCTGCGGCGTGTGCCTTCCCCCCCTGCACTTCCACCCCAAGGCAGAGTCGCGTGTTGGCCATGAAGTAACTGTGATAGGCATGACTGGGACGGCCCGGCTTTTGCGGGTTGTAACCAATCTGCGCCCCCTGCTGGTGGCCGTAGAGGGGCTTGACCGTGACATCAATGTCCAGAATCCACGGAAGGCTGAGGACCGGTTGCGCGCACTCCCGCAGTTCGCGGGAAAGCCACCCCAGTGCCTCGGACTCCCCGAGTCGCTTCATGGCGCGCCGCACCACATCCTCGCTGACCACGTGCGTCATCCCCAAAAGCGGCGCATTGAGCGTGTCTCCGCGCACCGCATTGATGTGCGCATAGCGCCAGTGCCCGCAAAGGATGGAAAGCGCCGCCGTTCCCACCACGTTGGTCGTACCGCTGGCGCGGTTGCCATGGTAGCGCAGAGGGCAACGCTCCAAGAGCCTCTCCCAGCGTCCGCCCACATGCAGAAACTGCGCGAAGAAGATCAGCTGCCCCTCCCGTGTCACGGGCGCATCCACATCGAACTCGGCGTAATACCGTCCGCCGGGCGTATCCACAGGCCAGGCTCCAAGCGTCTGTTTGAGCAAAAAACCCGCCTCACCCTGCGGGTGAGTCCCGGTCGGACCGCAATGCACATGCATGCCCAACTAAACTAGCCATTTACCCAAGAAACACAGCATTTCCATTCATGCTTTTAGGGTAATAAGCAAATCTGTCGTGGGGGAGTCACGGGGGGAGTTCCTAATTAGCAGGGAACCGGGGAGGGGGAGAAGGCAATCTCAACTATTGAACATCCCTTATTACAGTGACACTCGGACGGGGCCCTGCTTCCGGGTGCGGGTTGGCGTCCTGTCGAGCGTGCCTCAATAGAATCCCTCCGGCCGATTGGACCGGTCCATCTGCTGGCAGTTTGTTTTTACGTTCGCCGCACCGGAAGCGGTCGGAGAGTGGCCGGGTGGCGTGACGATGGAGATGC
>RGPS01000393.1 GCA_010084195.1 Terriglobia bacterium
AAACACTCTCCTGCGCCTCGTGCAAAAGCAAACCCCCGCCGCCAACCCCGTCCACCGCCTCGGGCGGGCCACCACCGGCATCGTCCTCTTCGCCAAAACCCCGCAGGCAGCCGCGGCGCTGTTCGCAAACTGGAACACCCCCAAAATTCAAAAGATCTACCGGGCACTGGCTCAAAACGTCGCCCAACAAGACGAGTACGAAATCCTTACTCCCATCGGCCTCGTCCCGCACCCGCTCATCGGTTCCGTGTGGGCCGCCAACCCCGGCGGCAAACCGTCAAAGTCATTGGCAAAGGTGATCTCGCGCACCGCCACAACAACAACCTTTGAGGTAAGCCTGTACTCGGGCCGACCCCATCAAATCAGAATCCACCTGGCCTCCCTCGGCCATCCCCTCGCAGGCGACCCTCTGTACGGCCCCACCGGCCAGCCTCTCGAAAATCTCCCCGGCCTCCCCGGCGACGGAGGCTATTTCCTCCACGCCCACTATCTGAAATTCCACCACCCCATCACCGGAGAACAAATCAACCTGGAGGCCCCTCTGCCGCCCGAATTCTCACCGCACCAGTAGCTTCACAGCTGAAATCAAGGAGGAACAGCGTTGTGCCGGGCGCATCTGTGCCTGGCGGAGTCTAATCACGCGACCGGGTTCGGACGAATTGAGTGAACGGAGCGCGGCTGGCACCAGGCGTTTTAGGTCCGCAAGGCGGTTGGTGGGGGCACACAGAATGAGGATCGAAATCCGTCTGCCGTCAAGATTCTGCTGGTACGCGTCAGACTCGCGCGAGACGAAGTTCCTTGCATTCCTCCAGCAACCTGGACGGCAAGCTCTCGGCTGATCGTAGGGAAGCCTTCCAGGAATTCGTCGAGCGAGTCACCGTGCTCAATGTAGTCGAACAGCGTCTGCACGGGGACACGGGTCCCGCGAAATACCGGCGTCCCATGCATCACTTCCGGATCGCGTGTGATGACTTCCTGCATGCCCCATTGCCGCTCAGTTCCCGGCCCTGGCGATAGCTCCACCGTGACGGCGAAGTCCTCGACAGAATCGCCATCGACACAGCGGCGCTGCGTGGGCTAACCGGAACGTCGCCCGGGGCGTTCGATTTCTATCCCCTACTGAACCTGTTCAAAAATCGCAAAATCCCCAGGATTCCAGGCCTGCGCGATCACATACAACTTCTTCCCAATCTGCCGCAGCACCGCATTATGAATATGCATGAAGTTCGTCAACCCCAACTCCTCCTTCGGAAGAATCGTCGAGATCACCTTATCGTTCTCCATAATGTAAATCGCCGCACCCTTCGTCTTGTCCGGATTATTCAGCGACCCCACCACCGCATATTTCCCCAAATAATACGTGTCGCACGGAAACGAATCCTTCGGCATAGTGACAGTCGACAAGTACTTCCCGTCCATGCTAAACCGGTCAATCTCCCCATTCGCCCGATCCGCAATGTCCAACCGCTTCAATTTCGGCAGCACCGTAATCCCATGACCCGTGTCGAACTGACCCGGCCCCTTACCCTTGCCACCAAATGACAAATCATTCCACGCCAGTTCCACCGGACTGGTCTTCGAAATCCGCGCCGTCAGCACATAGTCCAGCTTCGAATACCCCGTGGTGATGTAAAGCTTCCCGTTCGACTGCTCAACGTCCGTCGGTATGAACGCGCCCTTCGACCGGAAATACTCATTCGGAACCGGGCTGCCCAGGTCAACCCCAGCTTCCGGCGTCGACAAAGTGGCATCCAGCTTCCCATCCAAACCCGTCACAAAAACCTTGTTCGCCTCGTTCCCGGGAAACAGCAGATGCGACTTCGCGTCCGGCGCATGCCAAATCGACGTGTTATGAAGATTCGTATTCTTCATCACTTCCGGCGTGTCGATCATCCGCGTCGACTTCAGATCCGAACTGATCTGAATGATGCCCGCGCCCTTCAGCGAGAAGTACGTCTCCCCCTTGCCCTTCGACAGATCCACCGTGAACCCGCCATGCGCCCCCTTCAGAACTTTCTGCGCTTCCGCAGGCAGGTGGTCCGACTTGTACAGTACACGGAACTTCATCTTGCCCTGCCCGCTGACGCCAGTCTCATTGGCACGGACGAAGCTGATGGCGAGCACGGTCGCAAACAGCGCGAGGATGGAGATTCTCTTCATGGCTTCCTATTCTATCTAAGTCACCACGCCATTAAACTACCGCACCCTGGCAGCCCGTGGTAAAAGTCGCGTGGGCCGCGTTGCGAGAGCCACGGGGTCAGATGCGAGGCGCAGCGCAGCATTCGATGCGGGCCATCTCAAAGGCGCTGTAACAAAGCAGGTGGCCTCGTGCCGCCGCAACCCATGGGGCGACGGGTCGAACTCGATTCCAATTCGTCCTGCGTGTCGTCGCGCGGCTCGCGGCACTTTTGCCACGGGCTGCTA
>RGPS01000394.1 GCA_010084195.1 Terriglobia bacterium
ATTCTTCAGCGCCAGCGACACCACTGAATTGCCAAACTTCCCCGCCCCGGGATCATACGGCCCATCCGCGGTCTGCGCCAGAATCCCGTTCGGCCCCACCACCAGACCGCCACGCCCCCAGGCCCCCGACGTAATCCCCGTGTTGGTGAAATACTCCACCGGATGCGGCGACGGAGCCTTCAAATCCATCGCGGTAAAGTGCGACTGCATGTTCAGGCACCCTCGCGCGGTCGGCGCGTAAATCACGCCATCCACCAACTGCAAACTCCAGTTGCGTGCAAACGGCTCAGTGAACTGCAGGGCCGGAATCCGGTCTTCCCCATCCGCAATACTGAAGCCCCGCAGCTTCCCGTCGCTCGTCGAAACGTAAATAATGCCCGACGCCTTGTCGATCACCGGGGTGGCGTTCTGCGTATGCGGACAACGGTAATCGCCCTTCACCTTCGGCTGCTGATTGTTGGGATTCGCCTTCTGCCAAACCACCTTGCCGGTGGCCGCATCCAGCGCAAAAACAGTATTGTCGCTCCCCACCACAAACACCCGCGTCGAGGGTCCCTGGGGCGTGTTCACTACCGCGACCAGCGGAGCCGTCATGGTGGAAAGAATGTAGTCTTTGGCAGGTGTGGCGATCTGCGTCGCCCACTTCACTTCCAGTTGTGCAACATTGTCCTTGCCGAGAACCTTTTCGCCCGGATTCGAGCCCGTCCGCTGCACATCATGGCCCCACGTCAGCCACTCCGCATCCGGGGTCAGGACTGCCTGAGCCACGGCCTCTACCGGCACCAGGCTGGCCCCTGCCAGGCATATCGCCCCAAAGCCTGCCCTCCATGCCGTCCCCCACGCTGCCCGTGCCCCCATCGGTGTTCCTTCCCTTACGCCGCCGTGCCCTCGTCCGCCGCCGACGCCCCCACGCTGACCGGCAAGTGGAACGTCCACATCAGCATCGCGGGCCGCGAAGCCGACGCCATCTGTACTTTCGAACAGAAAGGCGAAGACCTCACGGGCTCCTGCGCCGCCGCTGCCGGCAGCTTCAACGTCTCCGGCAAGGTCGCGGAGAAGAAGGTCACCTGGACCTACAAATCCACTTCCGAAGCTGGTCCCGTCACCCTCAACTACCGGGGAGCCATCCAGTCACCCACCAGCATCACCGGCTCCGTCAATGTCGAAGAGTTCGGCGTCGAAGGCCAATTCACAGCCACCCAGGCCGGTTGACCGCGCCTTAACTAAAGCTCTTTACCGCATGTGCTTCGTCCTCATGGACGTCAAATACGGTATAGAGTTTAGTGATCTGCAGCAGATCTTTCACCCGCTTCGTCAGATTCAGCAGCTTCAGGGTGCCGCCGGCATTCGCCATCGCCGTGAAGGCCGAAACCAGTTCGCCGATCCCGGAACTATCGATGTAGGTGACGTCTCCCATATTGAGCAGGACTTTCTTGCTGCCCTGGCCCGTCAGAGTATGCATTTCCTCCCGGATCAGGCTCGACCCTTCGCCCAGAGTAATCCGGCCGGAAACATCAACCACCATCACGTCGCCTACCTGGCGTGTATTCAGCTTTGCGCTCATAGTCACTATTCTCCTTCAGAAAGTAGCTCGATTGTACCCAACGACACTCAATAAAAGCCATCGGGCTGTCGTTTCTCCATCAACGGGATGTGAATACGCCAGCCGCAGCCTTTTCCCGCTCTTCAGCTTTTCTTCAGTCTCCTCTGTTCTACTAAAATAGATGCCGGACTTCTTTCGTACGTTGCCACACAAGAGTCATGCCGCCAGGGGCCTGGAGCCAACTGCCCCATGAGCGGACATCGGGTACTCCTTTTTTTCCTCACCTGCCTCACTGCAACCAGCCAGGTCGCGTCGCCGGAAGCCGCCCTTACCCTGGATGCGTGTATCCGCAAAGCCCTCGCCGTCCCCTCGGCCCTCAGTGTCGCCCGCCTGGATCGGTCCATCGCCGACCGCGACCATTCCATCGCCCGCGCCGGACTCCTCCCGCAGGCTGCGGCAACAGTCGCAGGCATCTACACTAGCCCCTCGCAGGTAACGCCTGACACCTTCGCCTTTGTCGCCGCCAATGCTGTCCGCCAATATACGGGGGTCGGGCGTATCTTTCTGGAGCTTGACACCTCGGGACGTGTCCGCGCCGAAATTGCCCGTGCCCGTGCGGGCCAACAAGCGGCCCAGGCCAGTGCCGGCATCGCCGAGCGCGACCTGAAACGGGCCGTGGCTCAGGCCTACTACCGCCTCCTCCTCGCGCGACGTCTCGTCGAAGCCATCAACTCTTCCCTCGTCGAGAGCCAGACCTTCGCCCAGCGCGTCCGGCTCCTCGCGGAAGGGGGAGAAGCCTCCCGCGCCGATGTCGTCAAGGCCGCCACCCAGGTCGCCATCCTCCGCCAAACCCTGA
>RGPS01000395.1 GCA_010084195.1 Terriglobia bacterium
GTCGGCTTCAAAAGCGTTTCAGCGTAATCGTAAAGCTGAACGACGTGGCGGACGTCGGAGTTCCCGTAACCTGACCCGTCGCCGAATCCAGCGTCAGCCCCGGAGCTACCTGCCCCGGCACCGGAAACGTCACGATGGCCGGCAGCACATCCCACTTGTAAGGCGGCGTCCCGCCCGTCGCAGCCAGCGTGAGCGAGTAGGGAATCCCCACCACTCCGGGCGTGAAGGCAGTCGTCGTCATCGCCAGCGGTTGGGTCGCCAGCACGGTCACGGAGAGCTGTTTCGTGACCGTCACCCCGCCCGCATCAGTCACCTGCATGGCCAACGTCACGACACCTAAATCAGCTGAAGTCGGCGTCCCGCTCAGCAGCCCAGAACCGGAAACCGTAAAGCGCACCGAAGGATTCCCGCCGACTTGAAAACGCCAGGAGTAGGGAAGACTCCCCCCCGTTGCAGTCAGCTGGACAGAGTAGGCCTGGTTAATTGTCGCCACCGGCAGCGCGTTCGGCGTCGTAATCGTCAGCGCCTGGCCGAAAGCGATGGGAGCGCAGGCCGCTATCAGGATCAGCAATCTCGGGGTCATATCGTCCTCACGCTCATTGTAGTGGCGCGCGGCATCCGTTGGGGCACGGCAACAATACCTCAGCCCTGACAGCGTACGCGCCAGGGTCGGCTGCATAACTGCCGTGGATACCACTTCTGTGGGCGATACCTCACCACACGCGGCGCACAGCATACGAATCAAACAGAGTTTCGTTGCTGACCAGCGGAATGTTCTCCGCCAGTGCCTGCGCAATCAGCATACGGTCGAAAGGATCTCTGTGTGCCCCAGGCAGTTGGCCCGCGCGAATCGCATGGTCGACCGAAACCGCAAGCGTTTCGAAACCTTCCCGTGTAAGCCAGCCTTCAAAATCTACGACCAGCTAAACCGCGCCTGGCAGCTTCCCGATCCGCACTTTCGTCGCAATTTCCCACGCTGACGCTGCGCTTACCAGCACGGTATTTCCCGGATCAGCGATCAGCCGCGAAGCAGCAGTCGAGAGTGCTGGATCTGCTGCCAGCCACCACAAGAGCGTATGCGTATCGAGGAGAGCCCGCAACGATACCTACTCCCACCCCGCCAGTTCCTCAACAGGGAGCGGTTCAAAGAATTCGGCACCAACCGACAGGACACCCTTCAGTGCTCCCGGTTGCCGTTTGCCCCTGACCTCGCCGATCGCAACCAGGCGTGCCACCGGCTTTTGCCCACGCGAAATGATCACGTCTTCGCCTTCAGCGGCACTCTGAATTAGTCGCGACAACTGCGTCTTCGCTTCGTGAATAGTGACTTGTCTCATGTCGGCGCCTAGCTAACCCAGCTTAGCTCGGCCTGAAGCGAGCGTGGCGGCGCAATAAAACCACGGGCGCTCGCAAAACCGTGAGCGCGCATCTCCCGATAACGGGATCGAAATCTTTCTCGAAATCCCCTGCCGAAGCGGCCAGCACCCGTTCAGGAAGTTGAGTTGGTCGTCGATCTTAGTAAATATGAGCAGGCGATTCGTGCAATTCAGGGCACGGCTCCCCATCAGAAATGCACCATGCTTCGCCTCAATCCCACATCGTCCGTACCGCGTACTGGCGAATCAACGGGTCCGGCATCGCCAGGATCAGGCTGTGCTCAATCGATTGCGCTATTTGAATGCGGTCAAACGGGTCGCTGTGAAGTCGCGGCAATTTCACTACCTGCAACGCTGCTGCTTCGGTGATCGGCAACGACTCAACAAGCGACACAATTCGAAGCTGACGCATGAATTCCTCCGGCGGCACAGGCAGCGGTAGCTTGCCCAGTGACCACTTGATCCCAATCTCCCAAGCTACCGCTGCGCTTGAGTACCGCCGTGTCTCCGGCTTGAGCAGGACCTCACGGAGCGAGCCCGGTATCCGCGTTGG
This sequence comes from Terriglobia bacterium, assembly GCA_010084195.1. Taxonomy (GTDB): domain Bacteria; phylum Acidobacteriota; class Terriglobia; order Bryobacterales; family Bryobacteraceae; genus BOG-234. Next base: position 1,930 of record RGPS01000395.1, read on the forward strand.
TTCCATCTGGAGCCATAAAATCGTACAAGTGTCGAGCAGGATGTTCGTTCCCCGCTAAAGCCTTTCACCAGCTCGTCGGGAAGCGGTTCAAAGAAGCTGTCCGGCACCCCGAAGCCCTCCCAGAGGCCGAAACGAGGCACCTCCGCATCATTTTTCGTCACCGCTATGGCCCGCAACTCCGCAAGCGGCTTGTTATGACGGCACAGGATCACCACCTCCCCCTTCTCGGTTGCGTCCAGGTATCGTGACAAATGCGTCTTTGCTTCCTGAACATTGACCCGTATCATGACTGGACTCTAGCATCGAAACGACCAGATTTCTGACTAAGAGATATCGTTCTCTCAAGGTTCACCCTCGCCCTCTCGACCAGCCAGCCTGGGCCGATCTTTTTCAGTTCACCAATTCCCAAATAATTTACCCCACAAAATCAATAACTTGAAGC
>RGPS01000396.1 GCA_010084195.1 Terriglobia bacterium
CACGGTGAATACGTTCCCGGGCCTTGTACACACCGCCCGTCACACCATGGGAGTTGGTTTTACCCGAAGCTGGTGAGCTAACCGCAAGGAGGCAGCCAACCACGGTAAGGTCAGCGACTGGGGTGAAGTCGTAACAAGGTAGCCGTAGGGGAACCTGCGGCTGGATCACCTCCTTTCTAAGGATTGTGGAGGCAGGCTTCGGCCTCTTCTGCTTTCATTGGAACAAAGCCTGCTAGACAGGCACTTTATAGACCGCCGCCTTCAATTCTCTTCTAACATCAGGGACGTTCGGGTAGGACGCACGACGCACGCGTAGGGCCTGTAGCTCAGGTGGTTAGAGCGCACGCCTGATAAGCGTGAGGTCGGTAGTTCGAGTCTACCCAGGCCCACCATTCCCTTCGAGCCGCGAGACGCTGGCACGGGGAGTGGATCAATGCCGTGAACGATACTAGGTGTTAGCTAGCGGCTGATACCTGGCCCTGATTGAGAACGAAATCCGTTGCCGAAAGGCAGCGTGAGCGGTCTTTGACATTGTGAATGAGAGATAACGCGATTTGCACAGCATGGCTGTGCAGGTTGTAGTGTCTGAAGGAGAGTTCAAGTACGTCAGTACTGGACATTCAGCGGCCGGCGTCAGCCGGTTGTTGGCATCTGTTCAGTACATGACGCGTTTCAAGTGAAATAAGGGCGTTTGGTGGATGCCTTGGCACATAGAGGCGATGAAGGACGTGGCACGCTGCGATAAGCTTCGGGGAGCCGTGAGCAGGCTTTGATCCGGAGATTTCCGAATGGGGAAACCCACCGCTTACGCGGTATCGTTGTCTGAATACATAGGGCAACGAGGCAAACCCAGGGAACTGAAACATCTCAGTACCTGGAGGAAAGGACATCAACAGAGACTCCGTTAGTAGTGGCGAGCGAACGCGGACCAGGCCAGTGGTTGTCGAGAGTTAACCGGAAAATTCTGGAAAGTTTTGCCATAGTGGGTGATAGCCCCGTACGGGTAAGGCGATCGACAATCCTCGAGTAAGGCGGGACACGTGAAATCCTGTCTGAACGTGGGGGGACCACCCTCCAAGCCTAAGTACTCCTATGTGACCGATAGTGAACAAGTACCGTGAGGGAAAGGTGAAAAGCACCCCGACAAGGGGAGTGAAATAGTACCTGAAACCGGACGCCTACAAGCAGTAGGAGCCTCCATGTGGGGTGACTGCGTACCTTTTGTATAATGGGTCAGCGACTTAGTGTGTGCAGCAAGCTTAAGCCGATAGGTGTAGGCGCAGCGAAAGCGAGTCTGAATAGGGCGCCAAGTTGCACGCATTAGACCCGAAACCAAGTGATCTAGCCATGAGCAGGTTGAAGGTGCGGTAACACGCACTGGAGGACCGAACCCACGTCTGTTGAAAAAGCCGGGGATGACTTGTGGTTAGGGGTGAAAGGCCAATCAAACTTGGAAATAGCTGGTTCTCCGCGAAAACTATTTAGGTAGTGCGTCGAATGATTACCGCCGGGGGTAGAGCACTGGATGGGCTAGGGGGGCTTACCGCCTTACCAAACCTAACCAAACTCCGAATACCGGTGAGTACAGTTCGGCAGACAGACTGTCGGTGCTAAGGTCGATGGTCGAGAGGGAAACAGCCCTGACCGCCAGCTAAGGTCCCTAAATCATGTCTAAGTGGGAAAGGATGTGGGACGGCCAAAACAACCAGGAGGTTGGCTTAGAAGCAGCCATCCTTTAAAGAAAGCGTAACAGCTCACTGGTCTAAATAAGCTGTCCTGCGCCGAAGATGTACCGGGGCTAAAGACATGTACCGAAGCTGCGGGTGTCACACTTGTGTGACGCGGTAGCGGAGCGTTCCGTAAGCCTGTGAAGGTGTGCCGTGAGGCATGCTGGAGGTATCGGGGCGGCGCCCGTTGCGCGTCACGACGGACCACCACGGGTCGTATCCCAAGGCCATCCGTTGGATCGTCGGTCGAAACGCGATCCACCGTCGCGATCGATATCTGAACAACCGAACCGAACAATCACATCGGCCGTTGAAACAGCGCTACTACCCGATGCTGGGCTTCGGTAACTTCGAGTCAGCATCCCGGTTCTGTACAGCGTTCGACGAGGTCCATAACTACTTCAGAGTCGACAAGACCATTGCATCGTTGGCGGCGCGACGAGACGTGTTCGTGGCTCGGTGGCGGGAGCTGATCAACGACGTGAGCGCCGCATAGCCAGCGGAAGCAGGTGGGCGACACGGTCGTTTGCAAGCCTTGAATTCTGACAGAGCCGAGATGAAGAAGGTTGGCCGGGGGACGCTCACGTTCCGTGGTGCGACCTTCACCCTGGTCGTGAACTGCGGAGGCCAGGGCGGGACGACC
>RGPS01000397.1 GCA_010084195.1 Terriglobia bacterium
CCACCGCGAACCGCCAGCCACCACCCCTCGCGAAGCCGCCCCGGAGCCTGCCCGGCAACCCGCAGCCCCAACCGCAGTCGACGCCGTCCCCGCCCCGCGTACGGCCCGTGCAAATACCGACGACGACCTCATCGCCGATGCCAGGGTAGCCGCTGCCGAGTACTCCGCCGGCCTGCCGAACTTTCTGGCCGACCAGATCACCACACGTTTCCAGGGCTCACGCTCTGCCATGAACTGGCAAAAGATCGACATCGTGACCGCAGAAGTCACCTCCGTCGATGGTCAGGAGGATTACCGCAACATCCAGGTGAATGGTATCCCCACGAAAAATCCCGAAAGAACCGGAGCCTGGTCCACCGGAGAGTTCCAGATCACCCTCGAAGACGTAATGGCTCCCTCCACCGGTGCTGTGTTTAAGCCCTACGGCCAAGATCGCATCGCCGGACGCCCCGCTCTCGTCTACTCCTATTCCGTGACGCAGAAGAATTCGCACTGGATGCTGCGCGCCCCCAGCGGTCGCGACTACGCTCCCGCCTATAAAGGCATGGTCTGGATCGACCGCGACACCCACAAGACCCTTCGTGTGGAGCAGGAAGCCATCGACATGCCCAAAGGCTCTGCCTACGATAAGGCGGAATGTATGGTGGAATACGGCTACTCAGACATTGAGGGCAAGCGCTACCTGTTGCCTCGCCAGAGCATCAACATGATCTGCCTCAGCGGCCAGGGTTCCTGCGCCCGGAACGTGGTGGATTTCAAGAACTTCCGCAAATTCTCCGCGGATTCCAACATCAAATTCTGACCCCGCACCCGAGCCGTACCGAACCGCGACGGTAACGGAGCGGCCAGTCCGGGTTCACGCTCAGTTCCCCACATACCGCGAATAGACGCTCCGAGCCACCCCGATATCCGTTGTGCCCTTGATGATGGCCCGCCCATCGGCAAAAAACGTCACCTCAAACTCCCCATCCAGCAACCGCAGCGCAAATTCATTGGCACGAATCTCCCCCAGACCACCGAGGCGTACCGCCAGCCCCACCAGGTCCAAAGGTCGCCGACGCTCGTGAATCTGCACCGCATTCCGCCCGCAAAGGCTCACCGGAGCCCGATACATCCCATCCAGCCACGGAAACTCACCGGCCCCGCACGTGGGGCACTCCGGGTCGCGCAAAGGCATGTCGATCTCCCGAATCGGGCCATTCCAAAGGTCCGCCCGAAGAATCTTCCGCCGGACACTTGCCCGCCTGCCCCCCAATATCTTCAGAGCTTCCATCGCCTGCACCGCACCAATCAGGCTGGTTATCGGCCCCAAAACCCCCGCCGTCTCGCAGGTCGGCTGGGCTCCGGAGGGCGGTTCCGGGTAGACACACCGGAAACATGCCGTTTCTCCCGGCAGCACCGGCATCGCAATCCCATAACTCCCCACCGCAGCCCCGTAAATCCACGGCACGCCCTCGCGGACCGCGTAGTCATTGATCAGGTATCGCGTCTCAAAATTATCGGTCGCGTCCAGAATCACGTCCGCACCTTCCAGCAGATCCTCGGCATCACGAGGGTTCAGATCCGCGATGGCCGCCTCAATCGATATGCCCGAATTGGCCGCCAGCAAATGCCGCCGTGCCGCCTCGGCCTTGGGAAGCGCCGCCGCCGCATCCGCCTCGGTGTACAAGACCTGGCGCTGCAGATTGCTCTCTTCCACGTAATCCCGGTCGATGAGCCGCAGACGGCCCACCCCGGCCCTGGCCAACAAGGCAGCCTGCGCCGTTCCCAGCGCGCCGCAGCCCACAATAACCGCACTGGCTGTCTCAAGGCAACGCTGCCCCTCTTCGCCGAACGGCAGAAAACGTGTCTGCCTCGAATATCGGTCCGGACTCACAGGTTCATCTCCAGAAATGGCCTGTCGCCCTCCAGCAAATCGTATTCCGGCAGCCGCACTTTCTCCTCCCACAGCATCTGGTTGAAGATGCGGTTCTCCATCTCTCCCCCCCACTCAGCCACCGCCAAAAAGATCAACAGAATCGGGCTCTTACCGGGATAGGCGAACTCATACCGTGCCATCTCCCGCACCGGACCCGCCACAATCCCCAACTCTTCATTCAACTCTCGCTGCAGCGCCGCTTCCGGTTCCTCGCCCGCCTCCAACTTCCCGCCCGGAAACTCCCACTTCAGGGGATGCGCTTGATCCGCCTTGCGCTGACAGATCAGGATCCGCCCGTCCCGCTCCAGAATTCCGGCCACAACAGTCGTCATTACTCTGATTCTCCCCCGGCACCCAGCCTCTTGCACCAACCCCCGTGCGCCTCGCCCGCACTCAACCCGCCCCCTGCCCCCGCATACAACCCGCACCCAACACCTGCACCCTAACCCGGC
>RGPS01000398.1 GCA_010084195.1 Terriglobia bacterium
ACGCTACCAGCCCATTTGGGTCATTCGACCTGCGATGATTTCCGCGTATTCCGGGTAGCGTCCGGGCTTGCGGCGAAGAGGTGCGGGGACTACAGTTGCGAGGTTGATCGCCTGTTCCCTGGTGAGACGACGGGCCGCGCTTCGGTAGTAATGGCGGGCAGCGGCTTCGGCACCGAAGATTCCCGGGCCCCATTCGATGACGTTGAGGTAAAGCTCCAGGATCCGCGTCTTGGGGAGCAGGAGTTCCACGATGGGGACGAGCGTGGCTTCCACACCCTTGCGAACCCAGGTGGAACTGGTGGTCAGGAAGAGATTCTTCACCAGTTGCTGGGTGATGGTGGAGGCCCCTCGACGGCGACCGGTCTCGCGGCGTTCATTCACGGCGTTTTCCACTTCAACCCAATCGAAGCCATGGTGCTGGAAGAAGCGGGCGTCTTCAGCGGCTACCAGAGCGTGCTGCAGGGCGGGCGAAATCTGCGCCATGGGCACGAATTTGTATTCTTTGTGGTAGGGAAGCGGGCGGGAGAAGGCCTGGACGCGGCGCTCCAGCTGGACGGCGGTGGTGATGGGGGATACCCAGCGCAGCAGCAGGATGCTGACCGCCATCAGGGCATAGAAGCCAACTACGGCGGCGAGCAGAAGTTTCCCGACGAGCTTGAAGGGTTTACGGGGGCGGGTCAAGCTCCAGAATAACCGGGAAGTACCTCGGTTCACCTGAGGCGCCAATGGTGGGGTACGATGCGCGCCTGGACTATTTGATCGAGGAGCGGGAATTCCTTTGCGAGGCAGGCCTCGCCTTGCTCTCGAAGTTTCTTCTGCTCCGGGCCTTTGCCACGTGGAGTTCCCTCTCCGTACCCGGAATAGAGCCTGGGGAAGACTTCCATGCCTTCGACAACCTCGCCGAACGGCGCGAAACCCGTCTTGTCGAGCCGGGAGTTATCCGCCATATTGACGAAGGCAGCGGCGGTGCGCGTGTTCGGGCCGCTGGTTGCAAAGCTGACGAAGCCCCGTGTGTTGGTCCGGGTGACGGGATCGTCCTGAAGGCGGGTGGAGGCATCCCACACTTTGGTAACGGTCGGGTTGGGCGAGATACCGCACTGAACCACGAACGCGGGTAGAGTGCGAAAGAAGCGCTGGCGGTCGTAGAAGCCGCCACGCACCAGATTGTAGAAGCGGGCGGCACCGAGCGGAGCCCCGTCACGGTGGACCGCAATCACAAACGTTCCCTGGGTAGTTTGGAAGCGTGCGCGGCAGGTGGCGGGGCTGGAGTGTTTCAGCTTCGCGGGAGTCGTGAGGCGAGTGTAGCGGGGGCCGCAGGCAAGTGTGACCAGGGTGAGGAGGCCTGCAAGCAGGAGGGTAATTTGTGCCAGGGCGCGGCGCAGGGGCAACGGTTACGGGAAGTATACCCGGGCGTGACAGCTAATTCCAGTAATTTCGGTCGAGGCTGCGGTATTGGATGGCTTCGGCGATGTGCTTGGAGGCTATGGCGGGGGAGTTGTCGAGATCGGCGATTGTTCGGGCGACTTTCAGAATGCGGTCATGGGCTCGCGCCGAGAGGCTCATGCGGCGCATCGCCATTTCCAGGGTTCGTTCCCCGGAGTCATCCAGCGCGCATTGCTTCTGGACCAGGCGGGAGGGCATCCGGGCGTTGGTGAAGCCGCGCGAGGCCTGGGTGGCGCGGGCGCGTTCCACACGTTCCAGCATTACCGAAGAAGCCTCGGCCGTGTCTACGGCGCGGAGTTCCTTGTAGGGCACCGCCGGGACTTCGATCTGGATATCAATGCGGTCGAGGAGGGGGCCGCTGATTTTGCCCAGATAGCGCTGGATGATGGCCGGGGTACAGCGGCATTCGCGGGTCGGGTCGCCATAGTAGCCACAGGGGCACGGGTTCATGGCGGCGACCAGCATGAAGCTGGCAGGGAAGTTCAGCGTCATGGCCGAGCGGGCAATGGTGACGGCTCCGTCTTCGAGAGGCTGACGCAGGATCTCCAGCACGTTGCGGGGGAATTCCGGGAATTCGTCGAGGAAGAGCAGGCCGTTGTGCGCCAGACTGACTTCGCCGGGTCTGGGCTGTCCCGCGCCTCCGCCGATGAGGCCCGCGTCGGAGATGGTGTGGTGGGGGGAGCGGAACGGGCGCGTACCGACGAAGGCGGGCAGCCTGCCGGTGAGGAGGCCGCAGGTGCTGTGGATTTTGGTGGTTTCGATGGCCTCCTCGAAGCTCAACTGTGGCAGAATCCCGGCGAGGCGCTTCGCCAGCATGGTCTTGCCGGAGCCTGGGGGGCCGATCATGAGCACGTTGTGGTTGCCGGCGGCGGCCACCTGGAGCGCCCGGCGCGCGGTGGTCTGGCCGCGGACATCGCGGAAATCAGC
>RGPS01000399.1 GCA_010084195.1 Terriglobia bacterium
CCCCGGCATGCCCGCCACCTCCCCCGGCATGGACGCCACGCACGGAGACGCCTGGGACGTCCTCCTCTTCGACACCACCGGCAAAACCACCGTCTTCCACCACTACCCGGCCAAATAGCCTGCCGTTATACCTGTAATCGCGATGCCCCTGACGAGCGACGACAAAAGCTTCCTGAAGCCGATCTACAATCGGCTGAAGCCGGAAGAGGCTCTCGACCCGGGTGATATTCGTTATGAGAACGTCTATGACCGACCTGACTGCGATGACCCCACCAGCGAGATTTTTAGCAAGATCGAACTTTCCAGTCGTGAAAGTACGCTGTTCTTTTCCGGCTTCAGTGGTTCCGGAAAAACCACCGAGCTTCGTCGCTTGCACAAGCGTCTCGTTGATGAAAACTACTTGGTCCTCTATGCCGATGCGCTGGACTACATCAATCCCGCGCTGCCAATACAGATCTCCGATCTCCTGATCGTCCTCGCCGGGGCCTTCAGCGAAGCTCTGGAGGCTCAGGGAATCGACATCGGTCGTGAATCTTATTGGACCCGCTTCTGCAACTACCTCATAAATACGAATGTAGAACTCAAAGAGATCTCCCAAAAGGTCGATCTGGACCTCCTGAAAGTTGGGTTGGGTCTCAAGCTCGAACTCAGGAGCACACCCTCATTTCGCGAGCGCCTGGCCCTCGCTATCGCCGACCGTGTCGGCTCCCTGAGAGATGACGTCCTCGCCTTCTTTGAGGACGGCTACAAAGCAATCCAGCGTGAACACGACGGCAAAGAAGTTGTCTTCATCTTCGATTCCCTCGAACAGATTCGGGCGTCCGTATCCACCGAACAAGCCGTCATTCAAAGTGTGGAGTCCCTGTTCTCAAACCACGTGCGCATGCTCTCCATTCCCTGGCTCCACATGGTCTACACCGTCCCGCCATGGCTAAAGTGTGTCCTCAAGGGCGTCAACATGACCGTCATTCCCTGCATTCGTACCTGGAATAATGATGCGCATCGGGACAAATGTCACGACGGCATCCGAGTCCTTCGCGAGTTTGTGCACAAGCGCCTCGGACCCGGGGGCGCGGAGCGACTGTTTGTTCCCGACTGCCAGGAGAAACTCGACCAGCTGATCATCCTGAGCGGCGGGCATTTTCGTGACCTCCTGCGCCTCCTGCGCACTCTCATCGAGAAGACCCAAAGTTTACCGTCAGACCAGAGAACTCTGGATCGCGCCATCCTGGACGTTCGCTCAACTTTCCTCCCCATCGCGGTGGATGACGCTGTTTGGCTGGATCGTATCGCGCTCGAACGGGCCAGCCCCCTCACCCGCGACAGCCCTGCCGATATCAATCGCCTGACCAAATTCCTCGACTCCCACGTGGTGCTGTTCCTGAGAAATGGAGAGGAATGGTACGACATCCATCCTCTGCTCCGCGAGGAAGTCTCCCGCATCGTGGCGGCCCAGCGCCCTTCTACAGAATCGTGACGCCCCCTTCCTGGAACCTCAGCCAATCCGAAGTTTGGCAGGGTGTCGAGCGCCTCTTCGAACTCAACGACGGTTTCGCCTTTGTCGTTCTCCGCGTCCCTTCCGAAGAAGGTTCCGCAATCTGTCGCGAAGCCCTCCGCCGCCACCTCCAAACCGAAAACCGCACACTCCTCGACCTCAGTCCAGCCGACGATGCCGGTCTCGCTGAACTCCCCGGGAAACTGGTAGACCTCCAGCCCTCCGGCGAAGTGGGAGCTGTCTGGGTCAGCCGTGCCGTCTCCGAAGACAATCCGGCCTACCGCACCTGCGCCGACGCCTGGTTCGAAGCCGCCGCCCGCCTCAATCACTACCGCAATCAACTGATGCGCAGCATCTCCGTGCCCCTCGTCTTCGTCGGCTCACCCTGGCTGCAACAATCTCTTCGCGAAGCCCCTCACGCAACTCACTCGGTACGACGAAGCAGTCGGTTTGCTCGAATTGGCCGCAGCCGGATACAACGAACTCGGAAACCGCCTCGGCCAGGCCAACTGCATCCAAAGCCTCGGCGATATCCACCTCCGTCGCTCCGACCACGACTTCGCTCACGCCGCCTACCAAAAAGCCTTGGCAATGTACCGTTCGATCTCCGACCCATATTCAAGCGGCAGAGCCTTGTACAGCCTCGCTCGCCTCGAAACCACCCCCAAAACCCAACGCCAACTCGTCGCCGAGGCCGTCGCCGCCTTGACCTCCATCAATCGCCCCGACCTCATCGCCACCCTCCAAACCGAATTCCCCAATAACCCCTAACCCCCACATCCGCAATCCCCCCATGGTTTTCCTTTGCGCCCTTTGCGCCTTTGCGTGAAAC
>RGPS01000400.1 GCA_010084195.1 Terriglobia bacterium
CAGCTCAACATCGTCTTCTCAGACATGTTGATCCTTTCGCCCACCATGAATAACGAGTTCCGCGCCGGCTTCAACCGCCGCGACCGCCGCGAGACCGCTATCACCAAAGGCGGTGACTGGGCCAAACAGCTCGGCATCCCCAATACCTCCGCCGATACCTTCCCGAATTTCAACATCGGCTACGGCCTCGCCGGCCTCCCCAGCTTCCAGAACATCGGCGAAGACTTCACCTTCCAGGACAACCTCACCAAGGTCACCTCCAAAGTCACCTTTAAGTTCGGCTACGAACTCATCCGCACCCGCTACAACGCCACTTCCAGTTCGCTCCCCGGCGGCACTTACTCCTTCACCGGCACCAACGCCCCCTTCGTCCCCAACACCGGCAATACCTTCGCCTCCTTCCTCCTCGGAACCGTCGGCACCGCCGCTTACACTCAGGACTACGGCTCCTGGCTGCCCCGCTGGGTTTCCCACCAGGCCTACGCCCAGGCCGACTGGAAGCTCCGCCCCGGTCTCACCCTCAACCTCGGTGTCCGCTGGTCCTACGAAACTCCCTTCAACACCAAGTACGGCCAGCAGGCCCAGTTTGACCCCAACGCCAAAGATCCCATCAGCGGCCTCCAGGGTGCCATCCTCCACAGCAAGGCCCCCCTCGCCCGCAAGGACCTCAATAACTTTGCCCCGCGCCTCGGCCTCGCCTGGACCGTCACCCCCAGCCTCGTCTTCCGCGGCTCTTTCGGCATCGTCCATCAGGACATCTTCGCCACCGGCACCAACATCCAGTTCCAGGAATACCTCGCCACCGCCAGCCTCCAGGCCCCCGTCGGCGATCCCCGCCACGTCTTCAAACTCTCCCAGGGCCCCACTCCCGTCCGGTACAACGTGCAGGCTGATGGCTCCGTGCCCTTCGTCGGCACCAACTTCACCGGACGTACCGCCGCCTGGTACGACCCCAACATGCGCATGCCCTACGTCGCCAGCTGGTCCGGTGGTCTCCAGTGGCAGTTCGCCCCCAACTACGTTCTCGATACCCAGTACCAGGGCCAGGCCGGCGTCGGTCTCATCAACGTCTGGGACGCCAACGCCATCCGTCTCGATGTTTCAAAGGACACAACCGTCCTCAACAACATCTTTAACGCCACCCAGAACTTCAAGCCCTGGACCCAGTTCGGCTCCGTCAACCTCACCTCCAACTTCGGCCACAACACCTACCACGGTGCCACCGTCCGCGTCGAGCATCGTTATACTTCCGGCCTCAGCTTCAACGCCTTCTACACCCTCAGCAAGACCATCAACGAGAACGAGGGCGACGGCGGCGATAGCGGCGTCACCTACTACAACCGCCGCCTCGAAAAGGCCCGCAGCAATACCGACATCCGCAACCGCTTCGTCAGCGTCATGAGCTACGAACTTCCCTTCGGTAAAGGTCGCCACTTCGCCAACAAGACCGGCTTCGTTGACCACGTTATCGGCGGCTGGGAACTCACCTGGACCCAGACCTTCCAGTCCGGCCAGCCCTTCACCGTCAACTTCGCCAACAGCCCCAACCGTTACCTGCCGGGCGAATCCCGCCCCAACATCCTGACCAGCGCCGAAGATGCCCTGAACAAGAACTGGGATATCGGAGCGAATCGTTTCCCCACCCTTGCCCAGAATCCCTACCTGAAGTTCTCCTCGTTCGCCTACCCGGCGGCTTTCACCGTAGGCAACCTCGGTCGCAACACCTTCGAAGGCCCCGGCCTCAACTGGACCCAGCTCTCTCTCGCCAAATGGTGGCGTATTAAGGAGCGCACCCGCGTGCAGCTTCGCCTCGATGCCAACAACTTCTTCCCGAAGAAGCAGCCCAACTTCAGCAACCCGGCCTCCAGCTGGACCACCGCCAACCCCACCGCCTTCGGCACCGGCTTCGGCACCCGCGGTAGCTTCTCTGACATCGGCACCGCCAACTCGCACATCCTCCTGGTCATGAAGGTCCAGTTCTAAGGCGAGCAACCCATCAACTCAAACCCAAAGGGGGAGGCGCCGGACCAACCGGAACCTCCCCCTTTTGTTTGTTCGCTCATGTCCCCCCCTCGCATGTCAAAATAGACCCATGACCCGAAAGCGCTTCCTGCACTCCGTCCTCGCCGCCGCCCCCTTCGCCGCGGCCCTGCGCCTCAGCGCCGCCGGACCCGCCATCGAAGTCTTCAAAACCCCCAGCTGTGGCTGCTGCGGAGGCTGGGTCCAGAACCTCAAAGCCAATGGCTTTCAGGTCACCGTCAACGACATCGCCGATACCGCCCCGGCGCGCAAAAAGTACGGAGTCCCCGAC
>RGPS01000005.1 GCA_010084195.1 Terriglobia bacterium
CGCCCAGAGCTTTTACCCAGGCAGAAATCGCGTCTTCAGTCTGCGCCGCTGGTTGCGCGGTGCCCGGAGTCTTTGATTTTGGGGCAGCCGCCCCCACAAACCGAATCCGGATGCCCGGCACCGCCGCGCGCAAGGCTTCAATTCCGTTCGGTGTCACACTCGTATACCGAAGGTCAATGTCCGTCAGATTTTTCAGAACCTGGAGCTTCGCCAGGCCTGAGTTCGTAATCGGGGTCCGGTAGAGATTCAGAACTTCCAGCTGCGGCATCCCTGCGAGGATCTCCATGGACGCGTCGGTACCCTGGCCCCCCAGCAAATTCAGGCGTTTCATGTTTTTCAACTGGCGAAGTCCATCCAGGCCCCGGTCGCCGACCCGCGTACCGGAAAGATCCAGTTCTTCCAGATTTTCGAGGTCCTTCAGATTGCGCACACCTTCGTCGGTGACCAACGTGTCTTTCAGCAGCAAACGCTTCAGGTCCTTCATCTTCGCCAGCCCCGCCATGCCGGCATCTGTGAAGGGGTTGTAGCTCAAATCCAGATTGCGCAGTTTCGTAAAAGGGGACAGGTCCAGTTTCGACAACTTGCACTGTGTGCAGCGCAGATCCTGCAGGTTCGTCCACGTAAAGAGGTCAGCTACGTCTTTGTCGGCTACTTCCATTTGAGCGTTGTAGTGCCAGCCGAATGCGACCTTCTGCACGCCGGTATTCGCTCCGAGGGCTTTGAATACCCCCGCTTTGTCCTCGTTGCCCCCGCCAGGGTTCCAGATCGGGCCGGGCAGATAGAGCTCTTTCAGACCCGGCAGGTCTTTCAGTCGCAGCAGTTCTGCCGGGCGCATGACGCCGGACGTGATGTCGATCGACCGGATGCGAACTTCGCCCGCCGGTAGCTGCGAAACATCGGTGAGTGGCTGGGGGGATCCCTCCAGCAGGACATTGCCCTCCCACCGGAGAACCCACTCGGCAAGCTCGCGCTGTGTCGCTGCCTGAACTGCGGCTGGAGTTGCTCCGGCAGCAAAAATTAAAACGGACGTGATTACAAACCGCATCACGCGTTATTCTAACGAATGGACTGTTGCACCAATCCCGTGAGGACACGTTTGTTCAGACGCATCGCTTCAATCGGCCTTTTTGTCAGCACCCTTGTGGCGCAAACCCCGAACTTCGCAACCGGACTCTACCCGGTCCTCGAACAGGCCAAGTGCCGCATCTGCCACACCAGTGAAGGTGTCGCCTCCGCTACCCGCCTTCAGTTTCCCGAGGCAGATGCCAATGCTGCAAAGCTCGCCAGCTTCGGCAACTCCCTGGTCAATCTGGTGGATCGCGAGCATCCCGAAGCGTCTCTGCTGCTGCGCAAACCCACCGGTGCCGCGCCCCACGCAGGCGGCGAACGGATCAAGCGAGGTAGTCCCGAAGAGGCGACGCTCAAAGGCTGGGTCACCCAACTGAGCAAATTTTCGGGGACCGATCTCGCCAATGCATTGCGCTATCGCGAGTTTGAAAATCGCGGCCTCGGCGCCAAATCGCAGGATGCCGAACTTCGCCGCCTCACCCACAGCCAGTACAACCACACCCTCCGCGACCTGCTGGGCGACCAGAGCAACCCCGCGAACCAGTTTCCGCCCGAAGACTTTATCAACGGCTTTCGCAACCAAACTCAGGGCCAGAGCCTCTCGCCGCTTCTCATTGAGGCCTACTCCACCTCGGCGGAAAAGCTCGCCCGCTCCGCTTTTCGCGGTGGTGACACCCATGCTCTGATCCCCTGTAAAACCGCTGCAGCGAACGGCGCCTGCCGCAGTAAGTTTGTGAAAGATTTCGGCCTGCGGGCCTTCCGTCGGCCCCTTGATGCCGGTGAGCAGAAGCGCTACGAAGGTTTGATGGCGCGCGAAACCGACACCCTGAAGGCCGCACAGCTGGTGGTTGAGGCCATGCTCCAGTCCCCCAACTTCCTGTTCCGCCTGGACGTGGTTGCAGATCCCAAAATGAAGCCCTGGGCAGCAGCCAATCGTCTGGCATATTCACTCGTCGACACCATGCCGGACGCGGAACTCTTCGCCGCTGCCGCCAAAGGCGATCTCTCTACCCGTGCTGGTCTCGAAAAACAAACCCGCCGTTTGCTGGCCGATGCCCGCGCCCGCGAGGCCCTCAATGAATTCACCGCACAGTGGCTTCGTTTTGACCGCCTCACCACCTCCAGCAAAGATCGTCGCAAGTACCCCCTGTATACCCGCGACACCGCCTCCTCCATGATTGAAGAGGCCCGCACCTTCGTCTCGGACCTTGTCTGGAACAACGGCAACTTCATGACGCTTTTCACGGCCGACTACGGCTACGTGAACCCCGATCTCGCCACCATCTACGGCGTGAAAGCTCCCGCCCGCGACTTCGACCGCGTCCCCTTTCCGTCCAACTCAGAACGCGCCGGTATCCTCGGCCAGGGCCTTTTCCTGACCCTTACAGCCAAACCCGACGATTCTTCGCCCACCGCCCGCGGGCTCTTTGTCCGCACCCAGTTCCTCTGCCAGCAGGTCCCCGACCCGCCCCCCGGTGTCAACACCAACCTGGCGGCGGTCAGCGAAGCGAAGCCCCAAACTAATCGCGACCGGATGTCCGAACATGCCAGCAATCCAACCTGCGCCAGTTGCCATAAGCTGATTGATCCCATCGGCTTCGGTATGGAGAAATTTGACGCCATCGGAGCCCGTCGCGACCAGCTTTCGCTTGAATTCCGTGGCGGCGGTCGTGGTGCGGGAGCCGGTCCCGGACGCGGCATGGCTCCCCGGATCGTAAAGCTCGACCTGAACACCAATGGCGAGGTGGCTGGTCTACCGGATGCCAACTTCTCCTCGCCTGCCCAACTCGGCGGAGTTCTGGCAAAGACGCCTCAGTGTCAGGAATGCGTGGTCAAGCAGTACTTTCGCTACACCGCCGGTCGCCTGGAAACTCTGGCTGACCGCCCGGTGATTCTAAAAGCCGTTCAAGATTTCCGCAACTCTCAGTTCAAATTCCAAGAGATGATAGTGTCATTGACGCTGCTCCGGGAATTCCCCCCAACGTCAATAGCAATAACTAAGCCAGAGGGTACGACTCATGTCGCAAGTAATTACAAACCGCGTTAGGACTTCACGCCGATCCCTGCTGAAGGGCATCACGGCCGCAGGCGCCCAGATCGTCGTTGGTCTGCCGCCACTTGTGTCGATGTTCAACACCGTCGGCACCGCCTACGCTGCCGCCACGCCTGCCGAAGGTGCGAAGGCCATCGAAACGCGCTTTGTCCTCTGGTTTAACGGCAACGGTATCCCCGAACGCTACTGGATCCCGACCGAAGAGGGCTCCGACTACGAACTCACCCCCTGCCTCGCGCCCCTCGCCGCCTGGCGTAAGGACGTCCACGTCCTCAGTGGTGTCGATAACGCCGCCGCCAACGGTAAAGGCAACGGCCACACTAATTCCATGTCCGGCCTGATGACCGGCACCGACTTTACCGGACGCGGCCCCTCCGGCCCGTCCATTGACCAGATCATTGCCGCCAAAATTGGGGCCGACTCCCGCTTCCGCTCCCTCCAGATTGGCGTCGCCCAGGAATCTTTCGGCGAAAGCATGCAGCGCAACATGAGTTGGGCGGGTTACGAACGGGCCCTGCCCCCCGAAATGATCCCGCACCGCCTGTTTGACCGGCTCTTCGGTAAGCAGGAAGAAGGCTGGGTCAACCGCAAGCGTTCGGTCCTCGATACCGTTCTCGCAGACGCAACCACGCTCCAGAAGCGACTCCCCACCGAGGACAAAGCGCGCGTGGAAGAGCACCTCTCCGGGATCCGTGACCTCGAACGCGCCATCGCCGGCCTGCCCCCCGAATACCAGAAGGTGGAAGCGCCCGATTTCGACGGAGACATGAAGGACTGGCCCCGCATTGCCAAGCTCCAGACGGATCTTCTCGTTCAGGCTTTTGCCACCCGCCAGACCCGCGTCGCGTCCTACATGTTGACGAAGTGCCAGAGCATCACCCGCTTCCCCTGGCTCGGCTACACATCCTCGCGCCACCACGACTACACCCACGCCGAAGGCAAGACAGCCGGGGCGGACGGAGTGGACGGGCAGCGCGTTCTCCGCGACATCTGCCGCTGGCACGTCGAAGAATTCGCCTACCTCATCTCCCGCCTGGAATCGATCCCGGAAGGTGACGGCAACCTCTTCGACCACACCAGCCTGATCTTCGCCCACGAACACGCCGAAGCTAACCCGCACAAGAACAGCGGCCTGGCCATGATTGTCGCGGGCGGCAGCAAGCGCCTGGCGAAGGGTGCCCACACCCGCGTCACCGGCACCGTTGGAGATGTCTATGTGACCGTAGCCGACGAAGTAGTGGGAGCCGGCGTCGGCAAGTTCCCGACAGCAAGCCGTAAAATGGGCGCCTTGCTGGTTTAGCTTTGTAATATTACATGTTACGCTTGGGTTGGACCCATGTCTCCCGACCTTCAACTCTGGCGCAACCGCAATGGCCTGACCCAAGTGGAGGCCGCGACTCGCCTCGGCGTTTCGCAACCCTATCTCTCGCTGCTCGAAAAGGGAGCCCGCCCCCTTACTGAAGCGGTCCGCAAGCGCCTGACCGGTGTTAGCGCTGAAACACCACCGGAAACCCTGCGGGATGACCGGTTTCGTGCCGAACTGAGCGCTCTCGGCTATCCCGGCTTTGCCCACATTCCGCCCGCCAAAGGCGTGGTTCACCCGGATGTCCTCCTCAACTCCGTCCTCTCGCTGCCGGACGCCGATGCCAGAATCATTACGGCTCTGCCCTGGGTCGCTCGCAACTGCTGGGAACGCATGAACCTTCCCTGGCTGGTCCGGCAGGCCAAGCTTGCCAATTTGCAGAATCGCCTCGGGTTTATCCTTCAGCTCGGGGGGGCAGATTCGCCCCAAGTCGCCGCTTCTATTGCGGAACTGGCGCGTGCCAGGCTGCTGCATGAAGACACAATGTGCTGGGATTCCATGCAGCCCTTCACCAGATCCGTGTTTCGCGAACGCCGAAGCCTGTTAGCAAAGAATTGGAACATCGTAACTCTTCTTACCGATGAGGCGGTGGAACATGTCGGCTGAACGACCAGTGGAGCCCTGGTTTTCGTTCCTTACCGAACTGGATGCGGGACTTGAAGAACCAGTCGACCTGCATTGTATCGGGGGGTTCGTCGTCAGCCAAACCTACGGCTTCGCGCGTGAAACGAGAGATCTGGACGTACTCACCGTCGCCCCCCGCGATGCCGCGAACCGCCTGCTGGCGCTGGCCGGGCGAGGGTCGCCCCTTCAAAAGAAATACCTGGTCTACCTCGACTATGTTGGAGTCGCCAACTACCCCGCCGATTACGAAGACCGATTGACCCGCACGTTTCCAGTCTGGTCCAATGTGCGTATCTGGGCGTTGGAGCCCCATGATCTCGCACTGACAAAGCTCGAGCGAAGCAACGACCGGGATGTTCAGGATGTTGTCTATCTCGCACGAACCGGACTCATCAACCGTGAAACCCTCGTTTCCAGATTCGAGAACGAACTGGAGCCTTACATCACGGGTCCAACGCCCACCTGGCACCGAACGACCCTCAGCCTGTGGCTGGAACAATGCTGGCCGGACGACCCCGGTCCAGGTCTATAACGACAGACCAAACGCTGCAATCTGCTCGTTCAGCGCAGCGATCGGCGTGCTATTGCAAAATTTGCAATACTGTAAGCAATGGAGCCAGGTCAGGTCAGGCAGAGTAGAGAACAATTGGGCTGGACACAGCAGCAAACTGCTCAGCGGCTTGGTGTCTCACAGCCTTACTACTCTCAGCTGGAAAACGGTTCCCGCCCCATTCCCCGGAAGCTATCCGGCGTGCTGCAGCGCGTACTCAACCTGTCCCCCTCGTTGGTTGTTTTACCACCGTTATCGGCGGCTGTTCCCGCAGTGTCCCCCCGAGAATTGGCGGAGGGGCTCGGGTCGCTTGGCTATCCTGGGTTTGTTCATCTGAAAGCGACAAAGGCAATTCCTCTCAATCCAGCCCAACTGGTGGTGTGCGCGTTAGCAAACGACGATCTCGATCCCCGGCTGGTCGAAGGCTTACCCTGGCTTTTGTCGCAATATGCCGACCTCGACTGGACCTGGCTGATCGGGCAATGCTGCGTGCTCAATCTGCAGAATCGACTGGGCTACCTGGTCGTCCTGGCGCAGGGGTATGGGCGCACGGAATCCGCCGTACCCCTGACTCTCGCACGCCTCGCGCTGGAGCGTTCCCGCCTGGCGTCAGAAGATACCCTGTGCCGTTCGTCGATGCCTGAAGCGGAACGGAAGTGGGTTCGGAAATGGCGTCCGCCACATGCGACGCATTGGAATCTCCTCACAACGATGACAGTTGAGGATTGAATAGTGCCCGACTTCACCCTCCCTCTCCACTCCCAAACCCTCGTCGAATGGGCTCGTCAGGTCCTGCATGACGCCATCGCGCTCCTCATGGACCACGCGTTTCTGGAAAAGAAGGGCCGCCAACAACGCCATGGCCCGGCGAATGGGTCCCAGGCTGGCTCGAAGCCATGACCTCAGTCGCCCGCGACGAAGCCAACCACCTCGCCCAGGTCATCCGAATCCTGAACCGCTGCGGAGCCCGCCTCACCCGCCACAAGGACCCCTGTGCCAACGAACTCCGCGACCTCGTCCGCAAGGGAGTCACCGAAGAAATCCTCGACCGCCTGATGGTCACCGCCCTGATCGAAGCCCGCTCCTGCGAGCGATTCAGACTCCTCGGAGAAATGACCGAAGACGAAGAAATCGGCAAACTCTATAAAGTCCGCTACTCCTCCGAATTCGGGCATTATAAGGACATCAAATGAAAGTTAATGTAACTGGTGGCTGTTCAAGGAAGTCATTTCCGAAGCCGAGGTTCTCATTCGCTTGGGGACGGGCAGCGTTCATGCCGAAGCCAGTAAGCGCTATAATCCACGGTGCAATGTCACTACCCGCCAATCCGGACCCTGACGTGATACTCGCGGCTACGGTCAGCCATATGCGTAGGCTGCCTCTGACGGAGATCGAGACAGTCCGACGTCTCTTGGAAAGTCGACCAGAGAACATCCGACAGATTGCTGAGGCGGCAGTTGCTTACTGTGTTGACGGCAAAGAGCCCCTGAGTCCGGAATGGAAAAAACGCTTAACATGGTCCAAGATCGTGAGTGAATGGGAAAACCTCCAACAGTAATGACGGGCGAATTGCAGTGGCTTGCTAAGGAGCTGCAAACGATGAGGGGCACTCGACAATGTCGGCAGATATTCGGATTGATCCAGCAACCGGCGAATCTGTAAAAATTAAAGATGGGGTGCCCTATCATCGGCCGGACACGGGGCTTAGGGACATCGCTGTAATGCTTTGTGTCGTGGCGATTGTGCTTGGCCCTCTCGGACTAGCTATACACTT
The DNA here is from genome assembly GCA_010084195.1 of Terriglobia bacterium. Taxonomy (GTDB): domain Bacteria; phylum Acidobacteriota; class Terriglobia; order Bryobacterales; family Bryobacteraceae; genus BOG-234. The sequence goes on from RGPS01000005.1 coordinate 7,433, forward strand.
CCACAGAGAAGACCTCCTCGATCGTTATTTCCCTTACTTCGCTCCGCTCCTCGGCGTGACCATGGGTTGCTGCGTCGCCTATAGTTGCGTCAAAGCTAAGGCTTGGCGGTCGCTAATTTTGCTCACAATTGCCGGTCTCGGCTTGTGGCTCTTTCCGACTTTTGCCGTCGGCACGCTTTATGTCCTCGCGTTCCTCGCGTTCCTGGCGATAGCCATCTTTGCCCTATCAAAATGGTGGCGCGTTATCTTGCCGCTGTTAGGCTGTTACATCGTACTGCATTTCATCGTGAAGTACTGGTAGCTCGGCGACTCGGTCCCTATTCAACCAGCAAGCACCCGGTCGAGCGTCGAGCGGCCCGGGTTCAGATGGGCCTCTGCGTACCGACGGGCTTCGCCTTTGTCGGTCAGCTTCCACGCATGGTGGACCTGTTCGGGAATCAGTTTTACTTTCCGACCAACTTTTTGCCGTTTGTAACGTCAATTGGTCCGTCTGACCGTCCGGTTACAATCCACCGAAGCCACAACCGTAGCTCTGCATCGGACGATCGGACTTGGCCATAAGCTCGTATGTCTCCGTCATATGGTTTCTCTGCGACATGACACCATTGCCTTTCTGGACGATCTCGACAAGGCGCTCACCCAGGAAACTACGTTGCACTGTATGGGTGGGTTTGCCATCGTACAGGCCTACGGTTTGGATAGAAGCACGGCGGACAAAGACGTTTTGTCAATAATTCCGGCCTCGCAGGATAACGAGGTGATTCGGATTGCCGGTAAGCAGTCCGACCTCCGCCGCAAGCACGGTATTTACATCGACAACGTCACCATAGCAACTGCCCCGGATGGTTATGAACCGCGCCTGTTCGCGCTCTTTCCCGGGCATTGGACAAGACTGAGGCTCTACGGTCTGGAAGCGCACGACCTGGCCCTGAGCAAGCTCGAGCGGAACTCTGAGCGTGACAGGGCGGACGTATTTCACCTTGCTCGCGCGGGGTTCCTGAACCCCGTCACCTTGCGGCAACGCTACTACGATGAAATGCGACCTTACGTGATTGGTCGCGAATCCTGGCATGACCAAACTCTGGAAATGTGGCTCGAAGCCTACTTCCCCAACTGATTACAGAGTCAGCACAAAAGCAATAACGTCTTCCTTCTCCTGCTCCGTCAAACGATCCTTCAGCTTCGGCATCTCCGCAGGACCGTCGTTCACGATATCCAGCAGCCGGTCATGCGTCGCCTTCCGCCCGGTCGGCAGTTGCCCGTTCTTAATCCCCTGCAGCCCCGGCCCGACTTTTTCCTCGCGGCTGTAGGCCTCATGGCATTCCCCGCAGATATTCTCGAAAACGATCTTCCCCCGCTCGACATCGCCGGTTGGCCTTTTCGCCGCTGGTTCATCGGCAGCGAAAAGGCAAAACAGGGGTAGAAGTGCCAGGCCTGCAAGGGCTCTCACCGCACCACCGCACCCTTCACAAACTCAAACCTCGCCACCGAATTGCCCTCACGGTCAAACGCCTCCGCCGGACCCTCAGCGACCCAGTTCTTCCACGTCGAAACATGCCGGGGCTTCCCATTCGCCCAGTACTGTTTCCACGTGCTGACGCCACCCTCATGGACCCACTCCCACCGAATCTGGCCAGCCTCATCCCGATAGACTTCCGACCCCACCTTCCGGCCGTTCTTCCACGTCACCTCGTACTGCTTCGAGCCATTCGGGTAGTACCAGGTCTCGGGACCATCCAGCAAATACTGCCCCGTAGCCGCCTGACCACCACTCCACGAAGCCTCAGGTTTCAGGTCCTTGAACTTCTGCGCCGCAGGCACACGCCGCGCTACCGCCCCATCTGCTACGGCCGCACCGCCCGCCAGAATCCAGGCCTCATTGAACTCAAACTCCTGGCTCGGGTGATTCATGCTCGTCAACACATGGATCAGCCCATCCTGACCCTCCACCACATTCACGTAACCAAAGGTGCCCCACTCGTGATAATCCGCCGCCCAGCCCTTTCGTTGCGGCGTCACATGAGCCTCGTGCGGCAATGCCTGCGAGATCGTCCGGATCTTCCACGTCTTGCCGTCATCCGCTGACAAAGCCACAAACGCACCATGTTCCTTCACGCCCTCCGGTTGCTTCCCCCGCCGATCCTGCCAGTCCGAGGCAAACAGCAAATTCCCGCTGCGCAGTCGCAAAATCATCGGCCTCTGGTTCGAACCCAGCGCGGGAAATTGCGTCTTCGACACCGTCCACGTCTTCCCGCCATCCTTCGAAATCGACTGAGGCATGAACCCGTCAATATTGGAGTTCTTGCCCCCCATCCCCAGAATCGAACCATCGCGCAGCGTGACGAACGTCGTATGCCGCCCACCGGTCCGACCCAGCGTATCCGCCCAGGTTTTCCCACCATCCTCGCTGGCCCAGAGCAATGACTCACCATCCACGCCATCCGAACTTACAAACATTCTGCCGCCACGCCCCCGGAAAGCGTTCGTAATCGGCTGCGGCGTATAACCGCTCACGGGGCCACGCAGCAGCGGCAGTTCCGGCGCTGTCCACGTCCGCCCACTGTCAGCGGACTCCTGTGATCGAAACGGCACGCCATCCAGACCCGCCCCGCCCCCGAAGAACCGCACTTTCCCGCCATCGTTCCAGAGCAAGGCCGACTGATCATTTACATCGGCGAAGTCATAGAACACCGTCGGCATATCCCACTGCTCACTCCCGAACCGTCGCCGATACGCCACAAAAGTCGTATTTGGCAGATACTCGGTGGAACTGGAATCTGCCGAAAAAGCGATCTCCAGGATATCCCCGTTTGGCATCACGGCCGCCCCCGCTGAGTGGTTGTGGCCCATCACCGCCGGATCAAGCCCGGCCGCGGCAAGGGTTGCCAGGTCGGCATTCTCGGGCGGAATCGGCAGCATCGCCCGCTGCTTGAACCAGGGCCTGGTCGGGTTAGGTCCAGTCACCACCGGCACCACCGCCTGCTTCACAAATTGTTGCCACAACTTCGGCTCCACCTTGCCCGGTGCCGTCTTCGGAAGTGCACCCATCACCAGGCGGAACCCAATTCCGTGACGCCCCGAGAACCCCGGAGCAATACTCGCCCGATTCGCTACGCGTCGGTACGCCGGCATCCACCCGGAAGGTCCTTTCGAGTAAGTGCCCATGATGCCGCCGCCTCGCACCACGCGCGCCCATCCGCTGGCGGGCCCTACCGGATCGGTCTCCGCGTCGCCCGAGTACGGCCCATACCAGTCCGCCACCCACTCTGGTGCCGCCGAATCAAAGTTGAGAAGCTTGAACGAGCCCGCCCGTTTGGCCGCATACTCCCACTCGGCCTCCGTCGCCAGGCGATAAGGCAACTCTTCCTTTCGGCTCAGCCATTCGCAGAACAAGACCGCTTCCTGCCAGCTCATCCCGGTTGCGTAGGGCGAAAACAGGCCGATATCCTGGGCATCGGCGCGAAATTCCGCGAACTGTGCCACGGTGACCTCGGTCTGCGAAACAAAGAAATCCTGGGCGAGGGTGACCTCGTGCGCCGGCCTCTCGTCATACTCGCCACGCCGCCCATCTTCGCCCATACGGAAGGCCCCGGCGGGTACGCGGATCATCTGGATACCGATGCTGTTTTTGTATTGCGTCGCATCCGGTGCAACCACTTGCTTTTTCGCGGCCAGCGCCACCAGAGCGGCAGTCCCTGCCAAAAGCACCAATACGGCACGCGTGAACCTGTTCATTCCGACTAGTTTACTGCGCTTCAGTCAAAAGTTTTTCCGCTTCCACCAGACAGTTATAAAATGCCGGGCCACCGCCCAAATCCGTCAGCCGTTGACTCGTCAACATATTCACCGAATTGCCATCCGCTGCCCTCTTCGGCCACCGAACAGCGGTTGACGACACCACGCCGACCGCCACCCGCTCTCCTACCTCGGCCGTCAAAACGCAGGTGCCACGATCATTCCGCAGCCGGACCTGGTCGCCCGACACAATGCCTCGCGGGGCGGCGTCGAGAGGATGCATCACCACCACTGCCGTCTGCGCATCCACCTCAGGCCTGTTGCCGAAGGTACCGTTCATGCTGTCGTCGTTTTTGGGCGTAATTAACTCCAGCGGGAATCGGCGGGCCAGGTCCTTGTCACCAGCGCGAGACTCCACAGGGGCTTCGTAAGTTAAACTCTCGGCCCGAAACTCGCACTTGCCTGAAGGCGTTCCAAATCCACCCTTCGCAAACGGCAGGAATGTCTCCCCAATATTCAGCCGGACCGAATGTTCGGCCTCCAGCCTTTCCAGCGTGATCCCCTCCAGAAACGGGTGGCCGCCCGTCAGCAGGGTTCGGATCATATCGTCATCAGAATCCTGAAAACAGGGCTCATCGAAGCACATTCGAGCTGCTAATTGTCGGAAGACCTCCGTGTTTCGCTTGGTCTCACCCGGGGCCGACAGCGCTGGCCGCGCCAGTTGGAGGTAGTGGTGCCCGTAGGCGTAATACAAATCGGAATGTTCCAGAAAGGTGGTTGCCGGCAGAATCACATCCGCGAAGTCGGCTGTATCGGTCTGGAACTGCTCCAAAACTACCGTAAACAGGTCTTCACGTCGCAGACCCTTCCGGATCGCATTCTGGTCAGGAGCAATCGCTGCCGGATTGGAGTTGTAAACCACCATCGCTTTCACCGGGGGAGAATCCAGCTTCGTCAGGGCATCGCCCAACTGGCTCATGTTCACCAGACGGGCCTCTCGTCCCAACGGCGAAGTCATTTGCAGATCTGCCCGCTCCAGAGCGGCTCGGTTCAGCTGAAAGGCCGCAGAAGTGGAGAGCTGCAGGCCGCCACCCATATCCCGCCACGCCCCCACCAGCGCCGGCAACAACGCAATGGCCCGTGCGGACATAGCACCACGTTCGGACCGCTGCACGCCATAATTCAGCCGGATGGCTGCGGGCCTGGTCGAGGCATACTCGCGCGCCAGTTCCACAATATCCTCAGCTGGAATGCCGGTAGCTTCTGCGGCCCGTCGCGGATCCCACTCTTTCACTTTTTCTTTCAGTTCTGCGAAACCCAGCGTGTGTGCGGCGACGTAATCCTTGTCTTCAAGACCCTCCGCGGTAATCACATGCATCATGGCGAACGCCAGCGCCGCGTCAGTTCCAGGTCGAATTGCGTAGTACCGGTCGGCGAGCTTGCCGGTTCTGTTCTGCCGGGGATCAATCACGTAGAATTTCGCCCCGTTGCGACGCGCTTCCACCACGAACGGCCACAGATGGACGTTCGTGCCCAGAATGTTGGCACCCCACGCAATTATCAGCTTCGAATGCCGAAAGTGCTCCGTGTCCATTGCATACCGGACGCCCAGCGCCTCCGTCAACCCAGCCGCGCCGGCAGACGAACAAATGGTCCGATCCAGGCGCGACGCCCCCAATCGATGAAAAAAACGCCGGTCCATGCCGGAGCCATTCAGCAGGCCCATCGTGCCGGCGTAGCTATAGGGCAGAATTGCCTCCGGCCCAAACTCCCTGGCCACGGCCTGCAAGCGTTCCGCAATCAGGTCGAGGGCGGAATCCCATCCGAGCCGCTCGAACCGGCCTTCCCCCTTGGCCCCAACACGCCGCAGGGGATAGAGCAGCCTGTCGGGCGAGTACTCCCGCTCCAGGTAGCGCGCCACTTTACCGCAAAGAAACCCCTGGGTGATGGGGTGGTCCGGGTTCCCTCGCAGGCGCGAACCCCGGCCTGTTTCATCCACATTTATCAGCAGAGAACAGGCGTCCGGGCAATCGAGTGCGCAAACGGAGTGGAGCGTAGCGGCCATACCCAATTCTACCCGGCAATTCGAAAGTACGACGCCTCCGCCGAGCCGGGTATGGAAGTTTCGAAAAAGTTATAATCTAATTACTTTGACCCCTGAGAAGCGGCCTGCAATATCTGCAACGTCGGACTACCTGTATTGGTGGCTCTCGCCCATCCTGCTGCTTGTCCTGAGCGCCTTCTGCTGGTCAAACCACTTCTACTCCGGCTTCCACCGGGACGATTTCCCTAATATCGTCGAGAACCGGCATATCCGTAACGGCGAAACTCTGCCGCTGATCAGTTCTCCTGCGGCGTTCAGCAAAGACAGTGGTCTCGCCGACTACCGACCCCTTCTTGCCCTTCTTTTTGCTTTCGACAACAGCCTCAGACAAGATGGCAAGCCGTCCATTTTCCAACTGACTTCTTTTTTCTGGTTCCTGCCGTTGCCGTTTCTGATCTACGGCCTCGCCCGCCTGATTCCGGATGCAAAACACCATACCGCCCTGCTGACGGCAATGTTGTTCGCGGTCCACCCCATCGTTTCCGATACGTTGAACTACATTTCCAGAAGAGGAGAATTGATCGCGGCCTGTGCCGTTACGTCGGCTATGTTCCTTTGGATTGTCTGGCCCCAGAGGTCGCCCACCACCCTTGGCATTGACCTCTACAGCATCCCCAAGACCTGGACTCAGGAATTTCTGTTCGACCACGGTGCGAAGTTCGAAGCGCTGTACAAGAAAATTCGGCTTGGCCACGACTGGTTTTACTACCTGCCTCTGTTGGTTGGCCTGTTGTGTTCGCCCGCCGCAACCGCTTTCGCCGGAGTCGGGGTGGCCTGGCTCTGGGTCTATCCCGCCAACGGCACCCCCGGTCGATCCAATGCGACGCCACAGGGCAACTGGCGCCGCCTGTATGGTGCTGTCGGCCTCTGTGTCTTTTGGCTGATTCTCCACACGGCCCTTACCTGGAAGTATGTGGCCCCCCAACGGGCTCCCGCGCTGCAATACTGGCTGGGGCAGCCCCGGGTCACGGTTCAATATTTCATTTGGTTCTTTACCCCTTTCAACATGAGCGCGGACGCGGGGCTGCTGCCGGAACTTCGTTTTTGGCCGCCCGACATTCTCCTCGGCATAGCAGGCACAGCCGCTCTGGTGGCTCTCGCCATTTTCGCCCGGCGGCGCGAACAGTGGCGCCCGGTCGCGTTCGGTATCGCCTGGTTCCTGGCCGCGCAGTTGCCGTTTGCGCTTGTGCCCCAAACTTCTGCGGATTCAGGAGCCCGGATGTTCATCCCCTCCATTGGCCTCGCACTTGCGGTCGGTCACACCCTCATCCGTGCAGTGGAACGCCTCCAGGAAGTTCCCCGTTATGGTGCCGGGGCCGCTTTTTCCCTCTCCATGGTTTCGTTTGTTCTCATCTGCTGTATGGGCTGGCTCACATTTGAGCGCAACGCGGTGTGGGCTGATGACCGTTCGCTTTGGGCCGACATTGTTAGGCACAGTCCAGGAAACCAGAGAGCTCTCGTCAACTACGCCTGGGAGATGATCCGCGATGAGGATATGGCCGCTGCGGTAGAGATCGCCCGCAGAGCGGACAGGGCTGCGCCTCAGGACGCCCCCTCGGAAGTTTCGGTCGCGGAAGCCCTCGACCGCCTCGGGGCTGAAGAACGCTCGGAATTTCATTATTCCCGGGCAATCACGCTGTGGCCCAACTACGCGGCGGCGATGTCAAGCTACGGGAAATGGCTGCTGGCGCGGCAACGCTACGCCGAGTCTACCGACTGGTCTGTCAAGGCCCTGCGCCTGAATTTCCGGGATAACCTTGCACGTGCCAACCTGATGGAAATGCATTCTGCGGCCTTTGAATGGGATGCGATGCATCGCCTCGCACTCGAAGCCATCCAGGTGGATCCGGATAATGCCCAGGCAAAACTTGCCGTCGTTGTTTCAGAAGACGCGCTCAATCGAGTCGGGCGCGCGGAACATCGTGTGAAAGGCGACGCGACGTTCAATGACTACCTGACGCTGTCTGTGGCATATTTCCGCGCCAGGAAATACGAGGCCTGTATTACTGCGGCCCGGCAGGCGATCACCTTGAACCAGGACCTGGCCGAGGCGCACTCAAATATCTCGGCCTGTCAGCATGCTCTGGGGCGCGATGATGAAGCCATTGAGGAACTGCGGGAGGTAATCCGGCTGCGTCCCGATATGGCTGTGGCCCATTCCAATTTGGCGTTTCTGGAACAGGACAGGTTGAAGAAACGCACACAGATTAAGTGATCCTGCGGAGGAGGGCGATAAAGTATTTTATATGCGATTCCTCCGCTCCGGACTCTTTCTGACTATGCTTCTGGCTGTACCCTCTTACGCCCAAAAGGAAGCCGCTTTGTCGATCGGGTCGTTTTCCGGCCCCAGTCGCACCACAACCTCACGTGCCGTTCTGTCGCTTTCCAATGCTGCGGCCATTCAGGGCAGCTATGGCAAGCTCGTCCGGACGTACAAGTACGCAGAGCTCTACGGTGAGATTAATGGCATGTTCGCTCCCAAGCATTCAGTCACCAGCACTGCTACAGCCGCCTCGAAGGATATCTCTGCTCTGTACATCACGCCCGGTATTCGGCTGAAATTCTACCCGAAGGAAAAACTCTCTCCCTGGGTGGTTGGCGGCCTCGGCTATGCGCTCTACAGAGCAAGTTCGACGACCATTGCCGGGGGCGTGAACCCCTCCTCGGGTTCTTCCAGTACAGGTGCTTTTGAGTTTGGCGGCGGTCTGGATTTCCGCTTGACCCCCAAAATGTCACTTCGTTTCGAAGTGCGAGACTTCTTCACCGGCAGTCCCCGGTACAACTACCCGATTTTTGGGAAGGGCCAGTACAACTTCCTTGCCGGCGGTGGCGTGATCTTCCACCTCGGAGCCAAATAGCCCGTTAGCCTGCGCAGGCATCACGGAGGCTGCGCAACACAGTCTCGGCACGTGTCCGGTGAGCTTGTTGGTCAGACCCAGGGCACTTCCGCCGCAGAGTGCCAGGCTTTGAAGTAAGAGGCTTCTTCGCTAGACAATCCCCGGTACAACTACCCCATTTGGGGCGAGGGCCAGCACAACTTCCCTGTCGGCGGTGGCGTGTTCCTTGACCTCGGGGCCAAATAGCCCGGAACCGACCCGGCGCGGCCAGCCGTTTGGCTTCCGCCGCAGGGTGTCAATCAAGCAGCAGGGTGTCAGCCCAGCGTCAGATTCGTGCTCGTCCCGCTCTTGTGGCATGCCGACCAGCCCGGGTGCGCACCTGGTCCCTGCTTCGTTGACCAACCCCTGGGAGCGGCCAGGGCAGGTACCATGGCCGCGGCTAGCAGGCCCCTCGCTTCTTTGTGTGCGAGCAGGGCAAGGTCTGCCTGTCGCATTTCCACTTCTAACGCCGCGCGATCCGTTGATCCGGCGAGCTTGTGTTCTGCGCTGGTATGCCGGGAGAACGCCTCCCAGGTTTTGCGGTAGTCGTGCCGCAATGCTGACTGAATATCCATCACCTGGTTAGACGGTTGACTTGCCCGGATCGTTCGTTACGGCTCAAACAATTCTCCATCGGGCCGATAAGTGCCTTATGATGGACCCTTTTCGCGACCGAGCAGCTGCAATTCTCGAGCTGGCCCAGGTTGGCCACCTGGAACACTTGACCGTTCTGTTTCATGACAATGGTCCCGGAGTGCCTCCTGGCCTCCATCTGATCGTTGGAGGGCCGTCTGCAGTATCTCCGGCTGCCGCTTCCAGAGCCCCCCGCAACGCCGCCACGGCGTCGTATCAGGTTACCCGCGCGTCCGGCACGGTACTGGTCCGGGGAGATCAGGGTGCCCGTTCCTGCGAACTCAGCGCTCCGGTTCTCCGTGCCCTTCCTTCCCCCTTTCAGTTGAACAATCAGGCCCTCTATCATTTGGCCAGCCCTCTTCTGCCTGGGGTAAGTTGAGCCACCCGTTTTCTGAACAGAATCAAGGTGATCAATTTTTGGCGAAATCGACTTTTGGCGAAATCGACCATTTTCTGAAATTCACCCAAGGGCGCCTCGCCTGCGACACCGAGCTACCAGCGCCCGTGCCTCCCCCGCAATACCGTGCGTTTCCATGGCCCCAAGGTTTCCATGTCCTCTATGTTGGAAGAACGCTGCTGAAAGTTGCCGACCGGGGACGGTGGGCCTGGACCCGGCGGTCGGAGCTAAACTGGTTCTGTGAAATCCCGCCCGAACCGTGCCTGCACTCTCCTCTTGCTCCTGCTGCTCACAACCGCCTGCCGCGGTCGGCACAGCCGTTCTGAGGTCCGGAACGAAGAGCCCGAGGGCACTCCCGGTATTGCTTCTGTTGTCAAAATGAGCAATTCGGCCGCCACCGTCCAGTTGCTGAAGGGGTTCCACGCTCTTGAAGGGGGCGCATGGCGTTGGACCGCAGGAAAATTTCAGGTCCTGCTCAAGACGCCTCTTGGTGCCGCACAGCGCGGTGCCGTTCTCTCATTCGTATTCAGCGTTCCGGAAGTTGTGACCCAGAAGCTGAGTGTTATCACTCTTTCGGCCTCAATCGGCACTACCAAACTGAAGTCGGAGACGTATTCAAAGCCGGGGGCCTACACGTTTTCCGCAGATGTCGCCGCAGCCCTTCTCGCCGGCGAGGCCGTGACTTTGGATTTCGAATTCGACAAAAGTCTTGCCGCCGGGTCTGTGGACCAGCGCGAACTGGCGGTGGTGGCCACCTCGATCGGACTCGAAAGTAAGTGACCCCAGATCCTGCCCGTCTGGCGCAATCCCGATTCCTGCGCCCGCTTCTGGTGTTTGCTCCCGTCGTGTTCCTGTTATGGCTCTACCGGGAGGGGGTCGATATTTGGTTCATGCAGGACGATTTCGCCTGGCTCAGCCTCCTTCGCCAGGCACATAGCCCGGCAGATGTCTTTCGGATTCTGTTCGAGCCTGCCGCCCAGGGCACCATTCGCCCCTGGAGTGAGCGGGGCTTTTTTCTGCTTTTTCAGTACCTGTTCGGCGTGGACAATCTTCCGTTCCGGATAGCAGCTTTTGCCACTGCCGCCGCGGATATTCTGCTCATCGGCTGGATCGTCCGTCGTCTCACCGGTTCCCGGCTGGGCGGGGCGGTGGCCGGTGCCGCCTGGGCAGCCAACGCTTCCCTGGTTGTGGCTATGACGTGGAGTTCCGCCTGGAATGAAGTCCTCTGCCCCTTTTTCCTTCTCTCCTCGCTGGGTCTGTTCATCCGGTTTGCGGAATCGGGTCGGTCGGTCTTCTGGTGGCTCCAGGCTGCCGTCTTCGTGCTGGGTTTTGGCGTTCTGGAGATCAACGTCGTCTATCCGGCCATCGCCATTTCCTGGGTTCTGTTCGTGGTCTCGGGGGAGAACCGCAAACTTCTTTACTCGCAGATCCCGCTCTGCGCCGTTTCCATCGTCTATTTCCTGATCCATCGCGCCGTGGCACCGTTCCAGGCTACCGGAGCCTATGTGTTGCATTTCGACGCAGAAATCTTCAGGACACTTGCTTTGTACGTCAAATGGTCCCTGTTGCCTGCAGACTGGGTGGCCTGGAAGCACTCGGTAAGCACCGGGCGGATCATCCTGGCTATAGAGTTGCTCGGGATCCTGACCCTGATCGTCTTCGAGGTTCGCCGCCGCCGCCGCACCGCACTTTTCTTCGCGGCCTGGTTTCTCGCCACGCTGGGGCCCCTGCTGCCTTTGTCAGGTCACCGCAGCGATTACTACCTCACCATCCCCGTCGTAGGTGTCGGGATGTTGGCTGGGTGGAGCGTCGGCACGGCGTGGAAGACCGCCGCGCGGCCCACCGACAGGCGCTGGCAGCTGGTCCCCATCATATTTGTGCTGGTCTATTTTGCCGGCATGATCCCTGTCGCCCGCACGGCCACTGCGTGGTGGTGGGGCCGAGCCGAGGCTGTCCGAGTGCTGGTACTCGGAGTGGATGCCGCACATCGCGCGCACCCGGATTCGGTGATCGTACTGGAGGGTGTCACCACGGAGCTCTTTAACAACGCCATTGGCCATTCTCCGTTCTATCCGCTCGGCATTGAGGGCGTCTATCTGACGCCCGGTTCCGAAGCAAATATTCAGCCGGCTCCGGAGTTGGCGGACTTCCGCGATGTAGTTCTGGAGCCAGCGGTGCTGCTGAAAGCGTTAGCCACCGATCGCGCCGTGATATATTCGAGTGCTGGCGATCATCTCCGCAATATCACGGAGGTCTACAAGCGATCTGCTCCGGATCGGCTTGGCGAGTATTTGCCGAATCGCGTCGACATCGGCAATTCGTTGTACTCCTGGCTGGTTGGCCCTGAATGGCTCCCACTGGAGACTGGCTTCCGCTGGATGCCGGCGCGCGCGACGGTCCGCCTGCGTGGACCGGACTCTGTTGGGAATAAGTTAAGTCTCAGCGGGTATTGTCCACTGGAGCAGTTGAAGCGTGCTCCTCGCAACATTACTGTTCTCGCGGACGGTATCGTACTGGGGCAGTCGCAGATTCTAGATCCGGAGAGCACTTTTCATCGTCTATTCTCTTTACCGGATTCTTTGGTTGGGAAGAACTCAGTGGAAGTAGAAATCCGGGTGGACCCGGTGGAACGTATCGGGAACAGGGATCTCGGTCTCATTGTTTCAAGAATCGAGATTGCAAAAATCCAGATTCTTCCCTGAGTTCGGGTAACGGTCGTAAAAAATCAGCGAACTATAGACCTGGACGGGATTTTGAGATAGGCTGGGCAAACCTGAAAGCCAAGCCGTTTGAGTTTGGCAGTTAAATTGCTTGCAGTTGTGAGCAATGGCGGGGTGCTGAAGCGCTTAGCCAGTCGGATTTACAAAGGTTAAGCTTTTGGTACTAAGATTTTTTGAAACTTTGGACTCACATGATCGTCTTATCTTCTAACGAAACAAAAAGACGCTCAGTGACACAAAGCGCAGGGAAACAGTATTTTGACAATAGCCGCCCACAACTCGAATCAGTAAAAAGAGTTGGGCAGGCAGCAACAGCCGCTGGAGAGTCTGGCGGTAAGGCCCTGACAGGATTGCTTGGGGCAGGCGAAAGCCGAAGGAAAGACAGGTAACACTAAAATGACTAAGGTTGAATTGGAGAAGGCAAAAAACGTATTGGAGGTCAAGATGGCGGAACTGTCGGGTTCTCTCCGGAACCGCGACGAAATCGTCATCGAGAAAGCGCCGGACGCACTCGACGAAGTGCAGTTGGCAGGGGAACGTGAACTCGCGATCCGCAATTTGGACCGTGACTCGAACATGCTTCGGCAGATTCGCCGGGCACTGAACCGCATCGCGGACGGCTCCTACGGGATCTGCCTGCACTGTGAAGATGAGATTTCTCCCAAGCGCGTCGTCGCTGTACCGTGGGCTGCTTACTGTATTAAGTGCCAGGAGCAGCTCGACCGTCATGAGATCCACGTGGATGAATCCGCAGAGCTCTTCGCCGCCGCTTAACCTCCACTGAGAAGAAGCAAGGGCGGGCAGCTGACGACTTCGTCAGCTGCCCGCCCTTTGTGTTTCTGCGGTCATGCCGTTCCGATGTACGAAATCATCCGGCCAGCCTGTTCCTTTTCGCGCCGAAACGAGTAGAAATCGGAACAGCAGTATGTGCAGTTTTGGGACACCCAGACATTCTGCAGCCCCAGTTGCTCCAGCTGTAGTCGGTTTACCGTTTTCAAATCCACTCGCGCCGGGGTGGCCGCCTGTTCCAAATCGGGTACCCATGTCCCAAAATGGCGCGCCACATCGGCTCCAACCTCATAGCAGCAGCCCCCGATTGACGGCCCGATGGCGGCGACGACGTCCTCTGGTAGGGTGCCGAACTTTTCCTGCATCCGCAAAACTGCTTCACCGGCAATTCCCGCCGCCGTCCCCCGCCACCCCGCGTGTACAGCTGAAACCACCCGGCGAACCCGATCCACCAATAAGATCGGCACGCAATCGGCCGTACGGACGCCCACCAGCATCCCGGGCTGGCCTGTAACCAGACCATCTCCGTCAGCGATTCGGTCTCCCCCGGTACCGGCCAGTTCCAAAACTATACAGGAGTGAATCTGGTGCGCTGTCGTGATCTGCTCGGGATAGACCGAGTGGCGATCACCAAAGCCGTGGCGGAGCCAACTGAGTTCCGAGAGATTGGGGGCTGTGATCATGAAGTAAACTTCGATCTTAAGACATGCTCCAGAGGCTCAAACAATTCGCGGCTCCGATCCTGCCATGCCTGGTGTTTTTTCTAACCGGAATAGCGTTGCTTCCTTACCCGGGACCCCAAAACGACGAGTTATTCTTTTCAGGCCCCCTCTACGCCCCGGATTCTTCATTTTTTCGCCTGGAGGTCTTCGGCTGGAAGATTCCGTTCATGGTGATGAGCTATTCCGGGGCTCTCAAGACCTGGCTTTACGCCGGAATCTTCCGTTTTCTGGCTGCTGACCAGTGGTCGCTGCGGCTTCCGGTCCTGCTGATGGGGCTCGGGACGATCTGGCTGACGTGGTGTCTCGTCAGGCGTCTGGCAGGAACCCGCGCTGCTGCGGTCACCGTCGCGCTTCTCGCCACAGACACCATGTTCCTGATGACCAACCTGTTTGACTGGGGGACGGTAGCCATCCAGCACCTCCTGCTGATGGCTGGCCTGCTGGCTGCACACCTGTGGTTGTCATCGCGCACCACCAAACACCTGGTGATTGCCGCTGCCTGCTGGGGTCTGGGGTTGTGGGACAAAGCCTTGCTGGTCTGGCCGCTGGTCGGCCTGGGCTTGGCTTCGTTTTTTCTCTATCCCCGGCTGGTAGCCCAGGCCCTCCGCCCCAGGGTGCTAGGGCTGGGTTTGGCTTCGTTTTTACTGGCTGCCGCCCCGCTCGTCTGGTACAACGTGGCCCGCCCCGGCGAAACCGTCACGCAAAACACCCACCTCGAATTTTCAGAGCTGAAGGGAAAAATCGAGGTTCTGCGCCAGACCGTCAATGCAACCAGTCTCTACAACTACATGATTTTTCAGGACCAGACGGCGTCGCCCCGCCCCCCGCGCACCAGCCTGGAGCGCCTCAGCGTCCGCCTTGCCAGTCTGGCCGGCGACCATTACTCCAACTGGATGCTGCCCGCGTGGCTCGTTGGCTTCGCTTTTTCACTGGCCCTGTGGCGCTCCAGCCACTTTCGGCTTCTCCTGTTTCTGTTGTTAGCTACCCTGGTCTGTTGGGTCCAGATGGCGCTGACGAAAGGCGCAGGTGGTGCTACCCACCACACAATTCTTCTCTGGCCGCTCCCGCCCATGATCCTCGGCATCGCTTTTTCTGAAGTTGCCGCGCGCATCCCCCGCTTCGGCGCTCCAGTCCTGTGGACCGCAGTCGGTGTGCTTTGCGCCCAGAATCTGCTCACCACCAACCAATACCTGGCCCGCTTCATCGTCAATGGCCCCGGTGCCGGATGGACGGACGCCGTCTATCGTCTGGCCGAAACAACCGATCACAAGACTGCCAGCTGGTATGGTTTGGTGGACTGGGGCTACCTGAACGCCCTCCGTCTCCTCCATGAAGGTGACCTGCCGATGTTCGTAACCACGGTACCGGCCGAGGGCCAGAGCCTGAACTCGGCTGAAAAGACGGAACTGACACGCCAGATCAGCAACCCCGACTTCCTGTTCATCCGGCACACCGCCGACAAAGAGATGTTCCGCGGCATCAACGAGCGTCTCCGCAAAGCCGCCGCCGACCTCGGCTATACAGAAGCCCTGGAAGGCACCGTCCCCGACCGCAACGGGCGGCCCGTCTTCGAACTCTTCCGCTTCCGGAAAGAAGGTACATAACGCATGGAACTCTACCTGATGCGCCACGGCATTGCCGAAGATGGCGAACCCGGCATGGCCGATTCCGAACGCCGCCTCACCCCGGAGGGAAAAACCCGGGCTGCGGCCACCCTGAAACTGGCCCGGCGAGCCGGGGTTCGCCCCGACCTGATCCTCTCCAGCCCCTATATCCGGGCTATGCAGACGGCCCGAATCGCCAAAGAAGAACTGTCGGTGGCCGAAGAAATCCTGGAACTCCCGACCCTGGTGCCGCACGGTGTCCCGGAAAATACGTGGAATGAGCTGCGCGATTATGCAAATCATGCCTCGCTCCTGCTGACCGGGCACGAGCCCCAAATCAGCCATCTGATCGCGTATTTGCTGAACTCTCCGGGGCTTATGGTCGAGGTGAAGAAGGCCTCCATCGTCCGAATTGAACTGGTTTCCACCGGGCCCGCGCCAAGAGGTGTGTTGCGCTGGATGATAGTACCTGCCATGGTTGATTAGAGGATTCAACATATTGGCACGCGGCTGGGAAAGTAAATCGGTTGAAATGCAGATGGAAGAACGCCAGGCACCGCCCGTGCCACGTGGCAATCATCTGCCTGGCGCGGCAGAGGCCCGGCAGCGGGAACTTCTGGAAAATACCCGGCGTCGGCTGCTGTTTGAACTGGATGCGGCTAAGCATCCGGCTCATCGCGCCCAGAAGCAAAAAGCCATTGATCACCTGGATGAACAATTGGCCCAACTCCTTCGGCAACAGGCTCCGGGTTAGCATAAAGATTGTCCGGTTCCCCTCTTTTACCAATATTTTTGATAGTGCTGGTGGATGTGCTCGGTTTGAGCATCATCATCCCGCTGCTGCCGTTCTACGCTGAGCATTTCGGGGCTTCCGCAACGGTAGTGGGCACTCTGGTTTCGTCCTTTGCCTTCTGCCAGCTCATTGCCGGCCCGATTCTGGGCAAACTGTCTGACCGAATGGGTCGCAAACCTCTGCTGATCGTCAGCCAGATCGGGACCTGTATTGGTTTTCTGATCCTGGCGGGGGCGCAATCGCTGTGGATGGTCTTCCTGTCACGGATTATTGACGGCGCTACGGCGGGCAACCTTTCACTAGCGCAGGCTTATATTGCAGATGTTACAAAGCCCGAGGAGCGCACCAAATCGTTCGCCGTCATCGGGATAGCCTTCGGCATCGGTTTCCTGATTGGACCCGCGCTGTCCGGCTGGCTGTCGCACTACAGCTATACGTACCCGATCCTGGTGGCCGCCGCCTTATCCGCCGGGAGCGTCATCTGCACCGCGACTCTGCTGCCGTCAGTGGAACCCCACACACTGAACCAGTCCGGCCCTGGCGGCAAACGTCTGGGTGTCCTGGACTGGAGGACCTACGGCCAGTATTTTACGCGCCCCGAACTCGGGCCTCTGCTGCTGCAGTTCTTCTTCTTCGCCTTTTCGTTCTCGATGTTCGTAAACGGTTTCGCCCTCTTTTCGGAGCGGCGGTTTACGTGGCATGGGAAACCTTTTGACGCGATGCAGGTGGGCTTCATCCTCGCGTGGGTAGGGTTTCTCAGCATTATTCTGCAGGGCGGCCTGATCGGGAAGCTGGTGAAGCGCTTTGGGGAACTGTCACTGGTTCGGAGTGGCTTTCTGGTCACGGCGGTGACCTCATTTTGGCTGGCGAGGGTGGATTCCATCGGGGAGCTGCTGGCCAACACCGGAGTCTCGTCCTACGGGTCGGGTGTGGTCCGCCCGGCGGTCACAGCACTGATTACGCAAAAAGCCTCGAAGCAGGAACAGGGCGTGGTGCTGGGCCTGACCCAGTCCCTGACTTCCGTTTCAGCCATCATTGCGCCAGTAGTTGCCGGCGCCCTGATTGATCGGGGCTGGCTGGCCGCATGGGCCATAGGCGTTGGGCTGGTGGCCCTGTGCGGCATGATCGCGGCGTATCGCTACAAACCGGCGTAATGCCGTCCCATGGGTGGCCCGCCTGGCTTCGCTGCCCGGAAAAGAAGCAACGCACGATCCCGCTGGCGACGTGGGCGGGGCATGATCTGCACCACGCGTACGGGACGAAGTTCCCGTGGACGGAAGCCGGCTACGTTCGTACCCGGCTTCTGTTGAATTGAAGGGCATTCCGTTGCGGCAGACCGTTACGATTCGCGGGATGTTCCAGGTTGCTTTTGAATCCGCAGCCAGAACCGGGAGGTAAGAGGCAGAAACTGAAAAGCCCGGCAGTCGGGAGTTTCCGACCGCCGGGCTTTCACTGCAGACGGGTAACTAACAGATATGCGCGCCGCGGGTTTCCACGTAGACGGAGTAGAGCGACTGGCTGGCCGTCATGAACAGACGGTTTCTGTTGCGGCCTCCGAAGCACAGGTTGGCGCAGGTTTCGGGCAGCAGAATTTGGGCGATCAGGTCGCCGTTCGGGGCGAAGATGTGGACGCCGTCGTAGCCGGGTCCAACCCAGCCTAAACCGGCCCAGATATTGCCCTGTACGTCCGCCCGGACGCCATCCGCGAAGCCTGTTCCTTTGCCTTTGATCGCCGTGTTGATGAAGACCTTGCTGTTCTTCACCTTCGTGCCGTCGATATCGTACTGCTGGATGATGTTGGGCAGGCCGGGCTGGTGGCTGGAGCCGGTATCGCAAACGTAGAGTTTCTTGTAGTCGGGTGAGAAGCAGAGGCCGTTCGGTTTGTGGAGATCGTCAGCCAGTTTGGTGATCTGGCCGGTTTTGTCAACGCGGTAGATGGCTTCCTTGAGCTCCATTTTGGCGAGGTGGCCCTCGTACGCGACCAGGATGCCGTAGCCCGGGTCAGTGAACCAGATGCTGCCGTCAGGGTGGACGATAGCGTCGTTCGGCGCATTCAGGGGCTTGCCTTCGAACTTCTCGGCGATGACGGTGACCGCCCCGGAGGGTTCGTAGCGGACGAGGCGGCGCGTGTCATGTTCGCAGGAGAGCTGGCGACCTTCGTAATCGAAGGTATTGCCGTTGCTGTAGTTGGCATGCGGGCGGTACACGCTCACATGGCCATCTTCTTCATTGCGACGCATCTGGCGATTATTCGGGATGTCACTCCAAATCAGGCTTTGCGAGTTGCCATTCCAGGCGGGACCTTCGGCCCAGCGGCAGCCCACGTAGAGTCTCTCGATGACCGAATTCCCGACCTTGGCGGTGAAGCGTTTCGCGTCGTGGACGACGAAATCAGGGTCCGGGTACCCGATGGGGTCCTTGCCGGTCCAGTCGCGCTTTGTTTGCGCGGCGAGCGTGGTTACGGCGGCAGCTCCGAGAGCTGTAGTGAAGAGTGAGCGGCGTGTCAGATTCGTGGACATCAAGTGAAGTATATCGCTGCCGTAGCGGACAATGGTGGAGCGCATGACAAGACGGCACGCTCTGGCCCTGTTGGCCGCCGCACCCTCCCCGCAGGAGACCCGTATCCTGCTCGGGGGCGACGTGATGTTGGCCCGGGGTGTGGCGCAGGCGGCCCGTCTCCACAACGACTACTCCTGGCCGCTCCGCGAACTGGCCCCGGTCCTTCGCGAGGCTGATATCGCGTTCGTTAACCTGGAGGGTCCGTTTGCGGAGGTGCCGAAACCCTTCAGCACGAATATGCTGTTCAAAGTTCAGCGAGAGATGGTGGCGGCCCTCGTAACCGCCGGTATCGACGTGGTTTCAACCGCAAATAACCACGCCCGGGACGCGGGTTCCAAAGGCGTGGAACTGACGCTTGCCAGCCTCCGGGAGCAGGGTATTGCCGTTGCGGGTACCGGAACAGCCTTCAACGAAGCGCACGCGGGCAGTGTCCTGCTGCGCCACGGCATCCGCTTTGGTTTTCTGGCCTACACGTACGACGCGAATAACGGCAACTACACGGACACTGACCCTCGAATTGCCGTGGCGGAGATCCCGCAGATGCGTGTGGATGTGGCGAGCCTTCGACAGCGTGCCGATGTTGCCATTGTGTCCATGCACCATGGCTGGGAGTACTCCACGACTCCCAATCCGTACCAGAAAGCCTTCGCGAGGGCTGCGATTGACGCCGGGGCGGCGGTGGTAGTCGGGCACCATCCCCATGTGGTCCAGCCGATGGAGCGCTATCGCACGGGAGTCATCTTCTACTCGCTGGGAAATCTGGTCTTCGACCAAAGTGAACCGGCGGGCACGAAAAAAGGGCTGCTCGCGGAAGTAACCTTCCAGGGAGCAGCCCTTAAAGATGCAAAAGTAATGCCGATTGAGATCGTCGGAGAGTCTCCCCGGCTATCAAAACCTACTGCCTGATGGCCTACTGCTTGATGATTTGGCCGTCGCGCTTCCGCACTTCGCCCCAACCGCCGTTCAGACCGCTGCGGGGATTACTGGTGTTGCTGCTGGGGGCTGCGCCGCTGCCGGGCGTACCCTGGAACGGGAATTTCGCGGCTGCCTTTTCATCGATTTCGATGCCCCAACCGGGCTTCGTGCTGGGCCAGACATAGCCGTCTTCGAGGACGGGAACGCCGTGAAAGACTTCGCGGGTGTTGGCGTTGAATTCGGAGTATTCCTGGACGCCAAAGTTGTAGCTGACGACATCCAGGGTTACGTTGGCCATGTGGCCGATGGGCGAAACGTCGCCGGGCCCATGCCATGCGGTGCGGACGCCGAAGAGTTCGCCCAGAATCGCCACCTTGCGGCAGGGCGTGAATCCACCGGCCTGGGAGACGTGGATGCGGATGTAGTCGATCAGGCGCTCGCTCATGAGGGGGAGCCACTCGTGGGGGCTGTTGAAGAGCTCGCCCATGGCGATCGGGGTGGAGCACTGCTGGCGGATGAGGCGGAAGTAAGCAATATCTTCCGGTGAGAGCGGATCTTCCAGGAAGAAGAGCTTGAACTTCTCGCAGTCCTTGGCGAACTGCACTGCCTGGCTCGGGGTGACGCGTTCGTGCACGTCGTGCAGGAGTTCAATTTCTTCACCCAGTTGCTTTCGGCATTCTTCGAACAGCTTCAGGGCGCGGCGGATGTAGGGGGCGGGCTCAAACACGGCCCCGGTGTCGCGCAGGCCCTTGACCATAGCGCCGCCGCGGCCACCTGCACCGTAGCCTTCGTAGCCGGGCGTGCCAACCTGCACGCGGACATGGCGAATCCCCTGTTCCTTGAACTGTTTCGCCATATCGACGCACTGCTGAATTTCAGAACCTGAGGCGTGGCGATACACATCGGCCGCTTCCCGGCACTTGCCGCCGACAAGATCGTAGACGGGCATCCGAGCCATTTTACCCTTGATATCCCACAGCGCCTGGTCGACGCCACTGATGGCGTTGTTCAGCACCGGGCCGTTTTTCCAATACGAGCTGTCGTAGCACATTTGCCACGTGTCTTCGATCCGGTCTACCGGGTGGTTGAGGAGCAGCGGCTTGAGGTAGCGCTCCACGGCAGGCTTCACCAGGTCGGCACGCTGGGTGAAGGTGGCGCAACCGTAGCCGAAGAGGCCGTCTTGGTCGGTGACGATCTTGACGACGGTGAGACGGACGCCGGCGGGGGCGGTCTCAATCACCTGGACGTCTTTGATCTTCGGGGCGGGCAAGCCACGGATGGCCTTTTCGACGGCGGTCTGGGCCTTCTGTTCGCGGGGGGTAATCAGGCCACCAATTCCGGCGGCGGCTATGGACTTCAGCAGATTGCGGCGTTGCATCAGCTTATCTTCTCTCCTTGTCAGCGACGAGGGACTTCAGGCGTGCGAGTTCGCCATCAATGCGGCGTCCCCGCGAAACCAGCAGGAAGACAAACGCCGTGATGATGATCCACGCGGCTGAGTAGCCGTAAAACAGATATGTGAGGTTCGTAATGTCCATCGTCGTGAAACCTTCTGATTCTATAACGGTCTGGTCTTAGATTGAGTGAAGTTCGCGCCGGAGCGAGTCGATTTCGCGTTGGGCGGTTTCCTGATGTTGGCGGATCAGGATGAGGGCGGTGCAGATCAGGAATACCGCCAGAACGCCGAGGCCGAAAGGTGCGCGGAATTCCGGGGCCATGGTGCCGGTTTCGAGAACCGGACCAGGGTGCTGCGTCCGCACGTTGGGCAAACGGATGGCCATGAGGACGAGCGGAATATCGGCGTAAGCAAAGATGGCGACAAAGGCTGATATGGAGGCACGCTGGGTTGGTTCGGCGATGGCGGGGCGGACCAGCAGGTAGCCGAGGTAGAGCAGGAAGCACATCAACTGGCTGGTCATGCGGAGGTCCCAGGCCCACCAGATGCCCCACTGATTGCGGCCCCAGATGCTGCCGGTGACCAGGTTGACCAGCACCAGCATGGTGCCGACCTCGATGCAGGAGACCGAGATGGAATCCCACAGGAAGTTCTTCTTTACCAGAAAGAGAATGCTGGTGACGAGGGAGACGGTAAAGAAAATTTGGGCGTTGATTGCAGCCGGAACGTGGATGAAAATGATGCGGTAGATGGCCCCCTGCATGGCTTCATCGGGCAGGCCCATGAAAACCGTTTTCAGGTTGGGGATCATCACCAGGGCGGCCAGGATGGCCAGAATGTAGATCGCTTTTTCTCGCATTCGTTTTCCTCAGACTATCAGGATGAACTCAATCATATACAGAGCCAGGGACGTGTAGATCACGTCGAACCCGACCAGAAGCCGCAGGGAGGCCAGGGCCTCTCCACTCGCCGCCTGACCAAACATCGGCTCGCCGCCCAGCAGCGCCGTCGTGGTGCCCATGGCACCAATCAGCAACGGGATCAAAATTGGGTAGAGCAGCACGGGCAACATCAGTTCGCGGAGCCGGATATTCACAGTGACGGCTGAAAATGCGGTGCCGACCACGGTGATACCCCAGGTCGCCAACGCCATCACCAGCAGCAGCCCCCCGAACCTGTCCGTCCAGTGAATGTTGTAAAACAGGCCGAAGACCGGCAGGGAGATCAGTTCCACGATGAACAGCAGGAGGAACGCCGCCACGGATTTTCCCAGGAAGATGGCCCAGGCGGGAGCCGGGGAGGCGATCAGGACGTCCAGGCAGTCGTTGGGGAGTTCGCGGGCAAAGCTGCGGTTGACGATCAGGGCGCCGGCGAAGGAGAAGACCAGCCAGAGCATGCCGCCCGAGATCGCATAGAGTTCTTCACGCCCCAGGTCGAACGCGAAGCTGAACAGGACCAGGATGACGAGCGCGAAACTGGCACTTGCGTTGATGGACTCCTTGGTGCGGAGTTCGGTTTGGAGGTCTTTCTTCGCGATGGCGAGTGCGGTAATCAGGCCTCGTTTCATGCTTGATTTTGCCTCATTATTCCGCCACCGGCCCGTCGCCGTAGGTTCGGTAGAGCCAGCCGGGGTCGGCTAACATTTCAGGCGTTTGGGGACCGGTATGGACGATCTTGCCGCGTTCGAGGAGGGCCACGTTGGTGGCGAGTTCCATGGCTTCGCGGATCTGGTGAGTGGACATGACGATGGTGGAGCCACGGGACAGGGCGTCTTTCAGAAGAGACTGGAGGACGTTAATGGCTCGGTCGTCGAGCGAGGTAAACGGTTCGTCGAGGAGCAGCAGTTCGGGTTGGTGGATGAAGGCTCTGGCGACGGCGAGGCGCTGCCGCATGCCTCTGGAGAATTCCCTGGCCATGCCGTCTTTCACGCGTTCCAGACCTACCCGTTCCAGGGCCTCCATGGCGGCCTTTTCGGGGTTGTCGACGCCGAGGAGGCGCCCGAAGAGCATCAGATTCTCGAGAGCGGAAAGGTCGTCATACACGCCGATTCCGTGGCCCAGATAGCCGGTCTTGCGGCGGACGATGTCGCTGCGGGAACCATCACCAAAGATCTTCACGTCGCCCTTTGTGGCTCGAGAGAGATTGGCCAGGATTCGAAGCATGGTTGTTTTGCCTGCCCCATTGCGTCCGAGCAGGGCCATGCACGCGCCCTGGGGTACCTGGAGACTGGCCCCACGCAGGGCCGGGTAGTCCCCGAAGTACTTCCAGACGCGATCAGCTTCGACCGCGAGCATTCTTAGAGGCCTTTTTTACCGCTGCGGCTTCGACGGCTGCTTCTTTCTGGTCGGCTGGTACAGACTTTCGATAGAGCAGGACAAAGCTGAGGGTCAGCATGGAGAGGACGCTCAGCAAGACCCACTTCACTGCCAGAACTGTAGACCAGAGCTCGGAGGAGCCGAGGGTCAGGCCGTAGAGTCTGGGCAGGTTCATGGTGAGGGCCGGCTGGCCACTGCCGCCTTCGCCTCTACCTTCCCCGCCACTGGCTGTTGCGGAATCGGCGAGGGCGCCTGTGCCTTCCACTGTGAAATGAATAGCAGGTCCGTCAACGCCCCAGATGGTGGCCTTCGTTCGGGGTTCCTGGCCGAGATTCTTCAGGCCGTCGCCTTTGAATTCGACGCCGACCGGAGCAATCATCCTGGTTTGACCACCTTTACTGAGGATTTGGTCGTCGAAGACGCCAGGGGTCTGGAAGGGCATGCTCCATTGCAGATCGACGCGGGATTCGCCGGGTTTGATGGGGAAATCGAGCTTGAAGGTATTGGGTTTGGGGCCGGGATCCGGAGCTTTCCGAAGAGGCAGGCCACCGGGCGCGAGCGCATTGACTTCCACTTTGCCCTGTGCGCCGGCAGGGAGCGCGAACTGCAGCGTTCCGGCAGTGGGGTTGTTCCAGGTTGTTTTGCCTTCGTTGCGGAAGACATAGCTCTCGCTGACGGTCAGGATGCCATTGGCTCCAGGTTCCAGCAGGATCATGTGCTGGTCAATCCGGGCCTCGCCGGGCGTACTGGTTGACTCGAAGACAGGAATGACAACTGCTGTGAGGGGGGAACCCGGGGGCAGCATTTTGTTGTACTGGACGCCGCCGTAAACTGCCTGGAGAAGCAGTGGGCCACCGCCGCGACCGGGGGCGACATCTTCGGTGAAGAGGAACTTACCCTGCGCGTCGGTCTTGATGCTGTTGAGGAATTGGGGGCCCTGCTGACTGGTCTGGAACAACGTGACGGTGACGCCGGCGGCTGGCTTGCCGGAAGTGGTGTTGGTCACCAGGCCATCCACGCCGGCCAGAGCAAGGGGGCAGCACAGGAGAAATGTCGTTATGGTGCGCTTCACTGCTTGATCTCCGCGTCATGCTTTTTCTCCGGATCAGCGGACATAGGCTTGCCGCATTCGCCGCAGAACTTCAGGGCTTTTTCGAAGCGGGCTCCGCAACCGGGGCAAACATTTTGTTTTGGGGCTACCACCACTTCAGGTGCCCTGGGCGGGGGAGGAGTTTTACCGGTGATTTGACCCAACTCCACTTTCAGCCGGTCTTCTTCGGCCCGAACGCGGGCAAGCTCCTTCTGGAGCTCAACTTTTGTGGCGGCGTAATCGTCATCAGAAAGCTTGTCGAGGCGATATTCAAACTGGAGGTCGCGAAGGTTCTCGTAGATTGCCGCCTTCCGCTCGTCCAGATGGCGGAACGGAGAAACAGGGGCCACCTTCGGGAGATCAGAAGGGCGAATAAACACGAGGAAGCCGACCATTGCGGCTCCGAGTAAAGCTCCAAAAATCAGGCCCGGATCCACTTATTCGAGCCCTTCCGTATCGCGTTCGATCTCAGCGCGGTACTTCGCAAAAACGGGGTCGTCCGAGGCTGCGGGGGCATGCCCGGCAGTGGCGGGTTTCAGAGTTTTCGGGCCCTGCATTTTCTTAATTGCGATCCAGATAACTCCGCCGCCGGCCAGCAGGGAGAGATAGGGGATCATCCAGAAGAAGGAATTGGGATCCTGCCGGAAGATTTTCTCGCCGTATTCCTTCACAAACGAGGCGACGATGGCCGCGTCGCTCTGGCCTTCACGCTGCATCTTGTAGATCTTGCCCCGAGCGGGTTTGCAGAAGTGACACTGGCCAGACGACATGTTGCAATTCAGATTTTCCATGCAGGAACCGCACTGGCAGGAAAGCTTGTTGCCGATGCGTTTGACCTCGTCGCTCTCCAACTGCGCTGCAGTTTGGGCAAAAGAAGCGACGGCCACGAACAGCAGGAGGAAACTAAACTTCAACCGGGGCATTTTCTTTGGCCACTCCTACGACTTCAGTGCGCGTGTAGGTACGCGCTACTTTACTTGGCACCAGACAGACCAGGGTACCGCCGATCAGGACGACGACACCAATCCAGATCCATTCGACGAGCGGGAACACGTACGCCTGCAGGGTGGCTTTGTCGCCGGCACGGGCCGCGTAATTGATGTAGAGATCTTCGTTGAGGCGGCTGCGAAGAGCCACGACGGCTGTCGCCTGCTGGGCAGCCTTATAGAAGCGCCGGGTGGGTTCCACAATTTCGAGGAACTCGCCGTTCTTCGTGACTTCCAGTTTGGCCGTTTCCCACGTGTAGTTCGAGAGTTCACCTTCGGTAAGATCAAGTACCTTCAGGTTGTATGCGCCGACCTTCATGGTGGAGCCTTTGGCTACTTCGCCAACTGAGGTTTCGTTGAAGGGGTGCCCGCTCCAGCCAATGAACATAAGGACCATGCCCATGTGGACCAAATAGCCACCGTAGCGGCGTGTATTGCGGTGGGTCAATTCGATAACGGCCGGGATAAAGCCGGATTGGGTCTTTTCGCTGATGGCGTTCGCGCCGCGGAAGAATTCCAGCACGATGGTGGCGGTAACGAAGAAGCAGAGGCTGAGCGAAATGATGGAGTACGGATACCGCATGCCGCCCGCGAAAAGGGCCGCTGCGGTGATGAGGGTGCCGATACCGGGCCACTGGAAGTTCTTCCGGAGGCTGTCGATGGAGGTTCTTCGCCAGGCAAACAGAGGTCCGACGCCGGTCAGGAACAGCAGGAACAGACCGATGGGAACCATCAGGCGGTTGAACCAGACGGCATCAAGGCTGATTTTTTCGTTCGAGAGCTTTTCGGTGATGACCGGGAAGAGGGTGCCCCAGAGGACAGCGAAGCAACTGGCGAGCAGGACCAGGTTATTAAACAGGAAGCTTGATTCGCGGGAGACGACGCTTTCGAGGTCCGATTCGCTGCGGAGGTAGTTGAGGCGGTCCAGAATCAGCCATACCGTGGCGGCGATACCGAGGGCGAGGAAGGCGACGAAGTACTTGCCGATGGGGGATTCCGCGAAGGCATGGACCGAACTCACGATGCCTGAGCGGGTCAGGAAGGTGCCGAAGATGCAGAGGAAGAAGGTGGAGGCAATCAGCACCATGTTCCAGACCTTCATCATGCCCTTCTTTTCCTGCATCATGACGGAGTGGAGGAAAGCGGTGGCGGCCAGCCAGGGGAGCAGGGAGGCATTTTCCACTGGATCCCACATCCAGTAACCGCCCCAGCCGAGAACGTGGTAGGCCCATGCGGAACCGAGCGCGATGCCCATCCCCTGGAACAGCCAGGTCACGATGGACCAGCGGCGAGTGGTGTGAATCCAGCTTTCGCCGGGGGCTTTCTCGATGAGCGAGGCCATTGCGAAGGCGAACGGTACGGCGAAGCCCACATATCCCAGGTACAGCATGGGGGGGTGAATCACCATCGCCCAGTACTGCAGCAGGGGGTTCAGGCCCATGCCGTCAGCGACCGAGGTGACTACTTTGTCTACCGCCAGAACCTGGAACGGGCTGGCAATAAAGGCATTAAAATTCAGGAAGAACAACTGGATGGTGGACAGGATGGCAACTACCCAGGGCAGAAGGTTTCGGTGCGTTTTCCTTGAAGTCAGGACGGCAACGGCGGCGTAGGTGGAAAGCAGCCAGCTCCAAAAAAGGAGTGAGCCTTCCTGTCCGCCCCACCATGCCGCGAACTTGTAGAACGACGGCATGTCGCGATTGGTGTGGCTCGCCACGTAGGCCATGCGGTAGTCGCTGGTCATCAAGCCATATACGAGGATGCCGGCGGCGGTGGAGACCAGTGCCCAAACTGCCAGCACGGCTCTTTCGCCGCTCAGCGTCAGGAACGGCTTGCCTTTCAGCCGCCCCACAACACTTGCAATGATCGAGTACAGCGAGATACAGAACGCCAGCAGAAGCGCGAGAGCGCCTACGTTTTCCATGATTGTTTTGGACCCAGCTCTTTAAATAAAGTTACGGACTTGAGATTTACAGACTTGAACGGTAGGAGGAACTCTGTCCCTCAGTGGTGATTTTCTTCTGCAGGCCATCCGGAGCCATACCCGGCTTGGGAGCATACTTCGAGGCACATTTCGCCTGTACTTCCTGCGCGTGAAAGACACCGGAATCATCCAGGCGACCGCCGGCAAGGGCCTGTGCGCCATCTTTGAAGGTATCCGGCAGCGGGTCCCGACCTTCGTAAACCACCGAGAGGACTTTGGTTTCCTGCACCAGGTTGAACTTGACGACGCCCGCCGTGCGGACAATGGAGTTTTCCTGAACGTCGCCGCCGACGCGAACTCTCTTCGAAGACGCCTGGTGGCCCATCTGATTTAGTTCCGTGATGGTGACGTAATAGGTCTTCGAACTTTGGATCGACGCAGTGGCGACCCAGGTGATTGAACCAACAATCAGCGCGATCAAAATTCCGAACTTCGCGTATTTGCGCATAGCCCCTTCTTTCCGTGCCTTACAGGCCGCAGTTCGCACTGCGCACCTCTAACCTTTTAGTATACCGCCGCTAAATCCCATGAGTACCCTCGGGATGACACAATAAGCATGCCTCCCGGGCCGAGGCACCCTCTGCTGCAACCGCTGCGAACACATTCTCACCCTGCGACCACGAAACCATCTCGAGGCTTGCACCCTTTGAACCAAACACACCCATTGAGGCTCCATGTCGACTGACCGGGGACTTCCCACTCTTCCAGACGAGCACGGTTCCCCGCTCGGAGCGATCATTGGCGGCCTCAAATTTCAATGATGCAACCATGGTGCCACGAACGGTTGCCACCCGTGCTCCCGTAATCCGAACTGCCGAAGAATGCGCAGGCAGCTCTATCTCTATGCCGCTGCGGGACTTAACCCATTTTTGGAGACGAGCCGGGTCACTGGAGTAAAGGTCGCAAGCTTCCGGCGAAGCGGCGAGCGCGGCCAGTTCTGCGGGGTTCGGCTGCGTGGTTTGGCGCAAACCACCTCGCGCCTTGCTGAACTCCCAGAGCAAATCAACCGATGCCAGCAGCATGAGGACTGCGATCACTGGCCACAAAAGCCGGGTCGGGCCAGAGTCCGCACGCCGGACTGCGCCGGGTGACTGAATTTTGGTCCAGAGTCCGGCAGGTGCCGAAACTGGTCGGAGTTGCGCACGAAGTTCTGCTTCCAGCCAATTATCTTTCCCCATGTTGCCTTCCCCGATATTGCCTTCTGCCATGTTGCCATCCGCCATCATGCCAGTCGCCTCCCCATTTTCCCCTTGAGTCGTCGTTCCAAAATACTGTGTGCCCGGTTGAGCCGGGAGGCCACGGTTCCCGCAGGGCAATCGAGAATCGTGGCAATTTCGTCGTAAGGCAGCCCCAGTGAGTAGCGGAGGACGACAACCATTCGGTATTCGGGGTCGAGTCTGGCGATGCTGTCGCGCAGCAGGCTGCTCTGCTCGGTTTGCAGGAGATCTTCCAGCGGACTTCGCCCCGGACCCTTCAGGAAAGCTACTACCGCGGCCACAAGGGGCAACAGGCGGCGGGTTTTCCTTTTCTGGTCGAAGCAGGCATTTACAACGAGGCGGTACAGCCAGGATTCGAAACCGGACTCCCCTCGAAACTTGCCGATCGCGGCGAAGAGCTTCACGAAACTCTCCTGGGTGACATCTTCTGCGGTTGCTGCGTCGCCTGAGTAGCGGAGGGCTATGGTGTAGACCCGGTCTTTATGAAGATTGAACAGGGACCGCTGCGCATCGGTCTCGCCGCGGCGGCAGGCCTCGATCAGGGCGGACTGTGTGTCTTCGAGCAGCAAATTCCCTCAGCACTAATTTAGACGTGGCCGACACCGGAAATCTTCCAGAAGTTTTTAGAGGAAAATCAGGCGCGGGCTTTGTGACGGCGTCCCAGAAGCCAACCCAGGCCGACCACCCCGAGGGCGCAGCCCACTTCAAACCCGTAGTGCAGGGTTCGCGAGGGATGAAATGTGTCGTGGAACCAGGGGTCGCCGGCGATCATGTCGCCGCCAACGCGGCCCAGAATCGCAGAGCCGATCCAGATGATGATGGGGTACTTGTCCATCAGCTTCGCCAGCAGGGTGCTGGTGAAAGCGACGAACGTGATGGACAGGATGAGGCCGAAGATCAGCAGACTGAGGCTGCCCTTTGACGCGCCGGCAACGGCCAGAACATTATCGACCGACATTGTGACATCGGCGACCAAAATCAGCCACACCGCATGTTTGAGAGATTGCACATGGTGTTCTTTGCTGGTTGCCTCTTCGGCTTCGGTCAACAGCTTGACTGCAATCCAAAGGATCACGAGGCCGCCGCCCAGCTTCAGGAACTGAATCTGTAAGAGTTGCGAGGCGAAGAATGTGAGGATGATTCGGAGAACAACAGCGGCACTGGTCCCGAACAGAATGCCCAGCTTGCGTTGCTTTTCCGGGAGGGATTTGACGGCCAGGGCGATGACGACTGCGTTATCGCCGCCCAGCAGGATGTCGATCAGGATAATCGAGAGCGCATCCAGAAGGAATGTTGAGGTGATGGCAGGGAGCGCAGGCACTCCTCTGATGATCCCACCAGGGGTCTGCGCGTCGTGAAAACGTTTTGATGGATACCTTTGTAACTTTCTGACGGCCTCCGCATATCCTCTGTGTCAGCCGCTCCGGTTCACCGCCAACGCCATGTCCCTCTTTCACGAAATCTACGAAGCGCATGCAAAGGATGTTCACCGCTTCGTGCTGTACCTTTCGGGGGATCGGGCTTTGGCTGATGACATTACCTCGGAGACGTTTATCCGGGTCTGGACCGCGCCGGAGCCGGTAAGGCTGGCGACGGTGAAGGCCTGGTTGTTCACCATCGCCCGCAACCTGTTTCTGATGGACCGGCGCAGCATTTCGCGGCGGGAAGCCCTGGATGAGGCGGTGCCCGATCTCCATCGAAGTGCCTTGGCGGCTTCGGAGGCGAAGCAGGAACTGGAGCGGGTGCTGGAAGCGCTTCGGCATTTGCCGGAGATCGACCGGGCGGCGCTCCTGATGAGGGCAAATGATGGCCTGGCTTATGAGGAAATCGCCGTGGCGCTGGGGCTTTCGCTATCCGCCGTAAAGGTAAAGATCCACCGGGCCAGGCTCAAACTGAGCAAGTTTCGTAACGAAGGAGTTTTTTTTCAAATGACCGTTACCCGCGATGTAATTAACGATCTTCTGCCGCTCTATGCAGCCGGCGAAGCCAGTCCTGACACGGTTGCGCTGGTGGATGAGTACCTGGTTCACCACCCCGACCTTGCCGAGGCTATTGAAGCACTCCGCATGGACCCCCTGTCGGAGCTTGCTGTCCAACTTCAACCAAACAAGGAAAAGGAAACACTGAATATGACTAAGAAACTGTTACGCCTCCGTGGCACGCTGATGGGTCTGGGGATCTTTCTCACCTGCACGCTCGCCAGCTTCGGCGGCCGCGACGGCCATATCACGTGGACGTTCATTCAGGTGACTTCCACGCCGGTGATCGGGCTGGTGGTGGTGGCTGCTCTGGCATCGTGGGTGGGGTTCTTTGCGGTGCGCCGGCGTCTGGAACACACCGGGCTTTAGCCTCGATCCAGCCTAGGCTTTGCCCATAAAGAAGAATGCCAGTTCGATCACCAGGATGATGACAACGGTCAGCTCAAGCACGAAGCCCCGGCTGGTGTTGAATTGGTCCATCAGGAACGTGTACAGGTCGCCGGCCGTATGGAGTTTGCTCTCTACGAGCCGGCGGTAGTCGTCTACACCGATTCTGGTGGCGGCCATGCGGTACTGGCGGGCGGAGAACATATCGCTGAGGAACTTGATGGAGGTATCCATCTTTTCGGTCAGGTCGCGGATGTCGAGGCGGAGGCGATTCAGGCCTTGCGCTTCTCGTGCCAGACGCCAGCGCTTCAGGGGCCCCCGGCGTCCCAGCGTTCCATGGACCTTTTCCAGAACACGACTCAGGATTGTGTCGTAGTAGCGGAACTCCAGGAGTTGGGTGTTGGCGTATTCGAGGATCTGGACGCTGGGGAGGGCTCCGGCGTCTGTGTCGCACAGAAAGGCTGCGTTCCAGCCCGCGACCATCAGGTCGTGGGGGTAGTAGGACATGGGGGAGTTGAGAACTTCGCGCTGTTCTTCAGTGGAGAGTTCCGCGAGTTCGCCACGGACGATTTTGGCGATATCACCGCCGTGTTCCGCGATCAGGCCTGCTCCGGAAAAGCGATAGGTGCCGTCCGGCGAGGGTTCATTGCGGAGGTGAATGATGTAATAATCCTCCGTGAGCCATTCCTCGTTGGGGCGGATGAGGGCGGGGCCTGCCTTGCGCACTGAGTCGCGGGCGAGCCTCAGGGCGGCAGCTTCTAATGGCTGAGAGGCGATCCAGCGCCCGGAGAGGGCGACGAGTTCGGGCCAGTCGAGCGAGAACGGGACTTCCAGCTTGACGCTGACCGCGCCGTATTCGTAGTAGTTGAGTTCTGCGGAGAAGGTGCCGCCGCCGGGGAGGGTGGAGTCGGAGACGGTGATCTGGCCCAGGGGCTGGACGAGCGGGGGGCGTTCGAAGCGGATGTATTCGGGGGAGGCAGGGCGAGCCGGGGGAAGACGCTTCAAGTCGCGACCGACAAGGCCACGGAGTTGGTCGAGGCGGATTTCCTCGCAGACGTCGTAGAGAAACAGGATGCGGAATGAGCCCTGCAGTGTGGGGTCAGGCATGGCGTGCCGATTATAGCGAGTCGGTCGGCTTTTCGGCGAATGGCAACGTCAAATTGGTAGAGATGCTCAAGCTACTGCCTTCCAGGAAAAGCGCAGGTTTCCTGGGGTCGAGAATGCCTCGCGCCCGAAGCGCTTCACGGACTGCGGGAACTCTTGGCGCGCGCTGGTACCCCAGGACGCTTCGCGAAGAACCGGGAACGGCCGCCCCCTGGGTTGCGAGTGCCACTTCTCCCTCGGGCTGTTCAAGTCAGCCGAGCAGGGAGGCGGCCGCGGGGTCGAGGAACAGGGTCGCATCCGTGTGGCGGCGTAGAACTGACGCAGGGCAGGACTCGGTAATCGGGCCCTCGATCGCCGCCTGAACGGCTGCCGCTTTGTGGGTGCCGTTGACGAAGACGAGAGCTTTCGGGACGCTTAGAAACAGGGTCGTGGTCAGAGACAGAGCCTGCTTTGGGACGTCAGCGAGAGTGGCGAACGCGCCGTCGTGGACCTGTTGCATGCGGCAGATGTCGTCGAGGTCGACGGGTCTGGCGAGGCGAGGTTCCTTGAAATCGCAAACGGGCGGATCGATAAAGGCGAGGTGCCCGTTTTCGCCGATTCCCATGATGGTCAGATCCGGCTTCGCCTCGGCCAGCAGGGCGGAATAGCGGGCACATTCGGCGTCCGGATCCGTTGCCTCGCCGTCCAGTTGGTGGAAGGCTGCAACGGGGACATGGTCAAAAAGACGCTCCCGCAGGAAGCGACGGAAGCTGGCGGGATGGTTGGTGGACATCCCTGCGTATTCGTCCATGTGGAAAGCGGTGATCTTCGGCCAGGCAATACCCTCTGTGTTGCGAAGAGCTTCGAGAAAGGCATCCTGAGAAACGGCTGAGGCGAAAACAATCGCCATCTTTTCCTTGTGGGCAAGAGTCTCCCGGATGACTTCTGCAGCACAGGCCGCGCCTGCGACTCCGGCGGCAGCCTTGTCCGGAAACACGCGAACTTCAAACTTCATTATTTGGGCACCGAAACCGTAACGTTGCGGAACTTCAGACCGCCGGTGTGGTCGCCCTGGATGTAGAAAGAGCCGGGGTCGCCTTCGTTGGCATCGAGCGCTCCGCCCGTGAGACCCTCAATTTCCTTGCCGCTGATGGTGGTGACGCCGTTCCGAACCACGGTGACGGTGCGGCCTACGAGGGTGATGTCGAAGACGTCGTAATCGCCCTTCTTCGGGGCGTCTTTCTCTGGTGCCAGGCGACCGTAGACTGCGCCCATCAGACGGTTGGGCGGGGCGCTGGAACCTTCGCCGCGCTCAATCTGAACTTCATACCGACCCCGGAGATAAAAGCCGCTGTTGGCATGATCCGGGCAGCTGACTTCGAAGTGCAGCTTAAAATCAGTGAATTTTTTGGTGCTCATCAGGTTTGCGCCGTGGTCCTCGTTGACGAGCAGGCCTTCCTTCACCACCCACTTGCTCTTCGTCGGGTCGCCCATGGGTTCCCAGCCGGTGAGGTCTTTTCCATTGAATAGCGACTCGGGGGTGGACCAGGCTTTTGGAGCCGCACGCTTAAGCTCGGGAGCGCGGGTGCCGACGAGGGGGATGACCTTGTCACCTCGCTTCTGCACCCCGGTGAGCTTACCGTCAACGGCGTCCAGGTCCCAGGTGGTGGCGGGGCCCTTGTCGTTCGCCGCTGCGATGGTGAAGGACAGATGATTGCCCACAACCTTGGCGTCGGGTCTGATCTCCACGTGGCCGCCCGTGGGCTGGAACCAGACCTCGAAAGCGCTGCTTTTTTCAGTGACTCCGACCCAGTTGGACTTCAGCGTCCCGGGGCCAGGAAGATTGAAATCCCACCGACCAACGAGAGGGTTTCCTTTCTGACTGAACGCCGACGGCGTCGTCTGACTAAACGCCGAGAGAGCGGCAAGCGACATAATGAACAGGCTACGACCAAAAGATTGCATCATGGAAAGTTTACCCCATCGCGATGAAGCCAAGCACTGACACAACAAGCCGCAGAAGATGGCTGATGATCTCGTTCGCGTTTCTGGCGACGCTGATCAACTACCTGGATCGACAGACTCTGTCCGTGGCAGCCCCGGTTTTGCGGGAGCAGTTCCACATGTCCGCTGTCACGTACTCGCGGGTGGTGTTCTGTTTCCTGTTCGCCTACACAATCATGAACGGTGTTTCGGGGCCGCTGATTGATCGGCTCGGAACACGCCTCGGCTATGCGCTCTGTATTGCCTGGTGGTCCGCCGCAGCGATTCTGCATGCATTCTCCAGGGGAGCCTTGAGCCTGGGGATTTTTCGATTCCTGCTGGGCGCTGGTGAGGCAGGCAACTGGCCGGCAGCCATTCGCATCGTGGCGGAGTGGTTCCCGAAGAATGAGCGCGCGATGGCATCGGGGATCTTCAATTCGGGGTCGGCTGCAGGGTCGATCATCGCGCCTCCGCTGGTCGCCTTCATCCTGCTGCGGTATGGCTGGGAGTATGCGTTTGTGGTGGTTGGAGTGCTGGGCTTTGTCTGGCTGGCGTTCTGGTGGCCGACGTATCAGAGTCCGCCGGAAGTTGTCGGCGAGGTACAGGTTCCGGTTCCTGGTGCGTGGAAGCTCTTCAAGACGCGTTTTGTGTGGAGTTTCACTTTTGCCAAGATCTTTCTGGATCCGGTCTGGTATTTCTACACGTTCTGGTTCCCGGAGTATCTGAAAACGGCGCGGCATTTCGATATGGCGCAGATTGGCAAGTTCGCCTGGATCCCGTTTCTGGTGGCGGGGTCGGGCAACATTGTCGGGGGATGGTTTTCGGGTTGGCTGATCCGTCGTGGTCTGGAAGTAACGGTTGCACGCAAGACATCGATAACACTGTTCGCCATCCTGATGATGGCCGCGATTCCGGCCGTCCTGGCCCCCAGTGCAGCGATGTCGATCGCCTGGGTTTCGGTCGCGATGACAGGTTACACCGGCGCGCTCGCCAGTATGTTGACGCTCCCGGCTGATGTCTTCCCGAAGAATGCCGTGGCCAGTGTTTATGGGCTGGCAAGTATGGGCTCCGGCTTTGGCGGTATGCTCTTCACCCTCATCACCGGATGGGCGGTGGAGCACTACTCGTACACACCTGTCTTCATCGGCTTCGGCCTGATCCCGTTGCTATGCGCCACTATCCTTTGGACCCTGACAAAAAGCCCGGAACAAGCCATATAATGACCACTATGCCGTTTTCCAGAATCCTCGCCGCTGCACTGCTGTGCACCGTTGCCGCTGATGCCCGGGTGACCCGGCTCAATATCGAGAAGCGCGAGGCAACCGCCACGCACGAAACCCTCAGTGGTCACGTCAGCGGTGAGTTAGATCCGAAGGACCCGCACAACGCGATCATCACGGATATTCAACTGGCACCGCGCAACGCCAGAGGCATGGTGGAATACACGGCAACTTTCGCGATCTCGAAGCCTCTCGACATGTCAAAGGCGAGTGGTTTCCTGCTCTATTCCGTGCCGAATCGCGGCAACGGGGCGGCGACTCCGGATGCCGACGGCCATGTGTCGGTGGTCAGCGGCTGGCAGGGGGATGTTCGGCCGGGTGCCAATGTGCAGTCGATTGAAGTGCCCATTGTGCCTGGTATCACGGGCCCGGTAGTCGAGCGGTTTGTTGATATGCCGACGCTGTCATCCACGCTTGACATTACCCGGACGCGCTATGTGGGCCTTGCTTACCAGAAGCCGGTGACACTCGACACCACAAAGGCGTCGCTGATACGGCGCACGCGCAGCGGGGAATCGCTGCCGGTCGCGAGCAATGCCTGGGCCTTTGCCGATTGCGCAAAGACAGCTTTTCCCGGCACACCGGATGCGACTAAGATCTGTGTGAAAGACGGCTTCAATCCCGAGTACGAATACATTCTCAGTTTTACGGCGAAAGACGCGCTGGTCCTTGGTATCGGCTACGCAGCAACTCGGGATCTGAACTCGTTCCTGCGTTACGACACGTCCGCTGAGAACCCGGTTGCAGGCAAGATCAAATGGGCCATTTCGCGGGGCAGTTCGCAGTCGGGTAACTTCATCCGCAGCTTCATTCACCTCGGCTTTAATCAGGACGAGCAGAAGCGCATCGTTTGGGACGGAACGAACCCGCAGATTGCGGCGCGACAGTTAGTCCTGAACCTCCGCTTTTCGAACCCGGGCGGTGCAGCCGGGCTGAATGAGCCGGGCAGTGAAGCGGTTCTCTGGTGGAATGAGTATGCGGACAAGACACGGAACCGCCCCACGTCCAGCCTGCTGGCGCGCTGCAAAGCGACGAATACCTGCCCGAAAATCTTCGAAACCTTTGGTGCTTTGGAGTTTTGGTATCTGCGGGAGTCCCCGAACCTGGTCGGTACCGACGCGAAGGCGGATATTCCATTGCCTGCCAATGTTCGTCGGTACTTCTTTCCAGGGACTTCGCATGGTGGCGGACGGGGAGGTTTCACGACTAAGGTTGCCGCGCCTCCGGCCGGTTGCCTGTTGCCCGCAAATCCGAACCCGGAGGTGGATCAAAACCGAGCTCTGCTGAAAGCCCTGGCCGAGTGGGTCAGCAATGGCACTGAGCCTCCGGCCAGCCGGTATCCTCGGCTGGACCGGGGCGAACTGGCAGAAGGCACCGCGAAGGCAATTGGCTTTCCGTCGATCCCTGGCGCACCGAGTCCGGATGGGTTAGTGAACAAAGTTCTGGACCATGACTTCGGTGGCGACATGAACTATAACGATGTCTCGGGTTCGATGGCGAAGAATCCGCCGACGATTCGGGGAGTGATTCCCACGCTGGTGCCGAAAGTAAATGCGGACGGTTCTGATGTGAGTGGCGTGCCTTCGGTCCTGCGCGAGGCGCCGTTGGGTACTTACCTGGGATGGAATCCGACGGCTGCAGGCTTTGACAAAGGCAAGCAGTGTACGCTGAGCGGCGGGTTTATTCCGTTTGCGGCGACAAAGGCCGCGCGGACGGCTAGTGGTGATCCGAGATTGTCATTGGAAGAGCGATACAAGGACCATTCCGGTTACGTCGCCGCTGTGAAGGCCGCTGCCGACAAAGCAGTAAAGGAACGCTTTCTTCTGCCTGACGACGCAAAGCGCCTGATTGGCGAAGCAGAAGCCAGCGACGTTCTGAAATAAATCGATCAACACTTCTGATGTACCTCACGTCAACAGGTGCGTGAGACTTACTGTTCTGCTGTTGGTTGCTGCGGCTTCGCTGAGTGCAGAGGAACGCGTGTATCCGTTGGCGAACGCCCTCACGCCCCAGGGCCGGGCAGGAAGTGGCCACCATTCTGCGGACCGTTCTGTCACTGCGGGAGGTGAAGCAGGAAGCCGGACCTCAGTTTCGGATCGGCGGTCCCGGAGCGGATTTCGGGGCTTCGGAGTGGCTCCTGCATCGACTGGATCGTCCCGTTGGGTGGCGCCCGTCGGAGCAGGAAATGAAGAACCCGGCGACTCGGGATTACCAGGGTGCCGTGCGCGTTTACTATCTTCCCGCAGAAACGTCGGTTCAGTCGATTCAGGAGACGCTCACCATTCTGGGCCCTGGTCGTGGGTGACACAAAAGCGCAGCTCGAAGCTATTGAGTGGTTGCTGGGGGCGATGAGCGGGACAGTTCCGTCCGCGCCGTACAAGCTGGAAGGCAAGTCCGATGACATGCTCCGGGTGTTCGCTCTCCCGCATGGCGGAGCCACTGAAGTCCAGAACCTGATCAAGGATTTGCGCGGGAAACTGAGGATACAGAAAGTCTTCAACCGGACGAATCCCGCGCTGGTAGTGGTCCGCGGCAAGGCGACGGATTTAGATGCTGCAGACAAACTTATCGGCAGCCTGAAATAACTTACTGGGAGCAGGAGACTCCCGCAGGAGCACCGGTGGGTGCCCCCATGCGGACCTTTTCCGACGCCAGTTTGCGGAGTTCCAGGTGCTGCAGTGCCGGGGGCTGGGTTGGAGCGAGGGTAAAGAAGGCCCCGATCGTACCTTTGGCGCAGCTGATGTTGAATTGACCTCGCAGCCAGTTTTCTGCGGTCACCGGGCCGGCGGCTTTGCACTCACCCATTTCGTCCTTCAGCTTCTGCATGTCGCCTTTGCGTTGGGCGACAGGGGTATCGAGGAAGAAGTTCATCGCGGCAATCTGTTGCGCTTTCGCCTCATCCCACTTGTTCCAGAGACCGGCGAGGTGGTCGCGCATTTGGGTTAGTGCGGGCGACGGGGGGAGTTCCCGCTTCTGCAATCCACCCGTCTTCAACAAAACATCCCACGTAAGGTTAATAGGTTCGGCAGGCCCCACATAGGTCTGGTTCGCCATCGCAAACATGCCGACCCCGTACTCGGGCAGCCACGCCATGTAGGAGCCAAAACCCGGGAGGCCACCACCGTGCGCCGCGATGTGTTCGAAGCGGCAATCGGTGCTGATACGGAGGCCGTAACCATAACCGGATTCGGTTGCCTGTGTCCCCTTGACCGTTAGATTCGAAGGGGTCCACAAGTGAGCCATTTCACGGACCGAAGCCCTGCGCACGGGGCCGGTTTCGGCGTCATCGCGTGGCGGCCAGGCGGCCAGATGAAAAGCCACATATTTACCCAGATCATTGGCTGTAGTGAGGAGTCCGCCCATGGCTCCGAAGGCTCCATGCGGCAGTGGCGCTTCCGCAAGATAGCTGCCGTCCGGCTGCAGGCGGTACCCGGTGGCGCGCGTGGCGGCAGGAACCTGAGAAAACTCGAAGGTCGAATTGTTCATCTGGAGCTTCGCCAGAATCTGAGTCTGAACATATTTTTCGTACGCCATTCCCGAAGCCTTCGTAACGATGCGACCCAGAAGCCCGAAGGCGTAGTTCGAATACTCGTAGCGCGTGCCGGGGGCGGTCGAAAACGGGATGCCCTTTTGCAGCCACTTCGTGAGATCAGCTTCGGTAGCTGCCAGCTGCTGGTCGCCCCATGGATTGTCTTCCGGGAAACCGGCGGAATGGCTCATGATATTGCGGATACGCAGGGGAGCACTGTCGCGGGTGGGCAGTTCCATCTTTGCGAACTCGGGGATCCACTTCGCAACCGGATCTTCCAGCGAAAGTTTCCCCTCGTCGCGGAGTTTAAGAATAGCCAGCGCCGTGAAGCTCTTGGTCATGGAGGCGACGCGAAACACAGTGTCGGCAGTGACGGGGGAATTGGCAGCGCGGTCCCGCACGCCCGTCGCGTCAACATGTGCCAGTTTGCCGTCGATGACGACACCCCAGACCATGCCGGAGATTTTTCGATCCGTGGCGTAGCGCTGGAAGATGCGGTCGATTTCCGGCATGGCGGCAGCAAGTTTCGCGGCGCGCGTGGTATCAGTGAAAGCCGGGAGAGGATAGGTATCGCTGGCGAAAAGCAGGGTTGCTGCCAGCAGTCCGGACACAGGTATGAAGCGCATGTATGTCAGATTCGCACAGGTAGCGTTGGCTGTGGTTTTGGGCATGGCCACAATGCTGGCCCAAGGCCGGTTTGTCGCCGTGATCGCGCATCGGGGTGAGCACCTGAGAAATCCCGAAAATACGTTGGCCGCATTCCGGGAGGCGGTGCGGGTGGGCTCGGATTTCATTGAGGTGGATGTCCGAACAACCGTAGACGGGAAGCTGGTCTTGATGCACGACGCAACGGTGGACCGGACCACGAACGGTAAGGGAGAAGTGGCGAAGATGACCTTCGCGGCGATTCGGGCTTTGCAACCACCAGTACCCACCTTCGCGGAAGCTCTGGCCTTCGCGCGTGGCAAGATCGGCGTCTATGTGGATGCCAAGGATGTTTCCGCGGCAGACGTTGTGTCGCATTTGGTGGACCATGGCATGACCAACGAAGTCGTCATCTATTCGGGCCGACTTTTACAGGAAGTCCAGAGGCTGGAGCCGCGCCTGAAGGTGATGCCCGCGGCGCGAAGCGTCGCGGTTTCTGAGCAGTTGGTGAAGGACCTGCAACCAAAAGTATTCGCATTTGACGCGGCAGATTTCAGGCCCGAGGTAGTTGCAGTGGTGAAGAAGGCCGGAGCCCTGCTGTACGTTGATCGCCTGGGCCCGGCAGACAACCCCGCAGCCTGGCAGGAGGCCATTGACATGGGGGCCGATGGCATCCAGACGGACCATCCGGAGGAGTTAGTGAAGTATTTGCGGGAACACCGCTATCGGAGGCGTTAAGTCGCACCCAGCCGCCCTCGGCCTGCATCCAAGCAGATTCATGGATCTTTTCTCACCTCTCACGCTGGGCGACTATTCACTCAGCAACCGGATTGTAATGGCACCAATGACGCGTTCGCGCTCCAATACGGAGGCGGTGCAATCCGAACTCGCTGTTGAATATTATGAGTCGCGAGCTGACGGGGGACTTTTGATCACCGAGGGCACCGGGCCTTCTGCCATGGGCATGGGCTATGCCCGGACACCCGGAATCTACAACGACGAACAGATCGCGGCCTGGCGCAAAGTTACCGATGCCGTCCACGCAAAGGGCGGGAAGATTTTCCTGCAGATCATGCACGTTGGTCGGATTGCGCACTCGGCGAACCGCACCATTGCTGCTGCACCCATTGCGCCATCGTCCATTCGCGCGGCGGGACAGATGTGGACGGATTCGCAAGGGATGCAACCGAACGACCTGCCGCGCGCGTTGGAGACTGCAGAGATTCCAGGGGTGATTGCGGAGTTTGCATCCGCAACCACAAACGCGTTGGCTGCGGGTTTTGATGGCGTGGAGTTGCACGCCGCGTCGGGGTATCTGCCGAATCAATTTCTGAGCGCGGGCGCTAACCAGCGTACCGATGCCTATGGTGGTTCGCTTGAGAACCGGATTCGGTTTGTGGTGGAGACGCTGCAGGCGATGGTGGCAGCGGCGGGTTCGGCGGGGAAGGTCGGAATCAAGGTCAGTCCCGGCATGAAGTTCAATGACATTGCGGATGCGGACCCGATGCCGACGTTTATTGCGCTGGCAAATGCGATTTCGCCGATTGGCCTGGCCTATCTGCATCTGATGCGGACCGGGATCGGTTCGGAGGCGGCTCTGCGGGCCGCGTACAACGGCACGCTGCTGGTGGGTGGCGGGTACGGCAAAGCTGAGGCGAACCAGGTCCTGGCGGCCGGCGCAGCAGAGGGCGTGGTGTTTGGGACCAGCTATCTGGCGAATTCGGATCTGGTAAAACGGTTCGCAACCGATGCACCCCTGAATACGCCGGAGGCTTCGACATTCTATACACCGGGGCCGAAAGGTTATACAGACTACCCAACCCTGGGTTAGTCTACTCGAATTCGAAGCTGGTGTGGAAGCCGGCGTGAATCATGTGCTTCAGGGGCAGCCGTGCAATCGGGCCCTGGGGGATATTAAAGGCGTCGAAGATGAGGAATTCCACTCGGCCGTCGGCAGGGAGGAAGTGTTGGCAGATAATGACCGCTTCCTCCTTGTTCGCCGGGTTGCAGACGCAGACTGGCTCGCCGCCCAGGTACTCCTGGCGTGGCACCCGGTAGACCTCAGAGATGGAGTGGGTCTTCCAGCTGCCACGGATTAGTTCGTCGAAGAATTTCCGGCCACTGGCGTGGAATTCTCCTATTCCCAGGGCCCAGAAGTCGTCGAGCTCGGTACCGGCGCGGGCGGCATCAACGGCGGGGAAATCGGGCGATTTGTCATACTCCATCGCGATTCGCTCGCGGAGAGCCTGGGTGTCCAGATCGATCACGTAGCGCACCGGACGGCAGGCGGGCGCAGTCCCGAACAGATCAGGGATGGGCTGATACTCGCCGTAAATGGGCCGTTCCATTTCAAAAACGTCCACAAACAGGAGGCGCCCGTTGTCGCTGGTGTCTTCGTGGCAGTTGATCACGTGGAGGCAGTAGCCCGGTTCCACATCCACACGGAAAGCAGGTTCGGTTTTGGCCGAACGCTGGGCGACGAGAATGGTGGAGCCCTTGTCGGGTTCCCAATTCAGGGACTCCATCACGGAAACCCCATCGTTGACGAAGCGATTGAAGTCCATGATGAGGGGACTGAGATAGAACGCCACGTAGTTGGGCGTCATGCCCATGTCGTGGAGAGAATGCTGGTACTTCAGAGGATGACGGCGGCGGCGGAGCATCTCGCCGGCTGCGTCGAACTCATA
This sequence comes from Terriglobia bacterium, assembly GCA_010084195.1. GTDB lineage: Bacteria > Acidobacteriota > Terriglobia > Bryobacterales > Bryobacteraceae > BOG-234. The sequence goes on from RGPS01000005.1 coordinate 49,841, forward strand.
GACATTGAGCATGGGCTCAGTGGCTGAAAAGGAGACGCCGAAGTTCAGCAGGTGGCCGTTGGCGGGATCTGTCTTGGCGTGAGCAGCGAAGGGAGTGATGTCACTGATGGAGCCATTGAAATCGTAGTCCCCCTGAGACTCCAGGGTGATGGGGTCCATGGCGACCGGCATGGACTGTTCGCCGAATGCGAGAAGCCGGTTGGCATAGCGGTAGACGCTGACGTTGACCGGAGGCTCCAGCATCACGTTCCGCCGGGTCTTATCGCCCGGGAAAGAAGTGCCGAAACCGCGGTAGACGAACCGACCAGCGGCATCTTCCTCCTTCAGCTTCGCGGTTTGGATGAAGCGGTTCGCGAAGTGGACCCCCTCACCGGTAAAGCGAAGTGTGCAGATCATACCGTCGCCATCCAGCCAGTGCTTGTAACGCATTCCGGCTCGCTCGAAACGGGCAGGCCCATTTACGTAGTACGAACCGCGAAGCCAGCCAGGGATTTCACCCTGAATACCGGTGACTTCGTAAGAGTCCTCGGTGGCGTCGAAGAGAAAACAGCGTTCCAGAAGGGGGGCGGCGTCGGTATGGTCTGACATGGTTTTAAGAAGTGACAGCGGACTCCATTGCTTTTTCCTCCATGGATTTGGAGGTCATGGGCATGGAGGCGGTGTTGACGAAGTTTTCCAGTGCGAACGGGTTCAGGTTCCACTGGTGGACATCTTCGCAGTCGGCGTGTCTGGCGTAGTGTTCGCGCATTTTTTCAGCATCAAACATAGCGTCGCGCAGCTTGATGCTGTTAATGAAGGCCGCGTTCACAAGCACTCGCTTATCACCGACCACTGAGGCATAAACCTGGGCGATGATCCAGCGGGCAAACTCGCGGAGGCGTTCGACGTGCATGTCGAGTTTGTCTTCGGCCTGTTCGGTGGTGATTCCGACCTCATAGAAGAGCTTTTCCGACATGCGGAGAGGTTCGATGGAGTAGAACTCGACGTGTTCCGGTTCGGCGCGGCCAAGGAGGTCATTGGCCTTCTTCCAGTCGAAATAGTCGTGGAGAAGTTTCTGGACTGTGCGGTTGATGGGGCCGAAGATGGCGAAGCGGCGGAGGTAGGCCGTCATGAACTTTCGATCCGCAAAGAGCTGATTCACGAAGGGCATGACGTAGAAACCAAAGTAGATGGCCAGTTCCCAGGTGTATTTCAGGGTGAGGGTTTCCTGGTCGCCAAGACAGTTGTAGCTGAGCTGGTAGGACGGGATGTACGCGTCGTACATGACGCGCATGATCTGTTCAAAGAAGCTGCATTTGGCTTCGAGGTCACCGGCCTCCTTCGTCTGGATAGCGTCTACGATGAGGGTGTTATAGATGGCGATGAGGTCGCTGCCGGGGCTGTAGAGGGGGTCGGAGAATCGCCCGGCCTCGCCGGTGATGGCCCACTTCGAGGCATCAATGGTTTGGCGCGCGTCGTAAGAGTAATTCACGAAGCGGCCTTCGTCGAGGATCTTGCGTTTGGCGAAGTCTTCGGCGAAAAGGGGCCAGTCTTTGGCGACCCAATCGAGCATTTTACGCCCATTCGAGACTTCTTCGGGATTGACTATGGAGTGGTCATAGACGAGACCCAGGCTGGTCTTGCCATGGAGCGGAATGACCCAGAACCAGCGTCCTTCGCCGCAGAAGTGGCCGGTACCGAGGAAGAAGGGGAAGTTGCCGAGTTCCTGACGCTTGGGGTGGTTAATCATCTCCTTGTGGGAGAAGTGGGTGAACCGTTCATAGTTCACAATGCCATCAACCCAGGCCCAGGTGGAGCCGTGCTGAATCTGGTTCTTTTTCTCTAAAGCCAGTGATCTCTTGAGGATACCGGGACGCCCCGAAGCGTCAACCACCCACGGACCAGCGGCAGCTCCGGTCGCCCACGTGACCTTGTGGTCCGTGCCATCTGTTGCAAGATCGATCTTAATGTTCCGGGCTCCGCCTATGAAAGTGAACCGGGGATTCTCTTTGTGCACCTTCATGAGGTGTTCTTCGAGCAAGTTTCGGTCCAACTGGAAGGTGGCGATGTTGGAAAGGGTCCGGATAGCGGACGAGGACACATCTTCCCAATAATCGTGGCGTCCGCTGGTGGTTTTCCAGTGGAAGCGGAGGTTGTATTTCAGGAAATGGCTGGTGAGCAGATGCTCTTCGAGATCCAGCGTCCGGTAGAGGTAGTAGCCGGCGAGTTGCACCAGCGACTCACCAACTTTCATCGACTTTCCGGGCGGATTCTCCTGCTTATCCAGAAGGAGGACGGTCTTGTCTGTTTCGAGCAGCAGTTGGCGGGCCAGGGTTAGGCCGGCCAGACCCGCGCCAGTAATAATGACGTCGGCTTGCACAGGGTTCATAGGGATCTCGGAAGGATGTAGTAGACGGACTGGATGGCGCAGCCGAAGCTGGCGGTTTCGTTGCGAGTGAGGGGTTCACCGGCCTCGAAGCTTTCGATGGCCGGTTCCAGATACCCGAGAAATTCGGGATCTTCGGGGTACTTGAAGTTATCGATAGCGCCACGGTAGAGGAGCCTGCCTTCACTATCCATCAGGAAGGCACGGGGAGTCTGGTGGGTGTACCATTTGGCCGCAACTTTGCCCATGGGGTCGAGGATGATGGGGTAGGTGATTTTGCGCTCTTTGGCTGCCTTCTTCACGTCATCGGCGGTTTCGCCGTGGCGGGAGGCGAGGACGAAGAAAGCGAGATCGGGGTGTCGCTCGGCGAAGGTGTTCAGAATCTTGTCGTAACGCACGCAGTGGGAGCAGGTGCTGGACCAGAAAACGACAACCGCGCCCTTTTTTTCCGTGAGAGCGACGGAGAGTGTGACTTCCTTACCGTCGAGACCCGTGAGGGTGAAGTCGGGCAGAGGCGCTCCGAAATCCTGTATTACGTTTACTGTTTCCAAGGTGTATGTCTCCAAAGATTCGGCGTGCCATGCGGTGGCGTTAATTACTGCGCGGGACGGGGGCAGGATTCGTCATTTTCCATTGTGTCACCCGAGTTATTGAGTGTCAGCCCGAAGACAGATGTGTCATGCAATTGCCAACTAACGAGGTAAGAAATTCCTCCGGCGATGATGCCCGGGAGGAGGAGCTGGTGGTAGCAACCGCTCATGTCGGCGATCATGAGCAGGCCGCTGAGGTAGCCCTTGACGATGGACCCGAACATGACGATCATGCCGAGCAGCACAAAAAGTTCGGGCTGAGGGGCCGCTTCGGGCCAGATGGCGTGGAGTCCGAAGCCGAAAGCACCACCGAACAGGGAGCCCATCACGAGAGTGGGTGCGAAGAGGCCACCGACGGCTCCGGAGCCGAAGGTGACCGAGGTTGCGAACATCTTGAGGAGCAGCAGGACGACGAAAAGGGTGACAGTGAACTGTCCATGGAGTCCGGCAAGGATGGTGGGGTAACCGGCGGAGAGGACCTGGGGGAACCAGACGCCGAGAATGCCGACGATGAGGCCTCCCAGCGTGACGCGGGCCCACAGGGGGACCGATTGGGGGAATAGCCGGGGCATGGCACGGAACATCGAGATAAAGAGATGGCCGGCGGGAGCGGCGAGCAGTCCCATGAGAGGGACGGCGGTCAGGAGGGTGAGTGTGGGCAGCGAGTTCTGCGGGAGAGTGGGGCGGAAGGGGTAGGCGTCGCCGAGGAGGGTGGTTCGCAGGAGGTAACCAAGGCCTGCTGCGGTGGCGATGGCGGCGAGGTCGCGGTCGAGTTTGGCCCCGAAGATTTCGAGGACCAGAAGGACACCGCCTGCGGGGGAACGGAAGGCTGCTGCGACGCCTGCGGCGGTACCGGCACGGACAAGGGTGCGCAGGTGGCGTCCGGACAGGCCGAAGAGTTGTCCGGCCTGGCTTCCGGCGACGGCTCCGAGCTGGACCATGGGGCCTTCCGGACCGACGGAGCCGCCGACGGCGAGGACGAGACCGCTGGCAATTACGTTCAGGAGGCGAACGAGGCCGACTTTTCCGGAGTCGGGGCCACGGCGATGGAGAACTTCGAGGACTTCCCGGACACCACCGAGCCGGGTTTCCGGACTGAAGTGGAGCCAGAGGCCGATGCCAAAGAGGCCGAGGGTGGGGATGCCGATGACGAAGAGTGGGCGCTCCGCGGCCCAGGCGAAGAGAACCTCGTCGAAGTGGTTGGCGATGAAGTGGAACCCGATGGCTCCGAGGCCAGCCAAAATACCGGCAAGAAGTGTGGCCCCCAACAAACTGTGGACTCTGGTTCCTGGGGGGTGACTGGGGTCCATGTAAGGAAGGGTAGCGTACCGGAATGTTGGTTGGGGGATGTGGGGGTGTAGACTAGAGAAATCGGGCTGTAGCGCAGCCTGGCTAGCGCGCTTGCTTGGGGTGCAAGAGGTCCCGGGTTCGAATCCCGGCAGCCCGACCATTAACCCCAGTTTTAAACATTATCGATAGCCAGATGGGCCCCTCGGGGCCCTTTTTGTTTGCTGCGAACCAAATCATCGGCTCGGTATCTTCATTGAGTCTCGCGAGATATCCGGCATAAATTTTCCTTCTGTTGGTCAGCGCCGCCCACTATACAGGCCAGCCCAACCGAGCGGGTTTCTGTTGCGGCGACCGTCGTGTTTCAGGTAGTGGATGTGAAACATGGATCAATTCGCGATAGGATAGACCCATGCGATTTCGACTTGCCGGCCTGGCCCTGGTGCCTACGATAATTATTTCAATGACCTCCATCGTTTCTGCGCAAAATACCGGGCGGGGGGGAACGCCCACTCCCCCCATGATCCTCACGATCCCAGGCTTTCCGGACTTTGGGGTAATTCCTGTCAAGTTCAGTCAGGCCGCTCCGGGCGCTGCCCCTGGCGAGGGAACTTCTCCTGCGATGTCCTGGGCGAATGCTCCGGCGGGCACCCAGAGCTTTTTCCTCCACTTTCACGACCTTGATCTGGCACGAAATAAGACAACCGACGACCAGGCTCACTGGGTACTCTGGAACGTTCCCGCAACCGCTACCGGCTTGCCGGAAGGCGTACCCAAGGGCTTGCAATTACCCGACGGCAGCTACCAGATGAGCGCCACGGGGCCCATGTATCGCGGGCCAGGCGCAGCCGCCAGTGGTCCGCTGCATCACTATATCTTCGAGCTCTATGCGCTCGACATCAAACTCGACGTGAAACCGGCGGCAGATGCTTTCGAGACGCGCGCCCTGGTGATGAAAGCGATTCAGGGCCACATTATCGGCAAAGCCGCCTATGGTGGTCTGTTCCGACGTCCCCAGTAGGCGGATGAGATCACGCGCTGCGGCAGGAGCGCTAAACTACGGGTGATGAAAAAACTCCTGTTAACACTCGTTGCCGCAGTCGTATTGGCTACCGGCTCTCTGCAGGCTGCCGCCGAAAAGCCCACCAGCGTGATCCATGTGGTCACCATTAAGTGGAAGGTCGGCACAACACCGGCCCAGATCGCCTCCGCGCTCAAAGGTGCCGAGACTATCGCGAACACCTATGCGGGAATCAGCCGCGTGTGGACGCGCTCCATCAAAGTCCAGGGCGACGGCTACACGCATGCGCTGGTGATGGAATTCAAGAGCGAAAAGACTCTGAAGGAATACGTCGACAGCCCCGCGCAGAAGGAATGGTACAAGATCTACCTGCCCCTCCGCGAGGAAAGCACGACGCACGACATCACAAATTAAGATTAGTCCTGAACGGGCTGGTCACCAACTCCATCAAAGTTCGGGAGCTTGGGGTTCGTGTTGAAATCCTGGACGGGCTGGTCGCCGACGCCAAAGTTTCCTTCTGCCAGGCCATCTTCGGTGGGGTCAATCTGTGGGCTCATGAAAGTCTCCTTGAGATACGTCGAGAAATAATCAGCGTCCCTGGGGCGGTGGAAACCGGAAGCGGGGATCGGCACGAAGCTTACTGAAATCGGGGCTCAGCCGGACCAGGTCCGCTGAAAACCCACGCTCCAGGGCTCGCATCACCAGGGGGAGTGCTTGCTCTCGTTGACCGAGTATCTCATAACCTTCACCCACGCGGCCCTGAACGTTCGGGTTTTCGGGGTCCAGCGCCAAAGCCTGCCGCAGAATCGGCAGGCTTTTCTTTTTCTCCCCCAGGCTGGCGTAATAGCTGCCGAGCTGCGCCAACAGCTCAGCATCGGTGGGGGTCACTTTTCGGAGGCCTTCGGCAAGGTCGATAGCTTTTTGATACGCGGGCAAGGCGCGCTCCATGCCACCCTTGCCCCACTGCCAGACAGAAGCGAGATTGGCCCAGGTGAGGTAATTCGAAGGGTTGATCTTCACCGCTTTCTCATAGGACGCGGCAGCCTGTTCGAAGTCTCCCAGTTGTTCATGGAGACTGCCCAGCGCGACCAGTGCCGCGTAGTTGTCGGGGGCAAAACGCAGAGCCTTTTCATATGCCTCGCGGGCGGCGGGAAGTTGATTCTGCCGCGCCCGGACGACCCCGAAATTGCTCCAGACGCGGGGATTGTCCGGCGTCGCCTCCAGCGCTTTGGTAAGTTGCTCAGCCGCCTCGCGGAGTTTGCCGGCAGCCAGAAAGTGCAGAGCCAGAGAATTGGGATTTCGCCAGTCATTCGGGTTCAGATCCAGAGCTTTTTGCAGGGCTGTTTCCGCTTCACTGCTGCGGCCTTCGGCATCGTAGACCTGGGCGAGTTCGCGGTAGAGATCGGCATTTCGCGGATCCAGCTGGCGGGCGCGTCCGAAATTCTGCATGGCAAGGCTGCGCTGGCCAGTGCCGTTGTGAATTCTGCCGAGGACAACGTAGACGGGTGCAAGGTCCTTGTCGAGAGCCAGCGCCTTTTCGGCATTCGAGAGGGCAAGGTCGCGGTAGCGGACCTCGGTGGTGCGGCGAAACTCTTCCCATTGCGCGTCGGCTAGTTCCGCCCAGGCGAGCGCGAATTTTGGATCTCGCTGGATGGTCCTTTCGTACAAACTGATGGCACGGGCAACATTGCCGGACTGATCTCTTCGGAGCAGGAACGCGTGCGCCTGGCGGTAAAGTTCATTCGCACCACCACGGGTTCCGTTACCGGCGTACGTTTTCCAATAGACGAAGAGTGCCAGCCCCAGAACTGCAACCGCAACTGCGACGACCGGAAATGAGAACTTTGACCGCGTGGCGACCGGCGGACCGGTCTCCACACGTTCACCCGCCAGAAAGTCCTCCAGGGCCTGAAGCATCGCTTCGGGAGTTGCGAAGCGCTCCTCCGGACGAATTGCTGTGGCGCGATCAACCACGGCCAGGAAAGGCGCCGCAAGATCCGGCCGGATTGCGCTGAGGGAGCGATGCGTCCCCTGGTCGGCCGCGGCCCGCAGTTCCCGAAGTGTGCCCTGCACCGGAAAGGCTCCGCTGGCCAGAAAATGCAGGAGCGCACCCAAGGCATAGACGTCGGACGCAACCGAGGGCTCACCACCCAGGAACAGCTCTGGGGCCATATATTGAGGTGTTCCACCGAGTTCACGCCCGGCACCCGACTCATGACTGAGGCCGAAGTCCATCAGGAGGATTCGATTACCTGCAGTCTCACGAATCGCGTTGTCGGCCTTGATATCCCGATGAAGCATGCCGGCTGTGTGTACGGCAGCCGTGGCCCTGCAGAGTTCGGCGACGATTCCAGCCCCTTCCCGCGGGGGCAGGGGCCCCGACTCCCGAACGATAGCCGACAGGGTGGACCCCTCTATGAATTCGCTCCAGAAACCGACACGGCCATCATGCGTCTCAACGCCATAAACCGGCACGATATTCGGATGCCGGACGCGGGCCATCATGCGGGCTTCGTGGAGTGCCGCAGCCTGGTTCTCTTCCGTGCTGTCACCGACGGGCCGCAGCAGTTTGAGCGCAACATCCCGCAGCAGTTGCGTATCCCAGGCCCGATACACCCACCCGAAGCCACCGCCCCCGACGGGCTGCAGATTCTCAAATCGGCCCCATTCCCGGGGATGCCACAGTCCCTCGCTGCGGCTGATGGCCGCCAGCGCCTTGCTGTCCATTACGACGGTTTCCTCGGCTGCTTCCCGGGCAGCGAGTGAGCGCAGGCGTTGCAGGAACTCCAGGCGGCGAGTGGCCACGGGGTCGGCAACAAAAAGGAGGGGCTCGGCGCGCACCACGCTGCGGGCGGCGGGCAGCAGGCTTTCAGGACTCAGCGGCGTTTTCCAGGTCACCAGGCGTGCCAGGGCCAGGGACACTTCGGCGTTGAGGTCAGCTGGAATCGGGAACGCAAGTTCGATGGCAGCAACTACCCGGGCCTGATCTTCCGGGCCGAGTATTCCAAGCGCCTCAGAGTAGTCGGACAACTCCTCCTCATTGGTGCCGGCTCTGAGGCGGAGGGACAAGGATGCGCCCTCGCACCTCATCCGCAACGCGAGGGCCCAACGTCTGCCTTCCTCTCCGGATCGCACACCCGAACAAAGCCAGCCGTAGTCCGGGAGTGAGTTCACAAGTGTGTCACATTATAGCGGAGCGCGGATGGCTTTCCCCGGGGCGAGGGCGGAACAGCTCTGCACAAAGAACGCACATAAACACACAGCCGAGAAGCCATGTCCGATAGTCGGAAGATATTATCGCGGCCCGGATGGGCAAAAAACAGATTGCATTTTTATTTTTTCGCCACATACTGTCGTTGGAGGCGTATTTAAGGATGAGCTTTCTAACTTCGGGTACTCTGCTTTTACTGACCGGCTTGACAACCTTGCTTCCTGCCGCGTCGATTAATTACAACCCTGCTGCTACCACCGATACAGGCTGGAGCACATGCGCCAATTTAGCCGGTCTCCATTGCCGTACGACGGCTTACTTTGACGCGATGACGCTCAGCGATCAGAACGACACCTCGCTCAGCGCTCTGTTTCAGTCGGCTTTCACCGCCTGGAACGCCACGGGGGGAGGCCAGGGCTGGACTTTGAACTTTGGTGGTGATCTGAATGGCACTTATGATGTCACCACCGCGACGGCACTTCAGTTCGCGGCAGGCGGAGTTGTCGCGAACGCCAATGTTGTTTCGGGAGGTCTGGAAATCGAGGTCAGTGTGGCGAATGTGACGGCGCCGGCACTAGGCGCGAACGAGGACCTTGTCTGGATACAGGGTTTGTACGACAACTACCTGCTGGACGGCAGCATTGTCACCAGCTTCTATGAAATGGATGTCTCCACTGATCCATGCGGCGGAGTTACCGGTATCACTTGTCCTCCCGCCTATCCTTTTCAATATGGCGACAAGAAGTTCTACGATCGCCCGCGAGCATCTTACGTTGCCGGAAATACCCAGGCGTTCTTTGACGCCAATGCATATTTCGCGGTCCGGAACACCACAACGTCGACAATTACGGTCTACGACGGCATCTCTTACGGTTTCCAAAACTATGTTAGTCCGGAACCGGGTACCTGGGTCCTGTTATGCAGTGGCCTTGGCCTCATCCTCGTAAAGGCTCGCCGCCGTCGTCAGGAAGTACTGTAAGAACGCCTCAGGCTCGGGATGGTATCCTCACCCTGACAGCGCAACCTGGCTTGGTTGCGCTGTCAGGGTGTTTGCGTTGCAAACGGCGGGGAAACGATGCAGGCTGCGGTTTGGCAGGGTGAAACCTTTGTCGATTTTGACCCCGGCCTGAACTTCTGTACCGCGCAGATCCGTTCCGCGTTCGGGGATTCGGCGGAGACGCCGAGGTATATCCGCACGGTTCCTAAAAAGGGCTATCAGTTTATTGCACCTGTAAGAGTCATAGGTGCATTGCCAGTGGTTATTGCAACACCCCACCTCCGGTCCGTTGGCGGCACCTGGTGTTAGCTGGCGTTGTTGGCCTGGCGGCAGCGCTCTCTGTTACTGGGTGGTTTACCTTTCGTGAGGTGCAGGTTCGGGTAGCGATAGCGCGCCCCGACAGTCAACTCCCGGATACGGGATCGCAACTGATGGCGGATCAACCGACCGATTCGCTGATTGCGGAATTGGTGGTTGCCTCCCGTGGGCGCTATGCGGTGATCGGCAACGCGGCATCCCTGCGCGTTGCGAGGGCACAGCGAGATCCGCAGGCGACCGCTGCGGCATTGGGAGCAAGGTACTTTGTGGTCGGCCAGGTGCAACCGGGACCGCAGGGCGATGTCGTGGTGGCTTCGCCGTTGAGAATGCCGCAGCAGACCCACATCGCCGTCGGGAGATTTCCTGTGGGGCGCGGCGGCCTGGGCCAGGCAGAGGCGGCACGGCGTATTGCGGAGAGATTCCGTAAGGTTCTGTCGGCTGAAACCACCGAAACAACGTCCTCACAAGTGCCCGCAACCCGTTGAGCGGGAAGCAGATAACGCCTGTCATCGAATTCACCCGAAAAAACTTGCGGGCGCCGGGGGCGGACGGCTACCATCGCGGAATGAACCCGATTTCACGCCGCACGCTGGCACAGGCTGGTACAGTCCTGCTGACCAAAAATGCCTTCGCCGAAACCGCACCCTCTCCGATACCCGAGCAATGGCCGGTTCAACCCTCTGCCCTCGCCATTGAAATGGTGGGAGTTTCCCACCTCAATTTCAAGCGTACGAAGGAATTGGTGGAGGCATGGCCGACGCTCGTCAATGCGGCCATTGACTGGGGCTTCGGCGACTGGGAATCGGCGCTCGGAGCGGCCTCGCATGTCGGCAGCCAGGATATTGCGGAGTATTTGATCGCGAACGGGGCACGACCGACGTTGTTTTCCGCAGCGATGCTGGGGCAACTGGAGGTGGTGAAGGCCATGCTGGAGGCCCAGCCCGGGGTGCAGAAGATACGCGGTCCGCACAGCATCAGCCTGCTGGCCCACGCGCGGGCCGGCGGACCTCAGGCCGAGCGTGTTCTGAAGTATCTCGAATCGCTGGGTGATGCCGGCTCGCCCCCGCAGCCCCCCCTTACTGCGGAGGAGAAAGCGGCGCTCGAGGGCACCTGGATCTTCGGGAAAGGCGCGAAGGACCGGCTCGAAGTCAAAACAAATCGGAATGGAGTTCTGACGATGACCCATCCGGGTAACGAGGCGCGGAACCTCCTGCACCTCGGCAGTCTGGACTTCCATCCGGCGGGAGTGCCCACGGTACGTGTGCGCTTTGCAGGGCAGGGTCGGGACATGGTGCTGACCGTACACGACAAAGATATTCTCGTCACCGCAAAGCGGGATTGAACGACTACCGGCTCGACAGCCCGGAGTCGCCCGGGGGCAGGTGTGCCGCTCCCCTTTGCGGTTGCGGCGGCGCGCCCCGCTTTACCCCGGCTCAGAGGCTTTTCAGTTCCTGTTCCACGGCTGTAGCGAAATAGTCGACTTCGGCTACCGTAGTGTAGACGCTCGGCGTGATGCGAATGCCTGTGTATTCGTCGTGACGGACGGCCACGGTATAGATGGCATGGTTGGCCTGCAGGGCGGCAACCAGCTTGAAAGCGTCCGCGCCCTTCAGCCCCAGCATTCCAATGCCACACGACATCGCGGGGTCAGGATTGTGCAGGATCCGGACTTTGGGGTGCTTCGCCAACTGGTTTGCCCAGCGGTCTTTCAGCTAGCGAAGACGCGCGGCCTTCCGTTCGATCCCGATGTTCTGGTTAAAGGTGAGCGCTTCGCAAATGGCATCAAAATTTGCCGCCGGGTGGGTGCCGACTTCTTCGAACTTACGAATGTTGTCGTCTTGCCGCTCGCTCGACGCCATCATGGCCCACGTCTCTTTAATGCGCGATTTGCGGACGTAGAGAAAGCCGGTGCCGATGGGGGCAAAAGTCCATTTATGCAGGCTGACCCCGTAGTAGTCACAGTTGAGGTCGGAGATCTTATAGGGAAATTGATTGAAGGCGTGGGCACCATCAACAATCACGGGAATACCTCGCTCATGAGCCATGTCGCAGATCCGCCGCACCGGGAAGATCTGGCCCGTTCGATTGGTGATGTGGCAGAGCAGAATCAGCTTCGTTTGCGGCCTGATGGCCTGTTCGAAACGCTGGTAGAGATCATCCATACTGACCACCGGAACCGGGATCGAGATCATCTTCAGCTTGATTCCTTCGCGCCGGACACGCTGGCGGAAGGTGGTCAGCATGCGGGGATAATCCTGGTTCGTGGTGAGGACTTCGTCGCCGGGTTTCAGCGTGACGCCAAGCTGGGCAATTTCCAGAGCCTCACTGGAATTGCGGGTTATGGCGATTTCTTCCGGGTCGCAACCAGCAGCGTCGGCGATCATGCGGCGGGCGCGTTCAATCTTTGGGTCCAACTGCATCACCATCGTGTGATACGGGCCCATATTCGTGAAGTCGAGATAGCGCTTCATAGCATCCTGCACGGTGCGCGGTGCCGGACTCGCGTAGCCGTTATTCATGTTGATGACGGTCCGGTCCGTGGTGAACTCGTTACGGATCGTCATCCAGAAATCTTCGTCTGTGGCCATCTCCTCGGCGGATTTGCCCTTCGTGGCGGCCGCGAGGGCAGAAAAGGACACTTGCGTAGCGAGAGCGGCTGTGGCAGTGCTCTGGAAAAAGCTGCGGCGGTTCATAAAGGAGGCTCCAGGTCGTGTCAAGGTTGCAGGTATTGCAGAGACAGACGGGGAACTCTCGGCGCAGCGGGGCGTTTCTGTGATTCTATCAGCGTTTGGTGCGGATCGTAATACTGCGGACGTAAACCGGCGTTTTCGGGCGCTCCCCTTCAACAGGCACGGTAGAGATGGCGACTGCAACCTGGTAGCCTTCCAGAACCTGCCCGAAGATGGTGTGGCGACCATCGAGATGGGTGGAACGGCCCACCGTAATGAAAAACTGGCAGGAACCTGAATTGGGTCGGCCGGTGTTGGCCATGCCGAGAGACCCGGGGTTATCGAAGCTGATTTTCTTCGTGATCTCGTCGGGGATGGTGGGGATGCCGCAGTCGCCTGCGCCGGTGCCTTTCACGTCGCCGGTTTGGATCATGAAGCCTTTGATGACGCGGTGGAAGAACAGGCCGTCGTAGTAGCGTTGCCGAACGTCCTTACCCTTCCTGTCTTTGGTGATTTTGTTGCCCTCAGCGAGGTCAATGAAGTTCTTCACGGCAACAGGTGCCAGGTCGTCATAGAGCAGCGCGACCATCCTGCCCAGTGAGGTTTCGATGATGGCGTAGATGCCTGCGGGCTCGGGGAGTTCGATTTCTGGTGCAGGCGGAGTTGGGGTCTGGCCGAAGCTGAGTGCGGCGGTGGCCAGAACGACGAGGAGTTTGTGAAAGCCCACAGGCTCATTTTATGACAGTTCTGTTTTGCGCCTTGGTACCCTGACCATTAGCCTCCCGTGCCCACGTCTTTGCTGCTTGTCGCGCTCCTATGCTCTGCACAGAGTCAGGACGCAACTGTGCCAAAGCCCAACGGCCCCGGATCCGAGGTCGTGGCTGCGCCTGCTGCGGGTCCGGCCAACCTGCTGGGCAATGTGAACAGCCAGGTCGGCGAAAGCCGGCGGAACGAGAACCTTCAGTTCAATCAGATTGATAATAACGGCCAAAAGGAAATACAGAACCGGATGGGGACTGCGGCCACAGCCGTGACTGAGTTCAGGCCGGAACAGAACTACTTCGGGGCTGAGTTCGGCAACAAGCCAACGGGACAAATCCATCTGACCCCAGCCGGGAAGGCCCTCTCCAGACCGCATTTCTCCCTATATGAGACGCATGGAAACAGCGCTTTCACGGCTCGTTCATTCTTTCAGTCGGGCGCGGTAAGAGCTTCGCGAAGCAACCAGTACGGCTTCCAGGCGGAGATGGGTCTCTGGAAGAACGCATTCCTTTCGCTTTCGGGTTCGCAGGACAAGAACAGCGGGTTTGTAAATGGGAATGTGCAGGTGCCGTTGCCTTCGGAGCGTTCGATTTTGGCAAAGAACCCGGCAGCAGCTCAGATCATGCAGCGGTTCCTGAATGCCTATCCGGCTGAGCTGCCCAACCGAACCGACATTGACCCACGCGCCCTGAATACCAATGCGAAGCAGACGCTTGGCACGAATTCCACTTCAGAGAAACTGGACCAGAAGCTAAGTGCCCGCGACCGTTTTGTTTTTCAACATACGCTGCTGATGCAGAAGGTGGACGCTTTTCAGTTGATAGCCGGGCAGAATCCGGATACAACAACGAAGAGCCACGACGCCCGGATTACGTGGCTTCGGACCGTTAGCCCCCGGATGCAACTGCAGGCGTCGACCGGGTTCGACCGGAACCATACGCTGCTGGTATCTGAACCCAATGCCGTTGGGCCAACGGTGAGTATCGGCACGGCGTGGACCGGGCTGGGGCCGGGATCCACGATTCCGATTGATCGGGTGCAGAATCGTTTTCGGCAAGCCGCGAGCGCGGCGATCACGCAAGGCGCGCACAGGATGGTGGCTGGGGGTGAGTTCTCCCGACAGCAGTTTAACGGGCGCGAGACATCCAGTAATCGGGGGACGCTGTACTTCCGCAATGACTTTGGGAATGATGCGATTACCAATTTCCGACTGGGTTTGCCGAACCGGGCCTCGATAGGGTTCGGCGAGTTGGACCGGGGTTTTCGGTATCACCGGGAACAGTTCTTCGCCGGCGATATCTGGACGGTTGCGAAGCGCCTGACGGTGAATATTGGCGTTCGGTATCAACCGATCACGGCACCTTCTGAAGTGAATAACCGTACGCAGGTGGCGTTTCGCTGCGCGTGTGGGAACGTAGCGCCGAGTTTTGGGCTGGCATACCGGCTGCCGGGGTGGGGCGGTACCTTGCGTGCCAACTATGGAATCACCTACGGCGAGATTTTCAACACCACGTTCCAGCAATTGCGGTGGAATCCGCCAAACTTCCTGAAGGCTGAAGTACAGGCCCCCGACCTCCTGAACCCTTACGCGTCGCTGGACCGGGGCCCGAATGCGCGGGCGATTGTATTTGCACTGTCACCCGACATTCAGGCACCTTACTCCCACCAGTACAACTTTCAGTGGGAAACAACAGTGCATAAGAACTGGAAGCTACAGGCCGCGTACTCGGGTAGCCGCACGTGGAAATTGTTCTACATGAACCACGCGAACCGTGCGCTGCCGGTGGGCACCCTAACAACGGCGAACATTACGAGCAGGCGTCCGGATGCCCGCTATTTCGACATCCGTCTGGTGCAGAATGCGTCACGGGCATATTTTGATTCCGGGAGGATGACGCTGCTGATTCCCGGATGGCGGGGGCTTTCCGGGGATGCTTCGTATTGGTTCAGCAAGGCGATTGACACCGGCGGGTCCTACACGAACACGGCGGCGGGCGACGACATCACGCAGGGGTATAGTCAGGGAGAGTTTCTGATATCCCAGGATTTGAAGGGGGTCAGTTCTTTTGATCAGTCACACTCTATGCTGGTGCGGTTAAACTATCAGGTGCCCGGCATTGGTGGACAGAAATGGAGCAGGGTCACTTCGAAGTGGCAACTGTCATCTGTCTGGTTGGCGAAAACGGGATTGCCGTTTACCGTGTTTACCGGCTCGGATAGTCCGGGCTTTGGGAATGTGGACGGGGTGCAGGGGGACAGACCGAACATTGTGGACCCGTCGATTTTGGGTGGCAAAGTGGGGAATCCGGATACGTCGTTGGCGATGCTGCCGCGGTCAGCATTCAGTTATATTCGGGTCGGCGAATCCCGCGGGAGTCTGGGCGTGAGTACGTTTCGGCGGGGAGGCATCGCGAACATGAATGCCACGCTGACGCGGGGGTGGGCAGTCCGCGGAGACTGGTCGCTGGCGTTTCGGGCCGAGGCGATTAATCTAATGAATACTGCGCAGTTTGCGGCACCGGTGACAGATCTTACATCCCCTGCATTTGGGCGGATAACAAATACTTTGAACGACGGGCGCATCTTCCGCTTCTCTTTGAGGCTGAGCCTGTGACAGGAGTTGCAATGATACGGAATTTAGTGAGTTTGGTATTGATGGCTGTGGCGGCTCAGGCAGCCGAGAGCCAGTACAAGCTGGCGGAGACCTGGGCGCAGTTGCCTGGCGGCACCAAATGGGGAGCGGCGACCGGGGTGGATGTGGATGCCCAGGACAACGTGTATGTCCTGAATCGCAATGAAGCCACGCCGATTATGGCATTTGACGCTTCCGGCAAGTACCTGCGAGGCTGGGGCCAGGGCCTCATCAAGACCACCCATTTCCTGCGAGTCGATCATGATGGCAATGTCTGGGTGACAGATCGCGGCGATATGCAAGCCCTGAAGTTTAGTAAAGAAGGCAAGCTGCTGTTGACCATCGGCAAGAAGGGCGTCACGGGCGATAACACATCCCAGGACGCCTACAACGGCATGGCCGATATCGCATTTGCGAAGAACGGTGACATGTTCATCGCCGATGGCGAGGGTCCAAATACTCGCGTGGTGCGTTTGTCAAAGAGCGGGAAGTTCCTGAAATGGTGGGGCGGCAAAGGCACTGGCCCGGGACAATTCGATGTTCCTCACAGCATCGCCATTGATTCGAAGGGTCTGGTGTATGTGGCGGACCGCGCGAATAACCGCATCCAGATCTTTGACCAGAAAGGTAAGTTCCTGCGGCAGTGGACAAACTTCGGCACGCCGTGGGGCCTGTTCATCAAGGGCGACAAGATGTTTGTGGTCGACGGAACGGAGAACAACTGCCTGCTGATTGCGAACCTGAAAGACGGGGCAATCCTGGAGAAGATATCCGGCCTGAACAATGCGACGGCAGTGGCAGTGGATTCCCATGACTCCATCTATGTGGGTGAAGTGAACGGGACGAATGTGAAGAAGTTCGTGAAAAGGTAACGGAAGATGACACGCAGAAACGCACTCGCAACGGCTGTAGCCGGGACGGCCGCACTGGCGGCCCAGACGACGAAGACCCGCTCATACCTCGAACTGCGCTATTTTCTGATGCGAAACAGCCGGACAAATCAGGCCACCCGAACTGCGGATTTTATTTCTTCAGCCTGGATACCTGCAAGCAAACGGGCGGGTGCGGGCCTGGTCGGAGTCTTCAACGCGGTGATAGCTCCGGAATCGCCGTTTGCCCTGGCAGTGACAAGTTATCCGTCCATGGGTGCCATGCAGACGACACTGGAAAAGCTGGGGGCCGACCCGGTGTACCAGAAGGCCCACGCGGCGTACAGCGCCGGCCCTGACACGCCCTACGTCCGCATGGAGAGCACGTTGCTCCGTTGCTTTGCGGCGATGCCTGCGGTTGACCCAGGGACGGCTGGCGCATCCCCCCGTACCTTTGAGCTGAGAACCTACGCCTCGGACAACGAAGCCACCCTGCAGACCAAGATCAAAATGTTTGCCGACGCGGAAATCGACATCTTCCGAAAGTGCGGCATGCACCCCGTATTTTTCGCCGAAGCCGTCGTCGGTTCGAATTTGCCGCGCCTGACTTATATGCTGGCCTACGAAAATCTGGCCGCTCGGGAGAAAGCCTGGGCCACATTCGGCAGCCATCCCGACTGGCAGAAGCTGAAGGTGACACCGGGCTATTCGGATGCCGAGATCGTCTCGAACATCAGTAACGCGATTTTGAGACCGGGCGCGGGTTCAGAGATCCGGTAACGACTACCGCAACTTCGTGGGCGCGCCGCCGGCTTGTTTGCTGCGCTGGGCGGCATCCATGAAGGCGATGGTTTCCAGGGTCTCGGCATTCGAAACAGGCAGAACTCCTGTCTCAAAGAACTTCGTGATCTGCTTCAGCAGCAGGACGTAGCTGAACGGAGGTACGTCGGTCCTGCCCTGTTTGACATCTTTGGGGCCGAACGAGATGGCACCGTAGCCGCCATTGGGGCGCAGCACGCGAACGCTGCCCACGCGGCCATCTTTCCACTTTCCGTTGATCACATCTGTCCCGGCGGCGTCGGTGCCTCCGGTGGTGCGCGTGACCGTGTCGCAGCCAGGCCCCATGAGGGCGTAAAGCATCTCGACAGGGTGGATGCCATACCAGGAGAGGTCGAGGGCATGGTGTTCTTCAACGGGGCCGGGCCCCCAGACCGTCACCGCAACGATTTCAGGAGCCCTGACGGAAGCCACCAATTCGCCGAACCGGAGTGACGAGGCACTGAACCAGGCAACTTTCGCCTCAGCAGCCAGCTTTTCGATCTGGCGGGCATCTTCGAGCGTCGACGCCAGAGGCTTGTCGATAAACATGGGCTTATGGAGTAAGAATGCCTGCCTCGCGTTCGCCAGGTGCGTCCTGCCGTCCACGTTTTCGAGGAGGATGGCATCCACCTTGCCGGCGAGGGCAGAGATCTCGCTCAGGATCTCCACCTTCCACTTATCCCGCAGTTCGCCCGCATATTCTTCCACGCGGGACTTGCTGGACGGGATATCCATGCTGCCACCCTTTACCGCAGCGACGACGCGGAAGCCGGGGATGTGGTCCGGATTCGCAGGGTCGTTGAGGACCCGGGTGAAGGCGACGACGTGGGAGGTGTCGGTGCCGATGATGCCCAGTCGCATGTCGGCCCCGGATAGCCAGGGGCCCGTTGCTGCCAGCAGGGTGAGAACACTTAAGCTTGTGCGCATTGCGCTTAACAAGCTAGCAGACCAGGTCTTCGCGTGTCACCTTGAAATCGCCCAGGTTGCCAAGAACGCTGAGCGCGACGAGTTTCTGATCGAAGAACTCCACTGCGATTCGTTGCAGATCTTCGGCCTTCACTTTCTCAATGCTCTCGACAAGTTCGTCTAGTGAGAAGAAGCGGGCAAAGTGCATCTGCTGGCGGGCCAGGTTCGACATGCGGCTGGAAGTGGATTCGAGCCCGAGCATGAGAGAGCCCTTCAGGTGGTCTTTGGCCCGACGAAGTTCTTCGGTCGGAACAGGTTCGTTCTTGAGCGCCGAAAATTCCTTCAGTACCGAATCAATCACCTGACGAAGGGTCTCGATGGAGGTCCCGGCGTAGACGGCGAGACACCCGGTGTCCGTGTAAGGATTCAGTTCTGAGAACACGGAATACGCCAGACCCTGCTTCTCGCGAATGTTCTGAAACAGCCGCGAGCTCATGCCGCCGCCGAGGACCGTGTTCAGGACGTAGCAATTGAAGCGGTCTTCGTGCGAAATCGGGTACGACGGCACGCCCAGACACATGTGGACCTGCTCCAGTTCCTTCTTCGTCTTGAGGGCAATACGAGCGAAGGTCTCCGGAGGCGCTTCCGTTGGCACGGGGCCACGGGGCTTCAGGTCGCGGAACCGTTCGGTAGCCAGTTCCACCATGCGCTCGTGCTGCAGGTTGCCGGCGGCGGTAACCAGGAGATTTTCGGGAGTGTACACCTCGTTGTAATAAGCCCGGATGCCCTCGCTGTTCAGGCTTTTCACCGTCTGTTTGGTGCCGAGGATGGGGCGACCCAGCGCGTGATCTTTCCAGAAATTGGCGGAGAACGTCTCGTGGACCAGGTAGTCCGGACTGTCGGCGTCCATCTTGATCTCTTCGAGGACGACGCCCTTTTCCTTCTCGATATCTTCATCGCGGAACAGAGGATTGAGGACGAGGTCGCTCAGGACATCGATCGCAATCGGCACGTGTTCATCCAGAGCCTTGGTGTTAAAGCACACCATTTCCTTGCTGGTGAAGGCGTCGAGGTTGCCGCCAATGGAGTCCACCGAGCGGGCAATGTCCTCCTGGGAACGATGTGAGGTGCCCTTGAACAGCATGTGTTCAATGAAGTGGGAGGTACCTCCCTGTTCCGGCGTTTCGCGTCGGGAACCGGTGCCGATCCAGACTCCGACAGAAACGGAGCGGACGTGGGGCATCGCCTCGGTGATTACTTTTATTCCATTAGGAAGCGTCGTGGTGAGGATGTCGCGTTCGGCGCTGGGCGTCGATATAGTGGGCAAGCTGATAGGACCTGCTTCGTTTGTACCATTTCCACGGGCGGAATCCCTATATTTCCGCGTGCTAAACTGAAATCAATGCCGCAAGCTCTTGTAGGAATGGAACTTAGCGAGCTCCGGCAGGCGCTGCCTCCAGATGTGGCCGCCTTTCGCGCGGCTCAGCTCTACCACGCTATCTATCGGGAGAAGGCGACGGATCTTGTTCAGATCACGACCCTTCCCGCGAAAATTCGAACCCAACTGGCGTCAACCACTGAAGTTGGCCTCCCTTCTCTGCAGACTCGCTACGAGTCCACTGACGGTACCCGACGGTATCTGCTGACGCTGCACGACGGGCGGACCGTTGAAACAGTTCTGATGCCGGAAGGGGATCGGGATACGGTTTGCATCTCCAGTCAGGTAGGCTGCCCGGTGGATTGCAAATTCTGTATGACGGCGCTGATGGGGCTGGAGCGTTCTCTGACTGCGGGCGAAATAGTGGGTCAGGTTCTCTACGTAGCGCGGGATAACAACCTGCTGCAGGACGCGAAGCGCTTCAACATTGTGATGATGGGGATGGGGGAGCCGCTGCTGAACCTCCCCAACGTGCTGAAAGCAACCAGAATTCTGACCGACCCCGACGGCATCGGGATGAGTGAACGTCGCATTACCCTTTCCACCTCAGGCATTATTCCGAAGATTGAGGAATTGGGGCAGGCCGAAGTTCGCCCGAAGCTGGCGATTTCCCTGAACGCTTCCACTGAAGAAATGCGCCAGGAACTGATGCCGATCACAAAGAAGTGGCATCTGAAAGATTTGATGGAAGCCTGTCGCGTCTACCCCCTGCGGACCTGGGAAAAGCTGACCTTTGAGTATGTCCTGCTGAAGGACGTGAATGATACGGATGCGGATGCACGCCGGGTGGTGGGCCTGCTGGGAAACCTGAACTGCAAGGTGAACCTGATCGCTTTGAACCCCGGGCCGGGCATCAACTACGACACACCCCTGCCCGAGAGAGTGGCCTCTTTTCAGGCCATAATCAAGCGCTCGATACCATGTTTCATTCGACGCCCGCGCGGGCTGGACATCTACGCGGCCTGCGGCCAATTGAAACGGAACCTTTCATGACAGTAACCATCGCACACGGGAAGACTAAGGACGAAGCCATCGGCATCGTGGACGGGTCTTTGGAAAAACTAATCGCTGGTATCGGCGGAGACAGTCTGGAAATCGCCAATCTTAAAAAAGCCTGGGACGGCCCGAGAATGGATTTCTCACTGATCGCGAGGCTCGGTTTCATTTCCATCCCGATTTCGGGGGCAGCGCTGGTGGATCCGACAAATCTGACGATTGATCTGGTACTTCCGGCAACGGTCAACAGCTTTATCGGTGAGGCGAAAGTCCGCGAAGGTGTCATCAACAAGTTCGCCGAAATGTTTGCGGCCTAATCGGTGGCTGGATCTGTGGCTGGAACCGGCACCGGCAGTTCCAAGCGGTAACCGATTCGCGGTTCTGTGACGACAAAGACGAACTTTTCGCCGGGTGGCTCAATTTTCTTGCGGAGCTGGTTGATGAAAACCCGCAGATACTCGATTTCGTCGGCGTATTCGGGGCCCCAGATTGCCTGCAGCAACTTGCGATGTGGCACCGGCTTGTTGGCGTTCACCACCAGGAAACGAAGAAGGTCGAACTCCGTGGGAGTGAGCCGGACGGCCTTGCCCGAAGCGACCACGCGGCGGCTTTCGAAATCGATTTCAAGCCCGGGGACGGAGATTGTTTTGGGAGTTGTGTCGCTCGCGAAGCCAGTTCGTCGCACAGCCGCCCGAATACGTGCCATCAGCTCTTCGAAACTGAACGGTTTGGTTACATAGTCATCTGCGCCCGCATCGAGCGCGTCCACTTTGTCCGAACCTGAATCACGAACGGAGAGGACAATGATGGGCATGTTCCACGCGGCCCGAATCGCCCGGCAGGTTTCGAGGCCCCCCATGCCGGGCATGTTCAGATCCAGCAGGACAACATCGACCGTTTCATGCCGGAGCAACTCCAGCGCCAGTTCGCCGGTTTCCACCGCGAGAACTTTGGCCCCTTGCGAGGCCAGACTTGTCTTCAGGACGCGGCGAATCTGGGGTTCATCGTCAACTATGAGAATGCTGCGGTTGTGTATCATTACTTCTTTCTTTTCGGAAGGAATCGAGGCGGAGCATGTGGATTTCGGGCCCGGGGTGAACTCCGGCGGGGAATATAAAACGGAAAGCCGGCCCTTCCGGGCGGATTTGAAGAGTCAGTTCCCCTGCATGCGCCTCCACTATGGACCTGGCGATAGGCAGGCCCATGCCGGTGCCTTCCACCTGGGACGAGGAACTGCTGCCCCGGAAAAACCGGCTGAAGATCCGCTCCCGGTCTTCGGGGGGAATCTGCCCTCCCTCATTCAGAACCTCCAAAAAGAGGCCGCCTGCATGGCTGCCGGCGGTGACTCGAATCAGCGCCCCCGGTTGAGAGTATTTCCAGGCGTTATCGAGAACCTGAATCAGCATTTGTTCCAGCAGGAACCTGTCCCCCAAAAGGTACGGCAGATCATCGGGAATCTCCACGCGGAGGCGTCGGCTACCTAAAACCCGAAGGACTCTGGCGGCAACGGTTTCAACCACGGTACCAAGGGAACAGGCCTCCAGCCGGGGACTGGCCTGATGTGCTTCAATGCGGGCCAATTCCAGAGACTCGCGGATCATTTGGTCGAGACGGTCAGCTTCTTCGTCGATCACGGTCGCCATTTCCCGGGCATCTTCGGCCTGGAGCGCCAGGCTTCCCCGCAGGAGTGAGGCAGCAGCCTTAATAGACGTGAGGGGAGTCTTAAAATTGTGTGCCAGCGAGTTCAGTACCGTAATGCGGAACTCTTCTCCCCGTTCCGCAGCCTCCAGTCGGGCCTTTTGCGACGCCGCTGCCGCCAGGTCCAGAACCAGATCAATCAGATTATGCAGGGCACTGCGGACTTCCTCGGAAGGCGGTGTGCCGTAGAGTTCGAGGACGTAACGGTTGTCGTCGGACCGAAGAACCGTGCAGTCGCCCTTCGGCTGCTCCCCGGAGAAATAAGGCGCAGCCTCCCCCGCAATGGTGAGTTTCGCGGCATTCAGAACAAACAAAGTAACCAAATTATCGACGATCCGACGCGCTGCCCCGGCAACGGAAGACGATGCCACCAGAGCGGTCCCCAGTTGGTGGAGTTGCTCCATTTCCTGCCGTCGCCGAATGGCTTCGGCGGCCCGGACCTGGGCACGAATCGCCAAATGGCTGCCAGTGAGTGCGGTCAGCGTCATCACACAGGATGTCAGCACGCCTTCCGCTGTAGTCGTTGCAGGCGTGCCGGCCTGATGCCCGTAATACCAGCTAAAGTTGAGAGCTGCGGCGAGGGAAGCGACGACCGCCAGCCCGCGATCCCCCAGCGTGGAAATGGCCAGAACTTCCATCAACAGTGTCATGGCAGCGATGGAACGATTGGTTGCCGGACTTCGGTGGATAAGGGCCACAGTTGCCCACGTCATCGCCACGGCGACAGCCATTCTCCCCAGCCTGTTGATGCTGTTTGTCATTTTTTCATGGATGGTACCATTAGACATCAAAATCGTACTCTTCCGCCTCAGGAAGACGTAAAGGTGACCGCTCCTTATGCTGATTCGCGAACTCCTTGCTGCCCGCGAACCCTCGATTTCGTTTGAGTTTTTCCCTCCGAAATCCGAGGAGGCCGCCGCACAACTGCAGGCCACCATCGGCGAACTCCGCGAACTCCGCCCCACGTTTGTTTCCGTGACCTGGGGTGCCGGCGGCAGCACCCGCGACAAGACTATCGACATTGTGTCGAACATCAAACGGGACACCGGAATTGAGGCCATGGCACACCTCACCTGTGTCGGCTCCTCACGGGATGAACTGGCAGGGATTCTGGAACGGCTGACGGCGGCGGGCATCACCAACATTCTGGCTTTGCGGGGCGATCCGCCAAAGGGCGAGACCAGTTTTCAACCCGTACCTGGAGGTTTGGAGTATGGGTCCGAACTGGTTGAATTTATTCGCGCCGGCCACAACTCCGACGTCTGCATCGGCGGGGCGGCGTATCCGGAATGCCACGTGGAATGCCCGGACCCTGCGGTGGATCTGCAGAATCTGAAGCGCAAAGTAGATGCGGGGGTCGATTTCCTCGTCACCCAACTCTTCTACGACAACAAACACTACTGGAGCTTCGTGGAACGGGCGAGGGCTGCCGGGATTCAGGTTCCCATCATCCCCGGCATTATGCCTATTGCCAACCTGAACCAGGCCCGTCGGTTCGGTGCCAGTCTCCCCCCCGCCCTGGAGTTTGAGCTGCAGCGCCTGCAGAACGATCCGCAGGCGACCACGCACCTCGGCGTCGCCCACGCCACTTCGCAGTGCGTCGAACTCCTCCACGGCGGAGCTCCGGGAATTCATTTCTATACGCTCAACCGCAGCACGGTCACCCGGGCAATCTATAGCGCCATCCGCATTCAGGGCCTGGTCCCCGGGAGCCGATAAGGCATGAGGCACGCGGTCTCCCGACGGGCATTGCTCACCACCACAGCCCTGCTGGGAGCTGAGGCCGTCCTGGCGCAGGACGCAGCACCCGCCCCGCCCCGCTTCGGTACCGCAGCCCCCCGGCGGACGATGCCGACGATCTGTGTTCACTCGGGCAATCTGGCGAAGGTGCCTTATTTCCAGTTGGGTGACATCGCAGCCCAACTGGGTTTCGACGGCGTAGACCTGACGGTGATGATCGGTGGCCACGTGGACCCTCGGGTGACCAACGTCGATCTGATTCGGGCCTTTGAGGCGATTCGGGGCTCGGGTCTGGAAGTCCCGATGATTGCCACGAATATTACAGGGCCACAGGACCAGACAGCTTTTCCGGTACTTTACCTGACTGGCCGGTCTCAGGTGCCTTTGTTTCGGCTGGGCTACTGGCCCTATGGGACGAATCCGATCCAGCAACGTCTGGCGCAGGCGCGGCAGGACCTGATACAGTTGCTGCCCCTGGCACAGCGCTCCACTATTACCGGGATGGTCCACAACCGCGCCGGCGGCTTTATAGGGCAGGCCCTCTGGGATACACAGCAAGTGATCTCCACCATAGATCCGCGCTGGATGGGCTACTGCTACGACCCGGCTGAGGCAACAGCCGAAGGTGGGCTGGGAGGCTGGGAAAGTGGTCTGCGGCTGGCCCTGCCAAGGCTCAAGGCCCTGGTTCTGCAGGATTTCTATTGGGCGAAGGCGGGCGATACCTGGACGATGACCAAATGTCCTCTTGGTGAGGGTATGGTGGATTGGGAAAAGTTCTTCACCCTGGTCGCGGGGTCAGGCTTCACCGGGCCCATCTCCATCTACCAGCAGTATGTCGTCCAGGATTCCCTCGGCGCGATGACCAGAGATCTCGAGTTCGCCCGTCGGCAGGTCCAGCGCGCGTGGACTGCGCAGAGTACCCGCTGACACGTGCCTCGGCTCTTCCACCAAAACAATCCCGCAGCCGCAACAATCACTGCAACGAGCGCACCGATCGCAAAGATGATTACCACAAGCGTCTTTGGTGCAGTTGACGCAGATTTTGTTGGACTCCTCTTCGCAGATACTACACAGAAACGGCATAAGCTCAGTTTAAGCGCTGGCAACCGGTGGCAGAAGTGACTCGAACTGCCTGACAGCGGGGCAGGACGGCCCGGGGCTGGTGGTGGCCGTCTTCCCTGGTTGCGACGCTGTCTTTGCCGCTCGTGACGGGGGGGAGTTTCAATTCAGGGTCCATCCCCCCGGTTGCGCACGCGACCGTTGCCATGGCTCCCTGCCGGGCCGGGCAAGGCCAGGCCAGCTGCTACGGAATCTTGCGAATCGGCCTGGGTGCGGGGACCGGTTCCCTGATAATCATCCCGCGACAGCGCTGGGCTTCACGCTCCACCACGGTGTACTCTTTGTCCTTCTGGGCGGCGATTTCGACGAGATGATTCTCCAGTTGCTGCAAATCCGGGGTATCCTCGCCGGCCACGGAGACAATCAGGTCCGCCAGGGCGGGATTTTGGTAACGGCGAAGACCGGAGAGAACCGAATCCAGGCTGCGGTGAAACGCCTGTACACGAAACAGCGCCTTCATCCCCTCCTGCAGGGCATCCGGGTGTTGCTGGAGGCTGCGCATGTCCTGCTGAACTGCCTCGAGTTGTACGGTGACTGAGGTGGTTTGCTGAACATAGGTTTCCGACGCGCCTTTCGCCACCCAGACCTCCGTCTTCATTTGGGCGAGCATCGGGATCAGGCGCCCCGCATGTTCCGCCAGACGGCTATAGAGGGCTATTGTCGGCTCATCCCCGGGAATGGCCGCTATCGGCTGCTGAGCGAAAATGGACAGGACGGGAGCAAGGGATAGAGAAAGCAGGAGGCGGAGCCGCATGGTGCTCCCAGACTAACACTCAAAAATGCGAT
>RGPS01000041.1 GCA_010084195.1 Terriglobia bacterium
TGGTGCCGTCGGGGAAGATCAGGAACCCGGCGTTGCCTCTGCCGGTGTTGATCTGGTGGATATCGAGGGTGCCTGGCGTCCAGCGGGGGAGGGGCTGACCCTGTTGTTGAGCCAGGAGGGCCGGCGTGAGAGCCAGGAGAAATGTAAGAGTTCGCATGGGGTTAGAAGTGGATGCCGACCAGAACTTCGGCTTGGTTCAGGTTGGAGATGTTGGCGAAGTTGGAGACGGTCGGGCGGGTGAAGCGGATTTCACCACTGAAGCGGAGGAGCGGGATCTTCACGTCGAGTCCGGCACCCAACACGACCGAGGCGTTGCTCTGGTGCAGGAGTTGGCCGGGGCCGGAACTGATGGTGCTCTTCAGCGCCGACGTCAAGCCAGAGAGACGGTCGAAGGAGAGGCCGCCTTCAATGAAGGGTTGGGTTCGGGATTTGCCGATCCGGTATTGAGCGAGGAGGGGGAAGCGCCACTGCTGCGCGGAAACATCCACAGCGCCGCTGCTAACCGCCCCAGGGACGGGGTTGGTGAGAGCTCTCACCAGGCCGAAGGAATATGGCCGGAAAAGAGCATCCACCTCTATCCGGAACCCCTTGGGTAGGCTGACCTGCAGGGAGGGGCCGACCGTGAAGTTGCTGCTTTTCGCCACGGAGGTAACTCCCGTCGTAGTTGTGCTCTTGACGACGTCCTGAAAGGGGGCACCTCCCAGGAAGCCAATCGAAAGCGATTGTGCGCTTGCGAAGAGGGGGAGGGCCAGAAACAGTGTCAGAGTCCGCATGTCCTTAAGTATGACGTTTGAACCTGCCTGTCCGTAAACACTTTGGCGGACATTTCTGAAACTCCTCGCATGTATCGGCGCTGCTTTTCTGATAGCGGCGATTTGACGAGGTGGAAGACAATGAAATACACAGGTTTGTGTCTGGTTTTGGCGGCCACCACGCTGGTTCCGACCGTCGCGTCCGGCCCGGGTGGCCTGGCTGTCGAGGGCGGTGCTGCCACTTTCCGCTCCGCCACCAACATTGCGGGACTTGAAGTGAACGGGGCTTCAAAGGCCGTAACCGCGCAGGCGGAGATTGAAGTGGTGGGTACCGGTCTCAGTATCCGGAAGGTGGACGCCACCGTTCCGGTGCGCAGCCTCTCCACCGGCATGAAGATGCGCGACGAGCACAGGCGCAAGTACATCTTCACCACCGCGTCCGGCGAGCAGCCCGATCTTCGGTTTGAGGCGGAAGGGATGACGTGCCCGGCAGGGACTCAGGGGCACGAATTTGCGTGCAGATTGAACGGGGCGCTCAGCTTTCGGGGTGTTACCAGGCCCTTCATCTTGAACCTGAAGGCGAGGGAACAGGGCACTGCGGTATTCCGTGTGACAGGCGACGGCACCGTAAAGCTGGATGATTTCGGCGTCACGCCGCAGGAACAGTTCGGCGTCAAGGTCAAAAACGAAGTCGAAATCCGCCTGGACTTCGTGGGGAAACAGGTGGCCCCGGTTGTGGCTGCAGAGGTGCGCAAATGAGACGTATTCTTGCGGTGGCGGTGCTTCTGGGCACCCCCCACGTCTACGTGTTACCTACTATGGTGCGACTCGAGTACCCGAATTGCTCGTTCTGCCACATCGCGCCGCAGGGGCTGGCTTGCTGAATCGATATGGTCGGGGAGTCGATCAGGCGCAGAGCCTCCAGGGCGGGGAGTACAGCCCGTTGGATTCTGAGTTCAGCAGTGCAGGCGAATCCGCAACTATCCCGAATTTCGGCCCGGATCAACGCCTGTATCGAGTCCAGCACTATGGTGGTCCAGGAGCTGCAGCCGGAGTTGAGCACCGCGACGACCCCCTCGGAGCAGATACAACTGCTCCGCATTGCCCGGAATCGGATTATCCCCGGCAAGCGGAAGGCATGGGAGGTGATTGTGAAGAATCAGCTACTTCCGGCCTACAGGAAGGCGGGGTATAGCTCCTTTATTGTTCGTCGCGTCCGTTTCGGGGCCCCTGACGGAAAGCCGGGAGCTTAACCTTTATCGTTTTCGTCAGGACCTGTCGTTTTCGGCGCAGAAATAGCTGAAAGCTGACCAATTGCCCACCTGGCATGTTCTGCCACCAGCGGGTCGTCAGATACCGCCAGCCGCTCCAACGGCTGGCGGTATTTGGCTTGTCCGGAGTTCCCCATGGCAATTGCTATGTTTCGCAGGAAAGTATTGTATTTTGATCGGGTTGCAGCTGTTCCCCGGAATAGATGGATGAACTCAGATTTGGAGATTCCGGCGAGCCGATCCAGAGGTGGAGCGAAGAGCTCTTCGCGGGCAGGCGGGGCATCGGTTGCGGCCCGGCCATTCCAGGGGCAGACATCCTGGCAGATGTCGCAGCCAAAGATGTGGTTGCCGGTCTGAACCCGGAATTCTTCGGGGATCGATGAGCGTAACTCGATTGTAAAGTAAGCGATACATCGCCTTGCATCAAGTTCAAAGCCACCTTTTGCGGAAGGCACGATAGCGGTGGTAGGGCAGGCGTCGATACAGCGTGTGCAGGTTCCACAACGATCCGGGGGCGGGGAATCGGGCTCCAGCTCCAGCGTTGTCAAAACTTCCCCCAAAAAGAACCACGAGCCAGCCGTCTGGCTGATCAGGCAGGTGTTTTTGCCGATCCAGCCCAACCCGGCCTGGCGGGCAAGCGAACGTTCAAGGAGCGGCGCCGTATCGACGCATGATCTCCACTCTCCTCCTTTTAATTGCTTAAGTTTAGCTCCAAGTACCTTAAGCTTCGCTTGAATCGATTCGTGGTAGTCTTCACCCCATGCGTAGCGAGAAATCCAGGCCCTTTCCGGGTCAGTGAATTCGGTGGAGTGGGGTTCGGGGCCGTTGTACAGGGTCCCGGTGCAGATCACGGCTCGGACGCCCGGGAGGAGTCGGCCGAGGTCGCCCCGGATCTCGGCGCGGTGGTCGGTGAGGTATCTCATCTCACCGGCAAGGCCACGGTCGGCCCAGTCGCGAAAGCGGTCGAAATCGGGAACCGGGGATGCGCTGGCGACGCCCACCAGGTCGAAGCCGCATTCGGCAGCTAAGTCGTGGACAAAGCGGCTGCTTAGGTTCGATTTGTGCGATCCGCT
The DNA here is from genome assembly GCA_010084195.1 of Terriglobia bacterium. GTDB lineage: Bacteria > Acidobacteriota > Terriglobia > Bryobacterales > Bryobacteraceae > BOG-234. The sequence continues at coordinate 3,097 of RGPS01000041.1, forward strand.
ACCTGTCCCGTTCACTATTGATATATCCCCATTGGGTGAGAGGGGTAGCCGTTCGATGTTGGATAGCTCCATCGGACCCCGATCCGGCACCTTTCAATGTTTTTACATCGAATTAGCACCCGGTACCAATCTACCCTTACAGAGAAGCAAAGTCTAAATAGGCTTTAGCTGTCCAGGAGATTTCAGAACCCCAATGGCACACCCCATTAAATATGCAGAGAAGGCCGTAACCGTAGCGGCCAACGTAGCTTGGAGCATTTTCAGCCGTGTGAATGCAATCAGCAAGAACCCGTCGTTCACCCCGAGATGGTCCGAGAAGCCCCTGCTGAAGTCCTGGGAAAAACAGAAGCCGCCACTTGGCTGGCCCCGTACCACCGATTCGCTGTGCCCGAAGTGTGTTCCCGAGATCCGCACCAAAATCGTGGCCGGTGAAATCCCGGTTGAAATCCTGCGCAATGAGAAGGTCGGCGAAATTAAGGCCAGCATCATTGAACGCAACGGCGAAATCCTGATGGTGAAGGATTGCGTAATCCACGGTCACTTCGAAGACGTGATGGCGATGGACCCGGCCTTCCTGGAGAAAATCGAACGCGTGTTCCCCGGTCGCGACATCCGCGCCCACGCCGACGAAAAACTGCACGACCACGGCTCCTCCACCGTCACCCACGGTCGTGGTTCGGTCCTGACCATCGATCTCACCAACCGCTGCAACATGATGTGCGACCCCTGCTTCATGGACGCCAATCAGGTTGGTTTCGTCCACGAACTGAGCTGGGAAGACATCCAGACCATGCTCGACAACGCAATCTCCATCAAGCCGCGCCGCCAGATGTCGGTGCAGTTCTCCGGTGGTGAGCCGACCCTGTCCCCGTTCTTCCTGGACGCCGTGAAGTACTCCCGCAAGGTTGGGTACAACTCGGTGCAGGCTGCCACCAACGGTATTGAATTCGCCAAGAGCCCGGAATTCTGTCTGGAAGCGGCGAAAGCCGGCCTCCGCTACGCCTATCTCCAGTTCGATGGCGTCGGCAACGCTGCCAACTCCCACCGCGCCATCGGCAACTTGTTCGACGTTAAGTTGCGCGCCATTGAAAACCTGCACTCGAACGGTGTCGATATCGTCCCCGTTATCACCATCATCAACGGTGTGAATAATGAGCAGGTTGGCAAGGTCATCCAGTTCGCCCTCGACAACCCGAGGAAGATCTCCTTCCTCTCGTTCCAGCCCGTTTCGTTCACGGGTCGCGACGAAGAGATCACCGACGAACGTCGTCAGGCTCAACGTTATACGCTGTCTCACCTCGCGCACGACGTGAAGAACCAGATCGGCATGGGCGAGCCCACGCGTGACTGGTATCCAATCTCTTTCATCAGCACCTTCTCCGATTGGTCCGATCTGGTTAAGGGACCGGACACCGATTGGGGCCAGTTGAGCTGTGGCTGCCACCCGAACTGCGGTACGGGTATGGCCGTCATGATCGACAAGGAAACCAAGGAATTCGCGCCTGTCACCAAGTTCCTCAACGCCGAACAGATGGCGAAGGACGTGGCGCAGGTCAACGACGCCGCCCGCGGCAAGCTGATGACCGTCATCGGTGGTTCGCTCGCGCTGCTCCGCAACTACGATCCCTTCCAGGCTCCCACCAACTTCCGCCTGATGGACCTTCTGCAGAAGTTCGACAAGGGTCTGGGCGCAACCGGCAAGAACTACGGTAAGGTTACCGGCGACCGCACGATGGAAGACATCGAAATGCGCCGCAAGGACCGCTGGAACTTCCTGTTCATCGCCGGTATGTGGTTCCAGGATCTCTTCAATTACGACTTCCGCCGGACCGAACAGTGCATCATCCCCTACGCCACACAGGAAGGCGAAATCAGCTTCTGCGCTTACAACACGGGCGTGGGTTGGCGTAACATCGTCGAGAAGATGCACATGACGGCCTCGCTCACCAAGTGGTACGAGGAGAAGGGTCGGCACGAGATCTTTGCCGGCGGCAAGAAAGTACCGCTGGTTTCGGTGCAGCACTCGCTGGTACTGGATCTGGAAGCTGTGAATGCCGACATCCAGCACGATCTGGACGACAAGGGTATCGCCAAGACCGCCCGTGAAGAAAAACTCCGTGCGCGTAATGCCGAGATGGCCCGCAAGGCTTCGGAAGACGCCAAGATGGCCAAGCTGTACCGCGAAGTGATCCTGAAGGAAAAGACCCCGGAAGGCGGCTTCGTGCCGCTCTCAGCACTCGGCGGAATCGCCCCGGCTCCGAAGGTTGCTCCGGCTGCCAAAGTGGAAAAGAAGGAAGAAGTCGGCAGCTTCGGCGACTAACCGTCCCTCTCAACTCGTGAAAAACGAAAAGGCCACCGGGCAACCGGTGGCCTTTTTTCAATATCCCTCGCCCACCAAAACCGCTTAGCCCTCCAAACCGCCAACGCCAGGGCCATTGTGGTGACTAACGGCGTTGCCCATCGACCGCCTGCCTCGAGCCCGTTCTTGTCCGCAGCCGCCGAGTTCATGGATCAACACCCGGAACTCCTGCAGTGACTGACACAGTGACTCACTACCCCACCTGATTCGGCCGCGAACCAGGGACACCCGGAAAACAATCGATGACTTTCCTTCACGTGATCTTCTTCACGGAAGAAGGCGAGGGGCCCCTCTGGGGGCCGTTGTGCCACTCACAACAATCCAGGGTGTCCGGGCCACATTCACAAGCGGGCATTGAGCCCAGACCGACACAGCCTCTGCTCCGGCTCCGGCTCTCCCGGTTTGTTCCAGTTCGGGCAACGTTTCATCTACCGTTGCCGGGGAACCACGGTGAGCCGGTCACGCACCGAGAAAATATCGCTAACCCATAAAAAGAACTACACTTACTCCCATTTCCGTTCCACCCCGAAACCTCACCCTGCAACCCCGCATGGCAAAATCCAAACCGAGGAAATGTCATGCTCCAAAACTCCAGAATTCCGTTTCAGGCCGATCTCCGCGACCTCGTCATCGGTCCGGAAATCAAACACCGTCTCGGTGACCTCATCGAGACGGCCCGCCTCAGCCTCAAGCCCCGTGACTTCGCCGAAAACTGCCTCGTAGACGAAATGGCCATCTCAAAATGGCGCGGCATCCGAACCAAAATCATGGAAAAAGCCGTCTACGATCATCAGGCCACAACCTACCGTCCCCGAGGCCTGAAAACCACCGACGGCACCGACGCCGAACCTTACGAGGATATGTACCACCTCGCCTGCGCTCACTCTCCCGAAGCCAGCCGCATCGTTCTGACCGCCCTCGGGCGTCTCGAAACCCGCTACTACCGGCATTTCTGCGGATCCTTCCGCCTCCTGCTCACCGCTCGGCGCGGCACGCCCCTACCCCTTACCGATCTCGAACAGGCACTCCACCCTCTCAGCAACTTCACCCCAAAAAAAGTAAAAGAAGAAAAGGAAAACACAACATGCGAACCCTCCCCGAACTCCTCTCACACGACAAAGTAGTCGGCGATCCTGCCGAATACCTCGCCCTCGCCGCCGAAGCTCAATCCCAACTCCGTCCCGAAGGCTTCCTCGAACTCCACTTCGCCGCCGAGATCTTCCGCGACACCTGGCGCCTCTCGCATCTGGCAACCGTCGACGAATCCACCTTCTCCGAAGAAGTTCTCGACACCCGCCGCAAATACCGCGACCGTCTCAACACCGCCGTCCGCCGCAACACCATGGAACTGCGCCGTCTCCAGACCGACCGCTACCTCAACAATCGCTGGAATCTCGGCCTCCCGGCACCCGCCAGCGCCCGCGACGTCCTGAGATTTGAAAAAACGAACCCAAAGCCAGTCGAGGCAACAGGAATTCGAAAAAACGAACCCATTCCGGACACCGTTCAAACCGCGGAAACCCGGCTCCACTCCCAAATCGAAGCCGAAGAACGCCGCGAACTGGCGGAATTTTCCCATCGAACCAAGGTGATCCCCCGCAACGCCCCCTGTCCCTGTAAGTCAGGCGCCAAATACAAGCGCTGCTGCGGTAAAGACGCCCCGCCACTCCTCAATATGGCTGCCTGACGGAGGTCAAAAGGAACGCCCGTCAAATGTCTGCCACCCGACGTGTGTCCGCTCGGCGGCCTTTTCTTCCATAGATGGAGTATTCTCAAATTTCCCTGTGCCAGAACCCAGACGCATCGACACCGCATCACCGGAGGTGGTCCGGCAGATCAACCGCCGTGCCGTCCTCAACCTGATCCGGACTCGCCAGCCCATCTCACGGGCCGACCTTGCACGTATGTCGGGGATGCAGCGGAGTACGATTTCTCTGATCGTGGAGGAATTGCTGCAGGAAGGGTGGCTGGTGGAGGGTGACGCCGTTCCGCTGCCTCGGGGGCGTCGACCGACCTTTCTTCGTTTGAACGAGAGCCGGGTAGTAATCGGCATTGATATTCGCCCCACGCAGATCACGATTGCGCTGGCTGACGTCAATGGCCGATTCCTTTCTCAGGAAGTCTTTCCTACGCCCGGCTCGGTACAGCTGGCCGTCAAAGAGATGGTAATTCGGGTTCAGCGAATCGTTGCCCTCTGCTCCGGTAAAACTATAGAGGGTATTGGGGTTAGCATTCCCGGAAGAGTCCACCCCACCACCGGCAGCCTGACGTTTGTACCGAACTTGAAGTGGGCCGGGGAGGATCTGGTGACGCCGTTGCATGCTGCCACCGGGCTGGCGGTTGTGCTGGAAAATGCGGCCAATGCCTGTGTGCTGGCCTCGCTTTGGTTCGACCAGGGGGCGTACGGTTCGGCGACGCCGGATGACTTCGTGGTGGTGACGGTGTCGGAAGGCATTGGCTGCGGAATCCTGGTGAATGGCAGGTTAGCCAAAGGGATGAACGGTATGGCCGGTGAGTTCGGGCATATTTCGCTCAATCCGGAGGGCCCGAAGTGCGGTTGCGGGAACACGGGCTGTTGGGAGGTCTACGGCTCCAACCGCGCGGCGCTTCGCTACTATGCCGAGGCGAACCCGCAGGCCGCGACGCTGAGTTTTCAGGATCTGCTGCGGTTGGCTGCCCAAGGTGATGAGCTTGCGGTGGCCGCCCTGGACCAGATGGCGCACAAGTTGGGGGTCGGGATGCGGATGCTGATAACCGCGCTGGCTCCGGAGCGAATCGTAGTCATCGGGGACCTGACCAAATCGTGGAGCCGCTTCGGCTCGGCCATCGAGGCGGAGGTTGCCGGCCAGGCGCTTCCGGGGGCGCACAGACCTCCGGTGGTTCCGGCCCATCAGGACGGCCTGGCCCGGCTGAGGGGAACGGTAGCGCTGGTCCTGCAGAAGCACTTCAGCGCCTGATCTTCAGCGAGTTATCGAGCCCGGCCCGGCGCTTTGGCGGGTGTTCTTCTCCGTTTGGTGCCGTAGCAGCGGCCAGTGAGCTTCGGTGTCTCACACCCGGTCGGCACCCAGCAGTTGACCTGGCGAAGCACGCCTGATAGCGTGTTCATTGATGAAACGCAGAGGCTTCATTCGAGCATTGGCCGCTACTCCGGCCGTTCCCGCCCTTTTGGCGCAAAACCCTGTCCAGGCTCCGGCTCCCGGAGTTGGTCGGGCTGGCGGGCGCGGTGGCGCCCCCACTGATCCGCCGAAGATTCCGCTGGCCGACGCCGGTGAAACGTCGGAAGGTGGACGTAAGTTCTTCACTGCCGGGCAGTTTGCCACGCTGAAAAAGCTGGGCAGTATTCTGCTGCCGCCACTCAAGGGAAATATCGGGGCCGGCGACTGTGACTCGGCGGAGTTTCTTGACTTCCTGGTGGGCGCGTCCCCGGCAGATCGGCAACTGCTCTATCGGAACGGGCTGAATGGGCTGGAGGCGCAGGCGCGCAAACAGTTTGGGAAGGCTTTTGCCGAGCTGGATGCCAAACAGGCGGATGCCATCCTGAAGCCCCTTCTGACCCAGGTACCCTGGGTTTACGATCTGCCAAAGGATCCGATGAAGCGATTCATGTACCAGGTACATGCTGATATACGGACCGCAACCCGCAATTCTCCCGAGGCCGCTGCTGCTCTGGCGAACTCCGGCAGACGCGGGGCCGGCGGTGGTGGGCTCTATTGGAACCCTATCGATCCGGTATAGCGCCGAACCGCAGAACATGAATCGTTCAGAGACACCTTCAGGGAAAATGACGTGGCGAAAAAAGAATACGACGTATTGATTGTTGGCTCCGGCCACTCCGGCGGCATGGCTGCCAATATTCTGACGAAACAGGGCCTGTCCTGTCTCATGCTGAATGCCGGACCGGAAGCGGACTATACCCGGGACCGAGTGAACAAGGCTGCCCACGAACTTCCGTTCCGGGGCTTCGGCAAGCCGGGACGGCTGGAGCATGTGTACCAGGCGAATGAATACAACGCCAACCAGTGGGTGGATGAAAAGGAAAATCCCTATACCCATGATCCGGCAAAGCCGTACAACTGGGTCCGCGTGCGCCTGTTGGGCGGGCGGTCGCTGTTCTGGGCAAGGCAGTCCTTCCGGTTGAGTGATTTTGAGTTTAAAGCGGCCGAGATTGACGGTGGCGGAGACAGCTGGCCCATCAGCCTGGCCGATCTGGACCCCTTCTACTCACGGGTGGAAGGTATTTTCCGGGTGTCCGGACGCAAAGAGGGCTGGCCGCAGTTCCCCGACGGCAACTTCATTGAGTCGACCTATCCGCCGGACAGCAAGACGATCCAGACAGTGACGGACCTTTGTAAGCAGCGCAAGTTTGGTGTTTCCAAGATGCGGTCCTCGGCCGGACAGAATGGTTTGGCCAGTTCCATTAACCTGCTGCTGCCCGATGCTGTGGCGACCGGCAGGCTGGATGTGGTGGCGAACGCGATTGTACGAGAAATCACTCTCGACAAAGACACAGGTAAGGCCAGCGGGGCGCATTTTGTGGATCGGCATTCCAAACGCGAAATGCACGTGAAGGCGAAGGTGGTGGTGTTGGCGGCGGGGTGTCTGGAGACGACCCGGTTGATGCTGAACTCGGGCATAGCCAACTCCTCCGGTATGTTGGGCCACTATTTGCACGATCAGATTTATGGCGTCTCGGTTGTGGCGTCGGTGCCCGAAGCGCGGGATGGGAAAGCGCCGCAGGGTCTGATGGGCGGGTCGGCTTTCCTGCCAAGGTTCCGGAATCTGAACAAGGGCGAGAAGCGAAACTTCATTAAGGGCTATTGCGCCATCATCGGCAGCGGGGGCAGCGCGCAGCCGAACCACTTCGCTGCGTATGGCGAGGAACTCCAGCAGAAACTGGACCACTATGCGGGGTCGTGCGTCTCGGGCAGTATTTACGGCGAGCGTGTGCCGCGTTTCGAGAACCACGTCCGGATCAACAGGAATGTGGTGGATGCGTGGGGTATCCCGGCCCTTCACATTGATGTGAAAGACAGCGACAACGAGCTGAACATGGCGAAAGACTCAGCTGACACGATGGAAGAGCTGTTCCGGACGGCTGGCTGGGAAATCATCTCGAAGACCGACAAGTTCTATCCGCCCGGGTACAGCATTCATGAAGTGGGTACCGCGCGTATGGGGGATAACCCAAAGACCAGCGTCCTGAACAAGTGGTGCCAAAGCCATGACATCAAGAATCTGGTAGTCGTTGACGGTGCGAGTTTCGTTACCTGTGGCTGGCAGAATCCGACCATGACCATATTGGCGTTGTCGATGCGCGCTTCGGAGCATTTGGTCTCCGAAATGAAAAATGGTGCCGTTTAGGCGGTACCGGCCCGGGTCCCGGGGGCCGTGTGCCAAATCGGGACAATTATTCGCTGTAGTTTAACTGCGGAAGTGCGGTAGCATGGCCTTGAGAGCATGCGTACCTCTTTCCTGATAACAATCTTCGGTCTGGCTTCGGCAGCGATGATTGCTGCGCCGGTTGGAAGCAGTCCGGTACTTGGGCTGGTCAGTAGTCGGGCTTCCTTCGCCTTAAGTCGTGTGGAAACACGCCCGGAGGCAGGGCCTCTGCCCGTGGTAGATGGTGATGAAGTCACAGCCGGTGCGGCCCCGGTGTTGTTCCGTCTTTCCGGGCCCAATCGGGTGGTCCTGGGGGGGAGTTCTCATGCCCGGATTCGACCAATTCACGATTCGGGCCGATATTTTTACCTGTCCAAAGGCTCCATTCAGTTTGACGCGATGAAGGAGCCCTTGGCGATCTGCGCGGTGGGCCGACTTTACGTTCCTGTCGTTCCGTCGTCCGGCGAAGTGGTCATCCTGGACAACAAGAGAGTGGATGTACACATGACGTCGGGCGTAATGGAGCGGAACGGGCAGGATGCCTGTAATGCCAAGGGTGCGCCGGCGTTTCTGTTGCAGGGGGCCGTTGGGGCCACGGCTGGTGTAGCGGGGACGGTCGCAGCAGCGGGGGCTGCAGGCGCTGCCGGAGCAGCAGGTGCAGGTGCGGTTGGGGCGGCGGCTGCCGGAGCCGCTGGTGCAGCCGGGGGTGTGGTAGCGGGTGTTTCGACGGTAACGGCGGTTGGTGCGGGTGCCGTCGTCGCTGCCGGTGTGGCGACAGTCGCTACGGTGACAGGTGCAGCAGCTACGCCACCTGCACCACCACAAGCCAGTGTCAGTATTCCCTTGCCTTAAGGCCCATTTTTCCGCAGGAATACTAACGGGCCTTCCGGTGTACTGGTACTACCTCTCCCCAAATTGGGCGTAAATACGCCTATAATCAGGACAGAACTGTGCAGATATGTTCGGGCCAGGAGTGGGACTGGAGTAGCGGTAGCTCTGTCTCAAAAGTGGTTGTAACAGCGTGGATGCAACAAAAATAATTCGGCAAATTGCCTTCCCCTTGCTCGGGCTGGGCATTCTGGCGCTTGTGATCCCCGAGCTTCTGACCGGAAACCCGAACTCCCGGGTCGGTGGAGCCCTGACTCCGAGCCAGACCGACGAGGCGTACCGCGACCTGTGGCTGAGCGATGCTGCAGGGGCTGCGGCACACCTGACCAAAGCTCTCCGCGCCGACCCGGCCTCGCCGGAGCGATGGGCGGACCTGGCTGATGCTTTCGTCGAAGGGGATCGGGAAGCTCTGGCAAGGCTCTGCATTGACCGGGCAGTCGCTGCCGCTCCGGGGCTGCCCCACATTCGGTTTCGGGCGGCAAATCTCAGTTTTCGCCTCGGGGACACCCGTCGGGGGCTACAGGAATCTGCGGCGGCGCTGCGCCTTTCGCCGGACTATGCTGCGACCGTTTTTCAGGTCTGGCATCGGTTGGGGGGCGGTCCCGAGAATGTGTTTCGGGAGGCTGCGCCTGGTGCAGGTGTGGCGCGCGACTATTTTGTCTGGCTGACATCTGCTGCGGACCGGGCTGAGGTCGCCCAGGTCTGGAAATTATTGGGGACTTCGGCCCGCGAAACGGAGACGCTGGCCTACATTGACTACCTGATCGCACAGCGGGATTACCCGACGGCCTCCGTGCTGGAGGCTACTCTTCCGCGTCCGGACGGAAATCTGTTGCATGACGGAGGCTTTGAGAACCTTCAGGTAACGGCTGCGGGAACCAGTGGGGCCGGGTGGCACGTGGATCCAATGGAAGCCGTAAGTGCGGAGCCGGATACTTCGATGTTCCGAAGCGGGCATACGAGTCTGCGGGTGCGTTTTTCGGGGACCAATCCCGAGTACCGGAATGTAACGCAGAAGGTAGTCCTGTCACAGGGTGTTTACCGGTTGACGGCGGTTCTGGAAACTCAGGGCATAACCAGTGAACAGGGGATTACCATCCGCCTGGCGGATATGAATGACGAGCACCACTTTTCCACCACGCAGGCGATCACCGGCAGTCAGCCCTGGCGGACGGTGGAGTCCACGTTTCGGGTCGGGCCCGGCTCCAGTCTGGTGGCCATTTCCCTTTCGAGGAGAGCCAGCTGGGGGTTCGATACACCACTTTCCGGGACTGTCTGGGCGGATGATCTCCGGTTGGTGCGCCTGCGGGAAGGGTCATGACCGGTGAAATTCTGTACCCTGAATTTCTGTACCCCGGCGGCGAGCCTGCGAGCGTCACAGATACCGCATGGTTTGCGCTTGCCGTCAGTTCCCGGAAAGAAAAGTCTGTGGCTCGGGTCCTGCGACTCAGGGGCTACCAGGACTTTCTGCCGGTCAACGTCATCCGAAGGCGCTGGTCTGACCGGATGCAGGATGTGGAAGTTCCCCTTTTTCCCGGTTACGTCTTCTGCCGTCTGGATCCGGCCCGGCGACTCCCTGTCCTCCAGCTTCCTGCTGTCCACTCCATCCTCGGCAAGCAGGGCGTACCGGATCCTGTGCCGGAAGCCGAAATTCAGGCCTTGCGGGTCGCCTGCAACTGCGGCCTGGAACCCGTTCCTTGCCCGTACGTGGCCGTTGGCGCCAAAGTCCGCATCACGGAGGGCCCTTTGAACGGAATTGAGGGTATTCTGGTGGAAACGAAACCCACCAGACTCGTTTTATCGATATCTTTATTACAGCGTTCTGTATCGATTGAGATCGATAGATCCTGGATTGTGCCGATGAAAGTCTATAGGGAGTTCCAAAGCTGACACGTTTGCTGCACTTTGCGGCTCTCACGTTGACCTTATTCGGTCTGACAGATTCTGCCGTCTACGGGCAGGGCTCCGGGAGACCTGCCTACGTCTTCGGGTCGGGGGATCAGCTCTCGATCCGGATCCCCGAAGTGGAGGAGCTCCACGACAAGCCGATGCGGATCGACGAAGCGGGCGACATCAACCTTGCCTTGCTTGGCAGGCTCCATGCCTCGGGTCTGACAGTCAGCCAGCTCGAAACAGCGCTGAACGAGAAGTTGAAGAAGCTGGTCATCCAGCCAGCTGCGGTGGTCACGATAATGGAGATGAAAAGCCAGCCGGTGGCGGTCGCCGGGATGGTGAGAAGCCCGGGCATTGTGCAGTTGCAGGGCTCAAAATCGCTGCTGGAAGTGTTGTCGCTCGCTGGCGGTCTCGCCCCGGAAGCGGGGTACCGTATTCAGATTACGAGGCATGTGGAGAGTGGCCCGTTACCGATTGAAGGCTCTCACGCCGACGCAACCGGTAAATATCTGGTGGGTGACATTACCTACAAGGGACTGCTGGACGGGACGAACCCTGGGGGGAACATCCAGATTATTGCAGACGATCTGATTACGGTCCCCAAGGCGGCCATCGTCTATGTCATCGGGGACGTGCACCGTCCCGGCGGCTTCGCTTTGGCGGATAATGAAACAGTGTCGGCTTTGCAGGCTCTGGCCATGGCGGAGGGGACGCTGGTAACGGCGGCACCCCGCCGGGCATCCATTAAGAGAATGGGCAAGGATAACCAGAGAGTGGAGATAGCGGTGGATCTGGCGAAAGTAATGGACAGCAAAGCGGCTGATATCAATCTGCTGCCTAACGACATTTTGATCATCCCGTCGAGCGCCGCGAAACGCGCTTCGACCCGCGTTCTGGAGACACTCCTCCAACTGGGGACAGGCATCGCGATTTACCGACGCTGAAAAACATGAACCCGACACCACAGGAACGGCCGGACGACTTCAGGGGCGAGCCGCCTTCGCGCGACGCGGAATCGCTGAACAAGGCGGTTACCGGCATACCCGCAGCTTCCACGTCAGCTCTGGTGGAACGGCTGGGCGAACGCGTGGAGAACATCTCGCGTCGCTATGGTGGTCAGGCGTTCCCGCTGCGACAGGCAACACCCGAGAGGCGTTCCACCGAAAACGAGGGCTTTGAGCAGTATTGGGTGGTGCTGAAGCGGCGTAAGTGGAGCCTGCTTCTGATGACTGTTTTCGGTTCCGTTGCCGGGATCCTTTATACGCTGCCGCAGCAACCGGTTTATGAGGCGCGCACGTCGATTGAAGTGCTGGATAATAACGAGCCGATGATGGCGCTCAAGGAGTCGGGCAACAATTCCGGGGGCTTCGTCACGGAGACCAACCTGCTGACGCAGGTGAGCATTCTGCAGAGCGCGAGTCTGGAAAAGCGGGTAGTGGAGAAGCTGGAAGGGGCTGCGCTGCAGTTGCCGGCGCCAAACGACCGCTACGAATCCTGGCGTAAGCTGTTTAACCTGCCGACCACTCGCAAGCCGGATCGCAATGATCTGATCGCGGCGACAGCCAGTGGCGTCTTTATCAAGGCACTTCCCACCAACCGGATTATCGAAATTGGCTGCGATTCCCCCAATCCGAAACTGGCGGCCCTTTACGCGAATACTTTGGCTGCGGAGTTTATCGACGAACGTCTGGAATCCCACTGGCAGGCGACCCAACATGCCAGCGAATGGCTCACGCGGCAGCTCAATGAGCTCAAGGTAAAGCTGGAACGTTCGGAAGAAGAACTCCAACGCTACGCCCAAACCTCGAAGCTGCTCTATACCGGTGATAAAGATACCGAGAGTGCCGCCGAGGAGAAGGTGAAGCAGTTGCAGGCCGAGGTTTCCTCCGCGCAGGCGGATCGTGTGGCCAAGCAGGCACGTTTTGAACTTGCCTCCCGCACGCCAGCCGACTCGCTGGGGGAAATTCTGGATGACGACTCCCTGCGGAGTATCCGCCAGAAGCTGACCGATTTGCGGCGGGAACTGGCAGACTTCAGTTCCACGCTGACGGCGGAAAACTCCAAGGTGAAGCGGGTTCAGGCGCAAATTTCGGCGCTCGAAGTCGACCTGTCGAAGAGCCGCTCCAGAATTCTGGATCGTATTCACAACGATCTGCTGGCCGCTCAAACGCGCGAGTCGCTTCTCAATCAGGAATTGTCTGTGCACGCGAAGATTGTGAACGAGCAAGGTTCCAAGTCCATTCACTACAACATTCTGAAGCGCGAAGTGGATTCCAACCGCCAGTTGCATGAGTCGTTGTTGCAAAAGGTAAAAGAAGCCGGGATCTCTTCGGCCATTCATTCCAGCAATTTCCGGGTGATTGATCCTGCGGTGCCACCTGGTGCCCCGATTCGTCCGAGTTTGCGGCACGGCATGATGTTTGGCCTGTTCTTCGGGTTGGTGGCGGGCGTTGCGCTTGTGCTGGTCCGCGAAAATATGGATCGGTCGGTAATGGCCCCCGGCGAGGCGACACAGTTTCTGGATGCTCCGGAACTTGGGGTGATTCCTTCGGCGAGCGCCGACAGCCGCTTTTCCCTGACGACGTCGAAGTCGAAGCACGGACTGTTAATCGGGGCATCGCAGGACCTGATTGAGCGGATTTCCTTCAACCACCAGGGCTCCATGACGGCGGAGGCTTTCCGCGTTGCGCTTACTTCGGTGCTGCTGTCCAGCAGGAACGGCAAACCGCCGCGGATCATTGCCATCTCCAGTTCCGGGCCTCATGAAGGCAAGACGACGGTCGCCTGTAATCTTGCCATTGCCTTTGCCGAAATCAACTGGTGTACCCTGCTGATTGACGGCGATATGCGACGCCCCCGGTTGCACAAGATATTCGGCCTCGGGAATGAACAGGGCCTTGCGACGCTGCTGCAGGGCGAGGTACCGCCTTCGGAACTCACTTCGATTGCGAGCGAGACCGATATCCCGAATTTGCACGTGCTCACTCGTGGCAAACTCAAGTCGACTCCCGCCAATCTGCTGCACTCCGAGCAGTTCCCCCGGATTTTGGCAGAGGCGCGTCAGAGATACGATGTGGTTCTGATCGATACACCTCCCATGCTCCACCTGCCCGATGCGCGGGCTATTGGTCATGCGGTCGACGGCGTTGTCTTTGTGGTTCGGTCGGGCAAGACAACCCGCGACACCCTGCTCTCCGCGCGGGATCGCTTTGCGCAGGATGATATCCGAGTGCTGGGTTCCATTCTGAACGACTGGAATCCGAAGGTGACCGGATACTACGGTTACGAAAATTACAAGGACTATCGTTCGTATTACCAGCCCTCCGGCGGCACGGATCCGGAACTGAAGCCCTGACGCCCGAAGTTCAACACAGCCTCTCAAAACATGTGCGGTATTGCCGGAATTATTCGTATACCCGGGGGTATTTCCCCCGAAGATTGTGAAGCCGTTGCCCGAATGACACTGGCCCAGGCCCACCGGGGGCCGGATGCTTCCGGTTTCTGGCATGACACGTGTTCCGCGCTGGGCCACCGAAGACTATCCATTATCGATCTCTCGCCTGATGGAAACCAGCCTCTGGCGAGTGAGGACGGTACCATCCGGGTTATCTGTAACGGGGAAATCTACAACTACAGGGAGCTTGGTTCGGAGCTGCGCACGCTCGGGCACCAATTCCGTTCGGCTTCCGATAGTGAGGTCCTGGTACATGGCTACGAGGAGTGGGGGCTGGAGGGTTTGTTAACCCGCCTGCGGGGTATGTTCGCCTTCGCCCTCTACGACCAACGGCGCTCTGTCTGTTATGCCGCGCGCGACCGATTTGGGATCAAGCCTCTCTACTATGCCGTGGATGCAAGTGGTCGGGTGGCGTTCGCCTCGGAGGTCCGGGCTCTGGTTCGGGGTGGCTTCGTAACTCGCTCGGTAGATCCGGAAGCGCTGACAGGGTTTCTGCTGTTGGGCTCGGTGCCGCACCCCGGCACCATCTACAAGGGTGCAAAGTGTGTGGAGCCGGCTCATTATCTGGCCATCTCCCGAGCAGGGACGGTGGAGAAACGCTACTGGGACTGGGCCTCACCTCACCGGTCCGGTCGGGCGGCGGATATTCCAGGCACACTTTCGGAAGCCATCCGGCTCCACCTGATCTCCGATGCAAAGCTGGGGATTTTCCTGAGCGCCGGGGTCGATTCGACGGCGCTCACGGCTCTGGCGTCTCGTGCCGGTCAGGAAATCAACACTCTGACCGTGGCCTTTGATCACGCAGGGTATAACGAAGCCACCCGCGACTCCGCTGAATGGCATGGTGGCACCCACACTGAGGCCGTCGTTACGCAGGCCGATTTCGAAGCCGATTTGCCGCGCATGCTCGCAGCCATAGACCAGCCGGGTAACGACGGCCTGAATACCTGGTTCGTCTCTAAAGCGGCTCACGAGGCAGGGTTGCGCGCCGTGCTCTCCGGGGCAGGGGCCGATGAGATCTTTTGGGGGTATCGTCATCAGCATCTGCTCTCGAAAGCGGAAGGGAGTCTGCGGGTCTGGGGGCTGCTGCCGCAAGCGGTGCGACGGGCGATGGCTCCACTTCTGCGCCTGCCTTCCCGGATGACTCGCAACGAGAGTTGGGGGCGCCTGTCGCAACTGGCCTCGGCCACGCCCGCCGCAACGTACTTCACCGGGAGGGGCTTTTTCCCCGGCGAGGTAACCGCCAGATTGTTGGGGCTCGATCCGCGCGAGGTGGAAGCCCTCGGCGAGAACTTGCTCCCTCCGGGCGATTTCGCCGATCCCGCAACCTTTCAGCGGAACGAGATCAGTCGTTACCTGCATGACCAGCTTCTCCGCGATGCGGATGTTTATGGCATGGCGTGGTCGCTGGAAATTCGGGTTCCGTTTCTGGACCACAAGCTGGTGGAACTGGTCACGTCGGTCCCGCAAAGCCGAGAACTCCGGGCAGGTGTCAACAAACCCCTGCTGGTGGATGCCGCCAATCACGACCGTGTGGATGCGGCCGGTCGGCGTCCAAAAACGGGCTTTTGCCTGCCGTTGCGCGAGTGGATGCTGAAAGATTCGGGAGCTTTTCGGGAGAGAGCGCTCCACGCGGACTTTTTGGATAAACGAGAGGTGATGCGGCTGTGGCAGGCTTTTGAGGCCGGGCATTTGAATGCGAATCGCGCCTGGTCACTGGTGGTTTTGGGGGCCATGCGCGATGCCTGCTAACGAGGGCGCGGGAGCGAAGCTGCGCAGCGGCTTCCTTTGGAATGCCGGCCTGAATATGTTCAGGGAACTCGCGCAGTTTGCCACCATGCTGGTGCTGGTCCGTCGCCTGGAACCGTCGGCTTATGGCGAATTTGGTCTGGTGACGTCCATCATCGGATTTTTTACGGTTATCTCGTTTCGGTCGTTTCTGGAGCAGACGTTTCAGGTGCCTGTCGGGGAAGAGCCCGATTATCAGAATATCTTCACCATTGGCGGCCTGATTCAGGGGGCCATCTTCGTTCTGGTGAATCTGATGGCGCTCGGCATGTATGTTTTCCCGGGCTACGCTGCTGCGGCTCCCCTGCTACAGGTAATGTCGGTCATCTTCTTTTTCGACTGGTTTCACGAGCTTCGGATGAGCATGCTGGAGCGCAAGCTGGACTGGTACAGACTCCGGACAATCCAGGCCGTTGGGATTGTCATCAGCAACGTCTGTGCTCTGGTGATGGCTCTGCTGGGCGCTGGTGTCTATGCGCTGCTGGTGCCGGGCCTGCTGGTATTTCTGCCGACCATTTACGATCTGATCGTTCGAACCGGCTGGAGACCTACCTGGGAATTGTCCTGGCTGCGGTTCCAGCCTGCCTGGCGGTACGGCCTGACGCGAATCAGCAGCGGCCTGCTGATCGGCGGACGCCAGATGCTGGAGAGTGCGCTGTTGGTTCATTACCTGGGCTTTGCCGGGGCGGGTGTCTATGGCCGCGCTATCGGCATTGCCACCATTGCCTGTTTGCGGATTCCCACTTACCTGACAGCCACGCTTTACCCCGTATTGGCGAGGGTCCCGGCAGGCACCCCGGCGCGAAGCCGGGCCGGAACCCTGGTACTGCAGAGTGTCTTCTGGCTGATTGTGCCCATGGCCGCCGTGATGCTGGCTCTCGCCGGGCCCATAGTGAACATGCTGTACGGTACAAAGTGGCAGGCGGCCACGCCTCTGTTGCCGCTGGCGCTGGCGACGACAGGGCTTTCCGCGCTCGCGAACACGCTGAGCATTCTGCTGCTGGCCAGTGGTCGTCAGCGTGACTGTTTGCACGCGGATTCAGTCTCTTCGGTCGGAGTAGTCGTCTCGTTGGCGGTGTTGCTGCCGCAGGGGGCGGCGAACTATCTGCTCGGAGCGGTGGCAGCGCAGGTGCTTGGAGTGCTGATTATGGTGCGAGGCCTGCATTTGGCGGGGGCGCTGGATCTTCCCCGGCTCGGTCGGGTTTCGGGTGCCGCAGTCGTGACGACCGTCTTGCTTCTGGCAGCTTTCTCTCCACTCTATTTCCACGTTGCGACCGCCGTTTGGACTCCGCCCCTGATTGTTGCGTTCGCGCTGGCCTTTTCTGTTGGGTACCTTGCCTGCCTGCGCACCCTGGCCGGCTCGGCGTTCTCCGAACTGGTGGATTATTGTCCGGGGCGGACCCGAATTCGAAGGATGTTCTGGCTCCCTGCCTGACCCCAAATGCGCTGATGCCAAAAAACCTGCTCCATACCCTGGTCGACAGCATTTACGAACTGCGCCGCCGCGTCAATTCGGAGGAGACATTTTTGCGTCGAACCCTGGCGGCGCACTGCCCCTCCGCGTCAAGGTTGCTGGATGTCGGCTGCGGTCGGGGCCGCTTCTATCCCCTGATTCAGGCGGCCAACCTCCACTGGACCGGCGTGGACGTGAACCCGCAAACCGTGGAAACAGGCCTCGGACAGGGTCGCGATATCCGTCTGGCCTCGGCCTTTCCCTTACCCGGCGAGCCGCTTTTTGACGCTATGCTGTTCTCACATGTGATTGAGCACATGGATGCCGACAGTCTGGCCGGCTTTCTGACCCATTACCTGGCGCTGCTCAAACCCGGCGGGATTGCGATCTTCCTGACGCCCCTGCTGCATCCCGGATTTTACGACGATTTCGACCACGTTAAGCCCTATAACCCAAATGCCCTGCGGCAGATGCTCTGCCGTTCCACTTTGCAGACGAGGCCCTTTCCCATGTCAGGCGTCTACGATGAGGTGGACTTGTGGCTCAAACGTGACCCGCTCTGGCACACCCACAGGACCGGGCGGTGGACGCATATCTTCGGCATTCCGGCCACCCTGGCCTGTGTTCTGACGCGGGGGCTGATTGGCCGGCTGACTGGTTACGGAATGGTTTTTCGGAGAGTCTCGTGAGCAGCTTCCAAAGAGTCTGTATGGCAACCAGTTATGCGGCGATTGCAGAGCCCCGATCTCCCCGCTATGCTGCTGCCATCGCCCGCATGCTGCCGCGAGTGGAGGTTCTCTATGTGGACTGCTTGCCGATTGGCGCGATTTCTCCGGAACCGGCAGATTTTGAGGGACTGTCCAACCTCCGCAGGCACACGGTTCGCTTCGCGTGGCGTGGCGGGGCGAAGGCCCGGCTGGCTATCGAGAAGACGGCGCACTTCCTCAGCCGGGCGCGATTTAGCCTGACGGGCCAGGCGACAGCGGCGGCGTTCTCGACGCGCGCCATTGAGTTGCAGCGGTTTTTGTTGAAGACCCCCGCCAACCTGTACGGGGGATTTAATATCGATACGCTGCTGCCGGTTTGGAAGGCGGCGAGGAAGTGCGGCGGCCAGTTTTTTTTCGACGCTCAGGAGTACTACTCGGAGATGGCGCACGAGCAAACCGTCACGGAGCGTGCGATGATTCGGGCCACCGAGCAGGATGGGCTTCGGGACTGCGCACTGGTCCTCGCGGCCACCCCTCAGATTGCCGAGCGACTGGAACAGGACTACGGGCTGCAGCACGTGTTGCCGCTGGACAATGCCCCCCCGATTTTTCGCGGGCCATTCCCGCCATCGATTGATGGATTTTCCCTCTATTGGCGCAACGGCGTGATCGACCTGGGCTACCGCGGCCTGGGTGAAGTACTCCGGGCCATGGCGTTGTTGCCGTCGCCGATCAAACTGTATATCCAGGGCCGACCCTCGGCTCAGGACGGGGGCTCCAGAGTTACCGCGCTCATTCGGGAACTCGCACTGGAAGAAAGAGTCTTCACAGTTCCGCCATACATGCCCAGCGAAGCGGTGCAAATGGCGGCGCCCTATTCCGTGGGCCTGTGTCCGGAACAGTTTCTGGGCGAGAACCTGAACCTGACGGCCTCGAACAAACTCTTCGACTATCTGATGGCTGGACTGGGGGTGGTTGCCTCGGGGACAGCCGGTCTGCGCGACGTGATCCGACGGTCCGGCGCCGGCGTCCTGTTTCCTCCCGGCGACTTCGGGGCCATGGCAGAGCGTATCCACGGCTTGTATTCGGACCCTTCCCGGCTGAAGCAGCTGCGAAGCAATGCCCGGGCTTTCGCTCTCACCGAGGGTAACCTCGAATTTCAGATCTCAAAACTACAGGCGGCTCTGGAAGCCCGGGTCTTTGGGCCTGCGGGAGTTAAGACGGCGCGGCCGGAGAGGCTTCAGCCAAATCTTGATGTCAATTTGGAGAGTGCCGGGGCGTGATGCGGACGGTAGTGATTATTGCTCCGGATTTCTCGCCCTCCAGCCTGCCGTCGGCCATTCGACCGCGCCTGTTCGCCAACCATTTGGGAGCCTTCGGGTGGCATCCGATCGTGATCACCACGCGGGCCGAATTTTATGACTACCCCCTCGATTTCGATAACGAAAGCCTGGTGGCGGCCGATGTGGAAGTAATTCGCACTGCGGCGATATCCTCCGCGAGCGCCCGACGCTTCGGTATTGGTGATATCGGAATTCGCAGTCTGCGAGCTCACTGGCAGGCGCTCCGCGAGTTAGTGGCGGAGCGGACCGTTGATCTCATACTGATTTCGGTGCCGCCCTGCGTCCCGATGCTTCTGGGGCGGATGGCGAAGCGGACTTTTGGCATTCCATACGTTATTGACTATCAAGACCCCTGGGGGAGCGACGCGTGGTGGAAGGTGCCCCGCGCAGAGCATCCGCCGAAATGGCCGCTGGTGTGGGCGATGGCCAAAGTTCTGGAACCCCTCGCCGTGCGCCAGGCTTCTGCACTCACCGGAGTTTCGCTGGGCGCGACCGAATACGCGGCCACCCTTCAGCCGGGCGTCCAGCGGACGGAGATCCCGTTTGGGGCGGAACCGATGGAGTTTGCGTTTCTTCGCGCCCGGCCCCGCCTGAACCCTGTGTTTGATCCCCGGGACGGCAAACTGCACCTCGTCTACACGGGGGTGATTATTCCGGGGATGTATCCTGCGCTGCGGGTCATGCTGCAGGCGGTTCGTCTGCTTGTGGCGAACCAGCCCGAGCTCGGTGCCCGGTTGCAAGTCCACTTTATTGGCACCAGTTATGCGCCGCGCGATCCAGTCCCGCAAATGCTTCCACTGGCGGAAGAAGCTGGTGTCGCGCATCTGGTAACGGAACGTGCGGCCCGTGTTTCTTACCTGGACGCACTTCAGATTTTGCTCGATAGTACTTGTCTGCTGATCGTCGGCACCGGGGAGGCGCACTACACACCTTCGAAGATTTTCCCCTGTGCGCTGGCGGGCAAACCGATCCTGGCTGTGCTGCATCAGGCCAGTCCGGGGCCGGAACTCCTGTGGGGAATCACCGGAACTTCGGCGGTTGTGTACGGAGACGACGGCCCGGGCTCTGAGCTTATCCCTGAATTGTGCCGCCGCCTGACGGAGATGTTTATCGATCCCATTCCAGCGGATCCGGACGTGCAGCGGCTGGCACCATTTACCGCTCGTGCCATGGCAGGTCGGCTGGCCACCGTGTTCGACGGCGTGATTTCGGCAGAGGCGCGGATCAACCCGGAAGCAGAGAGGCGTTCGGCATGACGCAGCGCCTCGCCATTGTGGCCTCTCATCCCGTGCAGTACCAAGCACCATGGTTTCGCAACCTGGCCGCCCAGCC
This sequence comes from Terriglobia bacterium, assembly GCA_010084195.1. GTDB lineage: Bacteria > Acidobacteriota > Terriglobia > Bryobacterales > Bryobacteraceae > BOG-234. The sequence continues at coordinate 23,693 of RGPS01000041.1, forward strand.
CGGGCTCGACGTGGAGGTGCTGTTCGGACACTATGCCTCGGGCAGGGAACAGGCGCAGGCGGGGTTTGGTGTGGAGTTCGATTGGGACATTCCCTTGCTGGATGGTTACGCCCACCGCTTCCTCACGAACGTTGCGTCCCAGCCTTCTGTGAACACCTTCAAGGGCATCGATACGCCCGGGATCGGTCAGGTCCTTCGTCAGGGGCGTTTCGACGCTGTGCTCGCGCTTGGCTGGCACACCAGAGGGTATTGGCAGGCTATCCAGGCGTGTTGGCGGGAAGGTACGGCTGTGATGGCCCGCAGCGACTCCCATCTGCATGATGCGCGTCCCCTTCTCACGCGGTTGGCGAAGGAGCTGCCGTATCGCTACTTCATTAGTCGCCTGGACGCGTGCCTGCCGGTCGGTAGCTGGTCGCGGGACTATTTCCTCCACTATGGCGCGCGCCCGGAGAGAACCTTTCTGGTGCCGCACTGCGCCGCCCTTCACCCGGAAGCAGAACGACCGGCGGCACTTCGGCTTGCGGGCCGACAAACCTGGGACCTTCCCCAGGACGCCCTGGTGTGCCTGCTGGCCGGGAAACTGATTCCCCGGAAGTGCCCCCTGGATTTCGTCCGGGCGATTGCGCACGCGAGTCGTTCTGCCGCCGTGGTGGGGCTGGTGGCCGGTGATGGCCCCCTACGCGAGGAAACCAGCCGTCTGGCCCAGGACTTGAACGCGCCTGTCCGCTTTGCCGGGTTTCTAAATCAGGGGGAGATGTGCCGGGCGTATGCTGCGGCGGATGTTCTGGTTCTGCCGTCATCACAGGAGACGTGGGGTCTGGTGGCCAATGAGGCTATGGCGTGGGGCTTACCCTGTGTTGTCAGCGAGCTGGTTGGCTGCGGTCCGGATTTGGTGGAAGAGGGGGTGACGGGTTTCACGGTCCCGCTGCACGATTTCGAGACCCTCGCCGGAAGACTGGCTTTGCTTGCGGACGATCCGACCGCGAGGCGCGCCATGAGTGAGCAGGTGCGCCAGCGCATCGCACACTTCACGCCGCAGGCAGCTACAGATGGCGTTCTTCAGGCTATGGCTGCGATTCGGGAGGGCGCATGAGTTTCGCAGGTTCGGCCTATCCGACCCGGGTTATCAGCCACAAACGGCTGAACTTTCGGCCCCTGGTGACTTGGGTGCCGCCCCTGGCCGTCACCACGGTTCAGTGGCTGACAACGAGTAACAAAGTGACCCTGTTCCAGGCCGTTTTGGCCGGCATTCTGCTTTGGATGCCCTGGTATGTCTACTGCAGGTGGCAGGATCACGGGCGGGCGATTTTTCCGCTCTTTTCCATGGTGGCGGCTGCGCATTGGATGACGTTTGGCTCACTGCTGTTTTGGGGTGGTCAGCCGTCGGATCCGATCTACAGTGTGCCGTTCAGCGAAGAAACTCTCTCAGCCATCGTCGGCATGGCGTGCCTGGGCGTGCTGTCGCTCCGTCTGGGTATGAAAATGCCGTTACGCTTTGCCCGGCTCTCCCGTTTTCCTGATCTCGTTCCGGGTGAGCGGTCTATGAACTATCTACATCTGGTGATGGCCTTTTGTACCTTGATGGTGCTGGCTTCGGAAGACTTCGTTGCCAGCCTCGGCAGCTTGAAGGCGGTGGCGGAAATTTTCCGGGGCGTGATTCCGCACACCATCTTTGTGATCCTGATGTACAAGTATTTGACCGGCGAGGCGAATCGGCGGGATCGTATTGTCCTGTTCTCGTTCGCCGCAGTGCGCGTTGTTCAGGGGGTCGCCGGTGGCTGGCTCGGCTCGACGATCTCTCTGGGTATTGTGGGCTGCATCGTTTTCGTCCGGATCTATCGCCGTCTGCCGCGCAAAGCGTTACTCACCATTGTGCCCCTGCTGCTGTTCCTGCAGGCCGGTAAGCAAGCATTTCGTCAGGTTTACTGGATTGAGCAAAAATCCGGCTCCACTACCGAGAAAGTGTTGTTTTGGGTCAATGAGTCTTTTGATGTCTGGAGCAAGGCACTGTCGGGAAACGGCAATCAACGCGATTCGGCGACGCTGGTTACGCAAACGTTTAAGCGGGTATCCTTGCTGGACCAGGCAGGCAACGTCTATGACAAGACCCCCGGCCAGGTTCCGTACCAACTGGGCAAGTCCTACACTTTCCTGCTCATCACCTTGATTCCTCGTGCCATCTGGCCGGAAAAGCCGACAGTTAACGACGCCAACCGATTTTACCAGGTCGCCTATGGAATGTCGACTGAGGAAGAACTGGACGGCGTTTCCATCTCGGTGGGGTTTCTGGTGGAATCGTACATGAATTTCGGCTGGCCAGGTGTGGTGTTTGTGATGTTTGGTATCGGGCTGTTCCTGGGAATCTACGAAAGGACTTTGCTGAGTGAGGAGTCGGGGCTCATACTGAACAGCATCGGTATGGCAATCCTCTACTACTTCCTGTCGGTGGAGGCGCAGGCTGCGCAGTATCTCGGCGCGATGGGCCAACATATTGGTATGACCCTGCTGGTCCTCTCACCTATCATGCGTTTTCGAAATGCGCCGGAGCGTGAAGCTCTCGTATGACGCTCGCGGTGACTCGCGTCCTGGGCTTGTTTCCTTCGCTCGGGTATCTGGATGGAATCGGGCGCAGTGGTCTGGCTGCCTGGTCCGGGGTTGGCTCGGTGCCGGGTGTGGAACCGATTCTGGTGTGCTACGGGAAGACTTCGCCTTCGTTTGAGACCGGGGGGAAGATCCTGCACTCCCGGTCCCATGTCGGCACCTTACTGAATACCATGCGTGCCGGAGCTTCGTTTCAAATGACGCTTGTCTGGCACGTTCATCTCCTCCGCCTGCTGCCTTTCCTCCGGGGTGCAGGCAAGGTGGTGGTTTATCTGCACGGCATCGAAGCGTGGCGGCCACTTCCTGTTTCGGTGCGAAAACAGATGTCGAGGGTAGCTCTGGTGCTGTCGAACTCTGACTACACCTGGAATCGTTTTCTGGAGCACAATCCTCAATTCGCATCGCTGCCCCACACCACCGTCCCGCTGGGGCTGGACTGCCCTGTGCAGCACCAGATCGCGGCCCCGGCCGTGGTACCCATGGCCCTGATGATTGGACGCATAACCCGCACCGAGGCTTACAAGGGGCACGACGCAGTTGTGTCGGTCTGGCCTGACGTGCGTCGCCGGATTCCCGGCGCGGAACTCCACGTAATCGGCCCGGGTGACCTCTACGACGATCTTCGTGCTCTGGCCACCCGGCACGGCGTCGCCGATTCCTGTCACTTTCATGGTCCGATCAGAAGTCAGGCCCGGAAAGAAGAATTGTTGGTTCAAAGCCGTTGTATGGCCCTGCCCAGCCGGGGTGAGGGCTTTGGTCTCGCGTACATCGAAAGTATGCGGTTTGGTCGGCCCTGTCTGGTCAGCAATTCGGACGCGGGCAGGGAAGTGGTTCAGCCCCCGGAGGCTGGCCTGGCCGCTGACCCGCAAGATCGCCAGGGCCTGGTCCATGCGCTCTGCTCGCTGCTATCCGCCGGACCCGAGTGGGATGCCTGCGCTTCGCGGGCCCGTGCACGCTACGAGGCGCACTATACCGAGGCGGCATTCGTTGCGCGACTCAATGCTGCCCTGGGGCTCACGTGAAAGTCCTGCATGTGATTCCGTCAGTCAGTGAAGTGCGGGGAGGCCCCACTGAAAATCTTCGTGTTTCGACGGCTGCTCTGATTTCGCTGGGCATGGAAGTCCATGTTGCCACCACCGACGATGACGGCCCCGGGGCTCGTCTCCGGCCCCCTGCGGGAGGCGTTGAGAAAAGGGACGGCGTGATTCTGTACTATTTCCCTCGTCAAACCAGTTTTTACAGCTTTTCCGCGCCGCTGTTCCTGTGGCTTTGGCGCAACGTGCGGAATTACGATCTGATCCACATCCATGCGCTGTTCAACTTCCCGGCCCTGGCTGCAGGTCTGATTGCTAATCTGAGACAGGTTCCTTACATTCTGAGGCCTCTCGGCACACTTGCGCAATGGGGTTTCCGGACCAGACGTCCGTTCCTGAAACGCATGTCGTTCCGTTTCCTGGAAGGTCCGCTGCTGGGCCGGGCCGCCGCCGTGCACTGCACCAGCGAAATGGAGCGGAGGGAGTGTGCCGGGTTCCGGACTGTGGTTATTCCGAACCCGGTGGAGACGACACCGCTGCTGGCTCCTTTGCCTGGCGCGGAGAGGACCGTTCTCTTCCTGGGGCGGCTTGATCCGAAAAAAGGGCTGGATCTGCTGCTGCCGGCTTTTGCTTCCGTTGTGAAGACCTGCCCGGAAGCCCGACTGCGGCTGGTGGGGGACGGTACCGCTGATTTTGTGGCCGCTTTGAAACAGACGGTGCGGGACCTGGACCTTCAGGACCACGTCTTTTTCTCCGGGTTTCTGAAGGGTGAGGCTCGACGCGAAGCCTGGCGGTCGGCCTCCATCTTCGTCCTGACATCCCGGACCGAGAATTTCGGGATCTCCGTGGTGGAAGCGATGGAGCGGGGCTTGCCGGTAGTGATCTCTGATGAGGTTGGTATCTGGGAACAGGTCGCCTCCTGCGAAGCGGGGATCGTTGTGCCCTGTGATGTCGGCCCTATAGCGGCTGCGCTGCTGCGGTTGCTGGAAGATGCGCCGCTGCGCGAGCGACTGGGCCACAAGGGTCGAACTGCTGCTCAGGAGCTCTATTCTCCGGCCTCCGTGGCGCGCTCGCTGGCTGATCTTTATTCGGGAATTTGCGCCGGACGTCCGTCGCACGAGCGGGAGGCCCGGCGTGGCTGAGATGCATGCTGTCGAAGCGAGGCTGCCGGATCCACGCCAGCTGGACGTGATTATTCTGACGCTGAACGAGGAACTGAATCTGCCGGCCTGTCTGGCCAGCCTCGCTTCGCTGGAGTGTACGGTTTACGTGGTGGACAGCGGCTCCACTGACAATACGCTTGCCCTGGCGCGTGCCGCCGGGGCCAACGTGTACTCAAATCCCTTTGAAAGCTATGGCCAGCAGAGGAATTGGGCCCTGCAGGCCCTGCCGCTGGGCAGCGAATGGATTCTGAACCTGGATGCGGACGAGCGTTTGACCCCGGAACTTGCCGTAGAGATTGCGGCGACCATCGCGCAGGGGCCCGTCCTGTTTGACGGCTACAGGCTGCGGCGCCGAACTGTCTTTATGGGGCGCTGGATTCGTTACGGCGGGCACTATCCGAACTATCAGTTGCGGCTGTTCCGCCGCTCCAAAGGGGCCTGTGAGGATCGGCGCTACGACCAGCACTTCGTGGTCAACGGTCCGGTGAGCTCGCTTCGGAATGACTATATTGATGTGACGGCGTCCGGTCTTCCGGCCTGGAGTGCACGCCATATCCGGTGGGCAGCGGCAGAAGCGGAGGAGCTTACCTCCGGCGCGGGGGATTCCGGCTTGCGAGTCCAGGCCAGTTTGACGGAAGGTCCGATTGCGCGCAAGCGCTGGCTGCGGGACATTCTTTACGCGAAGACGCCGCTCTTTGTCCGCCCGATCGGCTATTTCCTGTACAGATATTTCTTCCGTCTTGGCTTTCTGGACGGGAGGGAAGGTCTGATCTTTCACTTCCTTCAGGGTTTTTGGTTCCGGTTTCTGGTAGATTCCATCATCTTTGAGCGTCAGAGATTTGAGCGTCATAAAGAAGCTCGGCAGCATCATAAACGGAACGACGTTTAAGAAATGCATATTCTTGGTCTCAACGCCTGGCACGGTGATTCATCCGCCGCCCGGTTTACCGATGGGCAACTCGCCTTCGCGATCGAAGAAGAACGGTTGAACCGCATCAAGCACTGGGCGGGGTTTCCCGCTCTGGCTGCTGAGGCCTGCCTCGCCGGGGTGGATCGCAGTGCTGTCAGCCATGTTGCGATCGGGCGCAACACACGGGCCAACCTGCTGCGAAAACTGCTGTATGTGGCGACAACTCCTGCTGCGTTTTCCATGGCCCTGAAGCGCCTGCGCAATGCGGCGCGCGTGGCCAGCCTGCCTTCGTTGTTAGCGGATTTGCAACTGGCTCACGCGCAGGTTCATTTTGTGGAACACCACCGGGCGCACCTGGCAAGCGCTTTTTTCGCCTCCCCGTTTGACGAGGCCGCGGTGGTTTCGCTCGACGGTTTTGGTGACTTTTCGAGCGCGATGTGGGGTGTGGGCAGGGGCAACAGGATTGATGTTCGAGGCGCGGTTCGTTTTCCCCATTCTCTGGGGATCTTCTATTCGGCGTTTACGCAGATCCTTGGCTTCCCGAAGTATGGCGACGAGTACAAAATGATGGGCCTGGCCGCTTTCGGCAAGCCAATTTATACAGATAAAGTGCGCCAGGTTATACACCTGAATTCCGATAGAATTCGTCTGGATCTCCGCTATTTCGTCCACCATGCTGCGGGGACAGAAATGTCCTGGGAGGGTGGGGAGCCGGTGGTCGGGGCCCTTTACTCTGGCCTGATGTCGGCGCAATTTGGGCCTGTCAGAGCTCCGGAGGAGGACCTGACTCCCCGGCATGCTGACCTGGCCGCCTCTGTCCAGGTGATTTTCGAAGAGATCTACTTTGGCTACCTCCGTTTTGTGGCGAAGGCGACGGGTATGCGGAAAGTCTGCCTGGCGGGTGGTGTGGCCCTCAACTGCGCAGCCAACGGCCGCATATTTTCGGAGACGCCCTTCTCCGACGTGTTTATCCAGCCGGCTTCTCATGACGCCGGTATCTCCATTGGGGCTGCTCTGCACGTAGCGCACGAGGAACTTGGCCAGCCACGCTCCTTCGTGATGCGGCACGCCTGCTGGGGGCCGGACTACTCTGACGCGGCCGTGCAGCAGGCCCTGGACGCTGCAGGCATTGTCTATACCTCTCATTCCGAAGAAGATCTGCTGGCTCAAACGGCCGAAGCCATCGCCTCCGGGCTGGTGGTTGGCTGGTTTCAGGGCCGGATGGAATTTGGTCCCAGGGCGCTGGGGTGTCGCAGCATCCTGGCGGATCCACGCCGCGCCGATATGAAGGATATCTTGAATATCCGGATCAAACGAAGGGAACCGTTCAGGCCATTCTGCCCCTCTATAACGGCAGAGGACACCGGGAAGTACTTTGAGCTCGACTACCCCTCACCGTTTATGGTTCAGGCCTATAGTATCCGTCCGGAGATGCGGTCGAAGCTTCCGGCGGTGACCCATGAAGATGGGACGGGACGTCTCCAGACCGTAGAAAAAGACACGAATCCCCGGTACTGGGGCCTGCTCCGTGCGTTCGAAAAACTTTCCGGGCTTCCAATTCTTATCAATACGTCGTTTAATGAAAATGAGCCCATTGTGAATACTCCGCTACAGGCCATCGATTGTTTTCTTAGAACCCGCATGGACATGCTGGTCATCGGCTCGTTCATCGCGCGTCGGCAGGACAACAAGCGCGCCGGAAGTCATGAACCTCATGGGGCTCCTGTTTGAGAGTACTGCTCGTCAATCAGGCGTTTCGTCCCGATACGGTGTCCAGCGGCCAGCATGCTGCGGATCTGGCGGAAGGTTTGGCGCGGGCCGGCCATGCGGTGACCGTTGTCACCGGGCGCCGGGCATACGATGATCCGTCGCGCATCTTTCCGGCGGAGGAGGAATGGAGAGGCGTCCGCATCCTTCGCGTGCCCTCCACGGGTCTGGGCAAGGGAGCCCGCTGGCGGCGTGCCATCGACTTCGGCTCCTTTCTGCTGACTTGTTTCTTTCGCCTGCTGCTGCTGCCGAAGTTCGACGTCACCATCGCAATGACCTCGCCGCCGCTGGTGGGGGCGCTGGCGGCCGCGATTGTTCAACTCAAGGGCGGGGCGCTGGTATCCTGGATCCTGGATCTGAATCCGGACGAGGCGATTGCCGCCGGCTGGTTGAGCGAAACTTCGGTGGTCGGGCAGACGCTGGAAAGCCTGCTGCGGTTTTGTCTCCGGGCCTCGGCCCGAATCTTTGTGATGGATCGCTTTATGGCGGCTCGCGTCGCCACTCGCGGGGTTGCCCCGCGGCACCTGGCAGTGATGCCGCCATGGTCCCATTCGGAGAAAGTTGTCTTCGACCCCGAAGGCCGTGAAGAATTTCGGCGACAGCAGGGTTTAACGGATAAGTTTGTCGTGATGTACTCCGGGAACCACAGCCCGTGCCATCCGCTCGATACGCTGCTCAGCGCGGCACTTGCCCTGCGCGATGACCCGGCGGTCATTTTCCTGTTTGTGGGGGGCGGTAGTGAGTTTCGGAAGGTGGCTAATTTCGCTGCAGAGAATCAGCTCACCAACATCCGGCAATTGCCCTACCAACTCATTGACAGTCTTGCCGCCTCCCTGTCGGCGGCCGATCTCCACGCTGTGGTTATGGGCGAACCCTTCGTTGGCATTGTGCATACCTGCAAGGTGTATAACATTCTTTCGCTGGGCATTCCCTTTGTCTACATTGGCCCCGGCCGCAGTCACATCATGGATCTGGCGTCCAGCGGTACCGCGGCCGTCTGGATGCACCATGCGCTGGCCGGCGACACAACCCGGGTTCTGGAGATCATTCGTCACGTGAATGAAATGGGACCGTACCCCCGCCGCTGGGAACAGGCCGTTTCGAAGGAATTTGCGCAGGAGACCATCCTGCCGCGCATGATTCGTGAGATTGAGAAGGTGGCTGCTTCCCCGGACGCACCTTCTCCTCCTGATCTGCAACCACCCCCCGCGGAGGGCGAAGTGTTCGGTGCCCCGGAACTCATCGACGATGTTCTGCGGGAGTTGCACAAGAGCGATCACTAACGTGCTTCGCGCGAATCTCCTGCTGTTCTCCTTCGCCCTGATTCTGGGCTGGAGTGCGTTACGGTTTGGCGGCGTACTTGCCGAGGACTGGAATTATGCGTTGCTGGCACTGGGCATCCTGTTGGTGCTCTGCTACCTGCCGCTGGATTCCGGCGCCCTTGCCGCGCCGCCCGACTGGTCCCTCTACATATGCGTCGCAGCCCTGCCGCTGTTGGCTGCCCTCCAGTTGATTCCACTTCCACTTTCCCTGCTCCACCTGGTTTCACCCTCACGGGAGGCCATTACGCGGGCCATCCTGCCGTTTGACGGTACCGTTCTCAGTGCGCCTCTGAGTCTTCGGCCAGCGGCGACCCGGCTGGAAGTCTTCCATCTGATCGGTTACGCGGCCGCGTTCCTGGTCGCCAGGGACCTGATGTGGCGTTTCCCGCGAGGCCAGTGGAGAGTCGCGGCCCCGCTTCTGGTGGTAGCCGCAATGGAGGCCGGCCTCGGCCTCATCCAGGACACCGTGAATCCGAACAATGTCTTTCCTTCCGGCACCTTCGTGAACCGGGATCACTTTAGCTCCCTTCTGGAAATGACACTTCCGTTTGCGGCGGGGGGCATGGTGGAGTATTGGTCGCGAACCTTTCGCAGGCCGCTCCTCGCCTGCACGCTGGCCGCGGGCGGAGCCGTCTTATTGGCAGCGATTGCCGTCGCGATCTCCCGTTCCGGATTTCTCATCGCGCTGGGTTCGCTTGCCGTTCTGGGCGTCATTCAGGTGAAGCGCCGTTTTCGTGGTTTCCGGCGCGTTGTGGGTCTGGCTACAGGTGGTGTGGCTCTTGTTGGCGCGATTATCGTCCTTGCCACGCCCCAACTGCTGGGGCGGTTTGCCGATTTCGGCGGCATTGCCGGCATGGGACAGGAGAGTCGCTGGCGCTTCTGGCGCGAGGCGTGGCAGGTGGTTCTTGCCTTTCCCCTCACCGGGTGTGGT
>RGPS01000401.1 GCA_010084195.1 Terriglobia bacterium
GAACGCGTGGGTGTCTGTTCCTGGCGCTGTCGAGTTCGCGGACGGAGACCGCGCTGGAGTTCCTGCTGGGGCTGGTAACGACGGCAGATTCCGCCACCTTTGCGGAAGTGCATGAAGCGCTCACGATTCACCGTCGGGATGCGGTCCTGAGCGAGCAGATCGACGCGGCGATAACCCGACGAAATCAGGGTAAGGTACCTGACCGGAGATGATACCTGCGGGACCGTTTGATCGCCAAGGTCTTCTCGCTCTGGTGGTTCGGCAGTTCCAAATCAGTAAAGACGGTGTTCATGGGCCGAATCACTGGGCTCGGGTTCGGAAGCATGCTCTGACTGTGGGGCGCGCGGGGCGGATTATGCGGCTTCCCTGAACGGGGTTCAGGTTCAACTGGACCCCGTCCAGCTCGAACCACTGTGCTTTGCTATCCGGCATCACAGCGATGGAGGTAAGAGCAAGGACCAGACCATCCAGACCTGCTGGGATGCGGACCGTCTGGATTTGGGGCGAGTGGGGATCCAGCCTTCAGCTAAGTATTTGTCGATTGCGGCGGCGGCAGAGATTGAGACTGCGTACCGATGGAGTCTGGAGTGTCCGGACGCTGTGGACCTGACGCTGTGGGAACTGTAATAGAATCGTCCGCATGGTTCGTTCCTTTTGTTTTGTTCTTGTCGGCCTGATGGCTGTTTCGGTACCTGGGTTCGCGCAGGCGAATCGTGCGCTTCCGAAGGAGAGCCTGCCGCCGGTACTCACGCCCTGGGAGATTACGCCCACCGTGAATGACAATGCTCCGTTTCCGGGGCACAAGGTGATCGGGAACCTTTATTACGTGGGGACTGCGGACTATGCATCATTCCTGATTACTTCTGACCAGGGGCATATCCTAATCAATCCGGATTTTGAAGATTCGGTGGACCTGATCAAGGCCAGCGTGGAAAAGCTCGGTTTCAAGTTTCGGGATATCAAGATCCTGCTGATCAGCCATGCGCACGGGGACCATTGCGCGGGTCTGGCAAAAGCGAAAGAAATGACGGGTGCGCAGGTAATGGTTATGGATGCGGACGTCCCGGCTATTGAACATCCCCCGACGGGGCGCGGCGCTTATCCGGCTGTGCCGGTTAGCCGGGTTCTGCATGATCGGGATGAGGTGAGTCTGGGCGGCAATAAGCTGACTGCGTACCTGACGCCTGGTCATACGAAAGGGAATACTTCGTGGGCGTTCCAGACGAGCGAGGGTGGCAAGAGTTACAACGTGGTGGTGATCGGGAGTATCGGCGTGAACAGCGCTTCGACGCTGGTGAATAATGCGACGTATCCTGCGATTGTTGAGGACTACCAGAAGGCTTTCAAAGTCCTGAAGGGGCTTCCCTGCGATATTTATCTGGCGTCGCACGGCAAGATGTACGGGCTGAATGAGAAGTACCCGAAGCTGGCTGCTGGTGGCGCGAATCCGTTTATTGATCCGGCTGGATATAAGGCTCACATTCGGTTGCTGGAACAGGCGTTCTATTACAAGCTGGATTGGGCGATGCGGCAGAACTAAGGATTGTTCCCTGCGCACTGTCCAACCGCTTCCTTACGGTCGCGGTTCGGTAGTGCGGTGGCGGCTTCGAGGGTTGTGGCGGAGGAGTGTCCGCGGACGCGACTAAAGTCGCGTGTCCAGATGGCTGCTCGCTCGATTCAGTCTTCGTCCGCTCCGCGCCGGAGGAGGCGGGCACTGCGGACTCCCGAGATAGCGGTCAGGTGCTGGATCAGCGCGGCGGGGTCGCTGCCGGGGCGGGGCTGGATGCGCCAGACGCCTTCGGTGCCGTCCTGCTTGTCGAGCGTTCCGATTGCGATGAGTTCGCGCGAAATTATGTCTTTGCCGCGTGCCGCGCTGAGAAGCGAATCGGGGTCGTGGTCGGGTGAAAGGCGGAGGCGCAGGGTGTATTCGGGTTGGTCGGGGGCGTTGGCACGTCGTGCCAGCCGGAAGAGCAGTTCGGCCAGCGCAACGACTGTAATCCCGAGGGTGGCGACCCAGGGGTTTTTTGCTCCCACTGCCATGCCGCAGATGACCGCAAGGATGACGTAACCCCTGTCCTGCGTGTCGCGGACGACGCCTCGGACGGGCCCTGGACTGGGGGAGTAGAGAGTCTGCATGTCGGCCTACAGAGGTGGCTGAGGGGCCAGATCGCGGGTGATGCCTTCGCGGAGTTGATCCATGCTGAGAGGGCCCTTGTCGCCCCCCCAACTGGTAAACCAGCGGCGAAAGCCTTGCTGGAATTCTTCGCGGGAGACTGCTGCATCCTGATTTTCGTCCATGGCTTTCAGGA
>RGPS01000402.1 GCA_010084195.1 Terriglobia bacterium
CTGCGCCCGTTCTCGAACTGCTCAGCGCAAATAGGCGTCCAGACACTCGTCGAGCGCCAGCAACTGCTCCGGGCCGAGTTCTCCGAGCACTCCCCGCAACCGGCCTTTCCGCACCTGCCTGATGCCGGGGATCACGGCGTAACTCTCCTTGCCGCCAAACCGGCCCACCGCCACCCGCAGCGGACGGATTTCCGGCGCGACGCTCGAGGTCGGGACGACCACGACCGTGCTCAGGATTTCGTTGTGCGCGGTTCCGGAGACGACAATGCCCGGCCGCACCTTGCCCATCTCCGGCGGGTTCGTGTCGCTCAAGTCCACCCAGACGACCGCCCCGCGCTTCATGGCTTCCGCCCCTCGACGTCATCGACCAGCGGAGCGGCCTCCCACACCTCCAGGGCGGCGCGCTCTTCGGGGTTCTGCCGGAGAAACTCCTGATACCGCGCCGCAACCTCCCGGTGCTGGCGGGCCGCATGCTCGCGCTCGATCAACCCCCGGACATAACCGGAGATACTCTCCTCCTTCGGCTTGAGCGCCGCCACCTTCCTGACGAGCTCATGCTCTAGCTTTATGGTAGTTGCTGGCATACCATCTTGGTAGTCGCGCAGTATGAACTGTCAACTCGGACGCGGAGGACACAGAGGCAGGTAGAGCAAAGCCGCTCGTTGTAGCAACTGTCTTCCCTACGAGGGAGTGAGAGCTGCTGGCTTGAGGAGGGAGTTAAGGAAGAGAAGGAGTCTGCGAGCGATGGCGATGAGGGCGACTTTGGCGGGCTTACCTGCGGCGCGAAGCCGGCGGTAGACGGGTTGGAGGTGGTCGTTGTGACGGGCGGCCACAAGCGCGGCCTGGTAAAGGAGCCGTCTGGCGGGAGCGCGGCCGCGGGCGATGTGTTTGTTGCCACTGCGCAGTCCGCTGTCGTCCACGATGGGCGCCACGCCGGCCAGTTTGGCGATGGCACCGTCGGTGTAGTGGCCGAGTTCCGGCAGATGGGCGAGCAGACCGGTGGCGATGCGCAGCCCGACGCCTTGGACCAAGCAGAGGGTCTGGACTTTGTCGTTGAGGACCGGGGCCTGGGTTTCGAGGAAGCGCACGATCTGGGCGTCCAGTTCCGCCAGCAGGTTCTCCAGCCGAGCGCACTCCTTGAGCACGCGGCGCTGGTGCTCGGCGTTGCGCAGGGTCTGGGCAAAAACCTGCTCTTCGCTCAAGCGCGCGACGTAGTGCTCCCGCAGTTGCACCCAGTCACGCAGCAGTTCCTGCGTCGGTTCGCCCGGAGGCGTGGGGGCCACCGCGGCAGTCAAGGCGTAGCGGCGCAACACCGCCGCATCGATCCGGTCATTCTTTTCCAACCAGCCCAGGCCCAGGGCAAAGTGCCGCACCTTCCAGGCATCCACGAGGGTCACCGGCAGGCCGAGCGCGTGGGCGGTGGTGACGAGCAACCGCTCATAGCCTCCGGTGGGCTCACAGATCAAATGCAAGCCGGGATGGAGCTGGCGCAGTGCAGCCAGCTGCCGCACGAGAACCGCCGGTTCATTGCGCATCTGGCCGGTCGACTGCCGGCAGGGACCTTCGAACTGCAACGTCTGCTTACTGATATCGAAACCGACATAGGGGATTGCGACGGGGGACATACTCAGCCTTGTTGATAACGAGCTCGGTCGGAGCGACCCGACCTGCTCAAGCAACTGTTCGAGTTACATCGAATGGCCGTCCGTGGCTTAAGCTACACCCGAGCAGTCATGCTCCTGGCCGGCGACAAGCTCACGGACGGGGCGCCGACGACCGGCCGGTCGCCGGCGCCTTCCTCGCTCCCCATGCAGTCGAACAGCTTGGCTGCACGGAGAACTCAGAACGGTCCCGACGATACCACATCCTTTGATAACAAGGGCCGGCGCCCGTCGCCGGGCCATTTCTCGAATGAAAGACGAGGCCTGCCGACGAGCGGCAGCCCTACACCAAACGGTGCACTTTCCGCCCGACGTCAGGAGTTCGCGGACGGTGGGGACACCGTCCCTCCATTTCCCCTCAGGACGCCGGACGCAGCACGGCCTTCACGATCTCGCCGTGGTGCATTTTCTCGAAGGCCTCGTGCCACGACTCGAGCGCCCAGACGCCACCGAGAATGGGACGCACATCGAGTTTGCCGGACGCCAGCAGCGCGAGCACGCGTTCCCAAATGGGCCAATTGTGACTGAAGCTGCCCTGCAGCGTGACGTTCTTCTGCACCAGCGGATCGAGGGAGAAGTTCAGCGGCTG
>RGPS01000403.1 GCA_010084195.1 Terriglobia bacterium
GCATAGTTTTGGGACCGGGTATCAGCTTACTACCGCTCACGCGATGCCGTCCGCATTATTTCGGCAAACTGTAACCGGGCGTTAACAGATTTCCCGCTACTCTCGGTCAGTGCTCGTACCTCGTGTTGCGTTTTTCACCGATACCTATCATCAAATCAATGGCGTCGCTCTTACCAGCCGGATGTTCGTGGAGTATGCAAAGGGCCATAATCTGCCATTTCTTTGTGTGCGCCAGGGGGATTCCACGGAGGTGTATCAGGATGGCTCCGTAACGCATGTGCAGTTGAAGCGGGGCATGTTCTCGATCACGCTGGACAAGGGCCTGCTTTATGATCCCGGGCTCGCACGGCACCATGCCCTGCTACGACGGGAACTGGAAAGGTTCGGGCCGGACATGATCCACGTAGTCAGTCCCGGGGATATCAGCAGCCTGGGTGTTTGGATGGCAAAAAAGAAGCTCAAGGTTCCGATGGCCATCTCGTGGCATACGAACCTGCACGAATTTGGCGCGCGGCGGCTGGATCGGACCTTTGCGTGGCTGGCGCAGGCGTTGCGTGAACCGATGGTGCGGGCCACCGAGGACACTATCCTGGCAGCCTGCATGGCGTTCTACAGGCTCGGCGACGTGTTGTATGCGCCGAATGATGAGTTGGTGGACATGCTGGAGCAGGGTACCCGGAAACCTGTGTATCTGATGAAACGCGGCATTGATACTACGATATTCCGCCCCGACAAAAGGACCTTGCACGATGGGGTTCTCCGGCTGGGGTATGTTGGCCGAATTACTCCGGAGAAGAGTGTCCGGTTCCTGAAAACGCTGGAAGAAGGGTTGCTTGCTGCCGGTGTACCCGCGTTTCGTTTCCTGATTGTGGGGGATGGAAGTGAACGGGACTGGCTGCTGAGGGAGCTGCGGAACGCCGACTTGCCGGGAATTCGCCGGGGAGAGGAATTGGCACAGGACTACGCCAATATGGACGTCTTTGTATTTCCTTCACACACCGATACGTTTGGCAACGTGGTGCAGGAAGCTTTCGCCTCCGGTGTCCCGGCAGTAGTGACGGATGGGGGTGGCCCGAAGTTTATTGTTCGCGATGGTAAGTCGGGCTTTGTAGCGTCGAGCGAAGAACACTTTATTGCACTTACGGCGGAATTGCTTCGGGATGGCGATTTGCGGGCGAGGATGAGGGCCGCTGCCGTTAAGCAAGCTGCGGGAGAGAGCTGGGACGCGGTTTTCCGCAGGGTCTATGACGGTTACGTGAGCATCCTCGAATGAGGTCGGCCCGAACCTTAAACGGAATGTCACAGTTCCCTCATGGAAATTCAAATCAACCCTGCCACGCTGGAGCTTGGCCTTCACATCGGGTAAATCGTTGCAGGCAGCTTTGCAGAAGCTCATTCGGGAACCGGGTCGCTATCTGGTGCGGCAATGGAACTGGAAGTCTGCGCTGACAAGCTCGCTGACCAGGGGCTTGCTCTTTCTGTTCGCGAACCTGACGGCTGGCTGGCGGGCAGCGGTCGGCGCGATGACCACGGAATGGATCTTCCGGGCAATCACCTCCGGATTCTATGGCTCCATCACCCAAACGCTGGGAGAAGTGGAACCGGCTTGGCAAGGGTCGCTGGTGGCTATGTTCCTGCTTCCTTTGATCTCGCACTCCATGGAGTTCGGAGTTCACTACTTACGGGGCACCGCAAAGCTAAAAACCAGCATCATTGCCTCGATCGTGTTTACCATGTTCTCCACTCTTTTTAACGTCTATGCTATGCGCCGGGGCACGATGGTGGTAGGCAAGGGCACGCAATCGCTGGTGGAGGACATGAAACGAATGCCACGAATGATCGCCGGTTTTGTAACTGCGGTTCCACGGCAGGTTCTGCGAACCTTGCGGGACAGGCTTGCTTGAAAACGCTACACCTGACGAACTCGTGGCATGCGACCTCCGGGGGCATCGCAACGTTCTACAGAGCGATCATGGACGAGGCGAACCGGCGGGGGCAGCAAATGCGCCTGGTTGTTCCCGGCGACCGGACCCGAACCGAAGAGGTGGGTTCGTTTGGACGAATTTACTACATTGAGGCTCCACGCGCCCCGATGAATCCAAGCTATCGCGTGATTTACCCGCATCGCTACTTACTGCCGGGAACGGCCCTGCAGCGAATTCTGAATGAAGAGTGCCCCGACCTGGTGGAAATATCAGAGAAGTACTCGATGCCCTGGTT
>RGPS01000404.1 GCA_010084195.1 Terriglobia bacterium
AATGTAGTGTTAAATTTTGTCCATCAAATCAACATGGGTTAGGAATTGTTTGCGACAACAGGGGCGCTTCAGGCCGAGGGAGTTCATAATAGTTAGTTCAGGTGTCTGAGGAATCTGACTGCCATCCATGTAGAAACGCTCCTCAGAACTGCCACGAATCTTCTTTACTTGTTGCTTATACTTGTTCCACTTGTCGGCTATAACGTTGTTACAGCTGAAACACCGGATGGGAATGATCATTTGGACTTTCTTCTGGAAATACGTAGGAAATCAATTTTAGACCCCGGGTTCTCTTCTGCGTTCATAGGGTGTGTAAAAGAAGGTTGTGCCTGTCCAGAAACAAATGACCTCGGTTCTGAATGGCGGTGGTTTGAACTATCAGCGCGGAAATCCTCTTGGGCGTGAAATCCGGCAGATGCAGAGCGAGTTGGCGGAGTTAAAGAAGGAGCTTGAGGCGCTTCGTTCTGGTGGGTTTGGACTGGCCGCTGCC
Source organism: Terriglobia bacterium (assembly GCA_010084195.1). GTDB lineage: Bacteria > Acidobacteriota > Terriglobia > Bryobacterales > Bryobacteraceae > BOG-234. The sequence goes on from RGPS01000404.1 coordinate 491, forward strand.
GCGGCGGCTCCTGGCCCCGCCGGCCCTCCTGGTCCTGCTGGTCCCGCTGGTCCTGCTGGAGCACAGGGTCCTGCTGGCCCTGCTGGAGCCGATGGCGCTCAGGGTCCTGTCGGTCCTGTCGGTCCTGTTGGACCTGTTGGACCTGCGGGCCCTATCACCTACATCGCGATGCCCCCGAATGCCGCCCTGCCTCCGCAGACGCAGGCCGCCTAAACAAGCCCCTTGAGTTGGGCCGGCTTGATGTGAATACCAACTTCCTCTAACTCCAGACAAATACGTGTCAAAGGCCTCCCTGAAAATTTTTGGATTGCGGTACGGATGGTCTCCATCTGCTCCTCAGTCCACTTCGGCGCCTTCTTTTTCGCTGGCGCTGACACACTAAAGACCGTCGTGCTCCGCTCCAATCCCTCCGAAGTCTGTCGGAGTTCACCCACTTCTAGCTGGCCTGCGTGGTGCTTATCATGGCAGTTCTCGCACAACACCACCAGATTCCGCAAGTCATTACTGCCTCCCTCGGCCCTCGGCAGAATGTGATGGACTTCGAGCTCCTTCACAACCGGATCGCCACACACTTCGCACGCCTTTCGCTGAATATTGGGATTCCATAGACTCTTCGGAGCATCCGTGGCAGCCACTTCACCGCCCAGAGCACGGCGTATTTCGTGGGCGCGATCCAGAAGTTTGAGAGGTATTCCCATGGCCCGCGCCACTTCTAGGCCGTAGGTACAAGACCCACTTCCTGCTTGGAGAGTTCGGTCGTAAATGAGTTTCCCCTCGGGCGTCCGTTGTACGCGCAAATGCCAGACTGCGATGCCTGGCCTCGGAAGAAGCCGGGGCACTTTCATCAAATCGTGGAGATGCGTGGCGAACATAAAGTGACAGCCCTTTTCGTCCAGATGCTCCAGAGTACTGGCCACTAGCGCAGTGGCCGACATGGATTCCGTGCCACTACAGACTTCGTCACCGAGCACTAAGCTCTTATCCGTGGCCTGGGCGAGAATATCGCGCAGCTCGGAGATTTCCACGGCGAAGCTTGATAGACCTGCCCACAAATTGTCATGACTCCAAATACGGCTGAAGGCCGCGTCGTAGGGGCGAATACGCATAGAGTCGGCGGGCACGAAGGAGCCGGCTTGAGCGAGAATGGTGGCGATACCGACGGCCTTCATCAGACTTGATTTCCCACTCGCATTCACACCGTAGATGAGCCATCCTTTGGATTCTGCCTTAGAAGATCCTAAGCTCACATCGTGTTTCACATACTCCATGCGTGTCTGAGCAGTGTACAAGAGAGGATGGACAAGCCCTTGGATTTCTAAACCTGTGGAGGCAGCTGCGCTAGGCCGTGTCCAACCATACAGGCGCGCCGTCACGGCCAAAGCGATAGTGGAATCAACCCGCCCCAACCAATAAAACCATTCCTTCTGAAAAGGCACGGCCGCCTCCCACATTGTGTCACAGGCCGGCCGGCTTTCTTGGCGAAGCATCACGGACAAATCGCGAGACAGGGTACGCACGTTGTCCACAAATACGTATAGCTCCTTACAAGACACCGTAATCGGCCCCGATTTCTTATAATCCACCTCCAACGCCGTCAGTCCCCCAGCCTTGGAGAAGATAGCCCCTTGTACAGTTTTCAAAAGAGTCCGAGAACCTTCCCAGGCAAACTCCCCATCACCCTTTAACACGAGCGAGAAGCTTTCAGCAGGTATTTTGATTTCCTTACAGAA
>RGPS01000405.1 GCA_010084195.1 Terriglobia bacterium
CAGTCACCAGCTTCAAAAACGCCTCTGCCGCATAACTCAGAGCCCGTCGCGAAGGCCTTACCAGATAAATCTTCCGCTCCACCTGGAACTCCGGCACCCGCACCGCAATCAACCGCCCCTCGGCAATCTCCTGCTCCACGCACATCCTTGGCAGAAACGCCACGCCAATGTTCTGCTCCACCATCCAGCGAATCGTCTCCACTGTCGGCATTTCCACGTCCATATTGAGCCGGATACCCCTCTCATGGAACGCCCGAATCACATACTCGCGATACGGCGAAAGCACGTTGTGCGCAATGAAAACCTCATCGCCCAACTCCGCAATCGGCACATCCTGCCGCGTCGAAAACCGGTGCTTCGGACTCACCACAAACGCCAGCGAATCCTCGTAAATCACATTGCAAAGAATCCGCTCATCATGCGGCTGGTAGCTGATCACGCCCAGCTCCAGATTCCCGTCAATCAGCTCACTCGGAATCCGGCTCGAAAAGCTCCGCCGAATCTGCACCTTCACCTTCGGGTACACCCGCCGATACCTCTCAATATGCTTCAGCAGATACAGAGACGTCGACTCGTTCGCCCCAATCACCAGCCGTCCCGACGAGTGATCCCGCAACTCCGCCAGCGCGTTCGAAAGCTCGCTCTCCAGGTTATGGAAACGCCGCGCATACTCCAGCACGCTCCGCCCCGCATCCGTCAGCATCACATCCTTGGCCGACCGATCCAGCAACTTCTCGCCCAGTTCAGCTTCCAGCCTCTGCAGCGAGAGCGAAACTGCGGGTTGCGTGCGCCCAAGCTTCTCCGCCGCGCGCGAAAAACTGCGCTCGTTAACGACGGTCATGAATACGCGGAGTGTACTGAGTTCCACGCCTCAATGATAACTGATGATTATTCAATTAGCGAAGAAGATAAGCCCGCTAAATACCCCAGCCGAACGGATCACCCTCATGAATGAGCAAATCCCCCTCGGCCGTCACATGTGCGGAGCCCCGAATGTGGGGATGAATCACCCCGTCCGTCACCGTCACCCAGCCATCAAACCAGCTGCCGATCACGCTTTCCTGCCGCCAAACCTGCCCCGGCACAAGCTTCCCCGCAGCATACAGGCAGGCCAGCTTCGCCGAAGTCCCCGTCCCGCACGGCGACCGGTCATAAGCCTTCCCCGGACACAGCACAAAGTTCCGCGAGTCCGACCCCTCAGCCACCGGCGGCCCATACAACTCAATATGGTCCACCTCCGGATACCCCTGCGCATTCACCGCCTGGCGGATAGCCCACGAGTACGCGGTCAGTTCGTCCAGCCTGGCCAGTTCCAGAGCCACCGGAGACTCGTAAACCAGGAAGAACCAGTTGCCACCCCACGCCACATCGCCCGTCACCGGTCCATAACCTGGAACGTCGATGGTCACGCCCGCCGCCGCCCGGTAAGAAGGAACGTTGGTAATCGTCACCTCCCCGTTCTCATGAAGCTCGGCCTCAACCACCCCCACCGGAGTCTCAATCCGGTGAATCCCCGGCTGAATCCGCCCCATGTAAGCCAGCGTCACCGCCAGGCCGATCGTCCCATGCCCGCACATGTGCAGGTAGCCGACATTATTGAAAAAGATCACGCCCGCCGAACAAGTCGGGTCCGTCGGCTCACACAGCAGCGCCCCCACCACCGCGTCCGAAGCCCTCGGTTCATTGCAAACCGCCGTCCGGTAGTTGTCAAATTTGTCCCGGAACAGTTCCAGCCGTTCCCGCATTGTCCCGCTGCCCAGCGGAGGCCCTCCGCCAACCACCAACCGTGTGGGTTCTCCCCCGGTATGCGAATCGATCACGTGAATTCTTTGCGGCATCAGTACAATATTGCATTGTCCATTCGGAAATATGATGCCATCGTTGTCGGGGCCGGAATCGTCGGGGCCGCCTGCGCCCGCGAACTCAAACAGGCAGGCCTCAGCGTCGTCGTTCTCGAAGCCTCCAACGTCATTGGCGGAGGCGCCACCGCCGCCGGCATGGGCCACCTGGCCGTCATGGATGATTCCGACGCCCAGTTCGCCCTCACCAGCTACTCCCAGCGCCTCTGGGCCAATCTCGCCCCCGAACTCCCCGCCGATGCTGAACTCCTCCCCTGTGGCTCGCTCTGGGTCGCAGCCGACGACGAGGAGATGGCCGAGGTCCATCGCAAGAACGCCTTCTACACCCAACGCGGTATCCCCGTCGAAGTCCTCGACTCTC
>RGPS01000406.1 GCA_010084195.1 Terriglobia bacterium
GCCGCAAAACGCCTGTACACGCCCTGTCTCCTGCTGCCCCTTGGGAGCACGACGACGAACCGTCGTTGGACCAACCCTTGCCTCTGGAACGGTCTCGGCTGCCGGCCGACCTATACATCAATCCCGTTACACCCGTCATCAACGACGCCCTCCGCGAATTGCGGACCGCCGTCGCTCCTCTCCCCCTCCGCGAGCGGCGCCACTGGCTCCGTACCCATACGCACTGGTACCATCTGATCCATCCTGATTTCCACCCCATCGTGGTCGATACCCCGGTAGAGTACCTGGAAGACCTAGTGGATCGGGTGCACACCCTCAAGGCAGCACCGCGACTGTTCACCATCATCAACAAAACGCTGTACCTTACGGAGACGACTGACAAAGGCCAAGAGGTCCTATCTCCCTACGTACTGGACTACCTACGCCACTCGCGACAGGGCTGTCCGCGTACGGTGAAGACCGACACGCCGACCTTTGCCATCCTGGCCACCTTCCTGCAGTTCTCCACCTACTACAAGTTGCTGGGAACACCGCCCTTTGTGTTGGCCTGGCTGGACATGACCCTGAATCCGGGGTTCAATACCGACAGTCTGTACTATGCCTTTCAGTCGTCGCGTCTCCATTACCTGCTCACCGGCGAGTACCTGCCAGTCCTGGCCGGATACATCATGAGGCGCTCAATCCAGTCGAAGGAGGAAGCACACGCCACCGTCTGTCTGTACCTGCCTCACCGATCTCACTCTACGGTCACGGCCCGCACGGTCACTGTATGGCACCGCGTGTTTATTGACACCTCAGGCGTCATGTACAACGACTTCTCGAAGGCCTACTTGGATTACACGCAGATCGAAGCCGAAACCTGGATACGGTACAATGACTGGCTGAGCAGGGAGCAGTCCGACCACGACACCGACCTCCAGATACACCAGATCTTCTGTTCCCACGACATTCAAAAGAACTATCCCACCTGCGCCCATTGGTCTACGTTGTTGGCACTGTCGTTCCTGTTCCGGTGGAAGCACATCGTGGCGCTGTTGGTCACGGACCCTACGTACCTGACCCAGTGGTGTCGTCAATTGTCGCTGAGAACCCCGGAGAACATGGCAGCGTTCCTGGATGTGTTCGTAGACATGCGGCGCGTCCTGTACGGTCATTTCCATGTGGCTATTGAGGCCCAGCAGAAACTGGTAGGGGGGACTCGCCACCTGCCCTGGAGCAACAAACGCATTCTGATCCTCAGGGACGTCATTGCGGGGCCTCCCCTTCGCCGAGGCCGGTACATGTTTGCCTACCTACAGAAACTGCGAACGGTCATGGCCACGGTACAGGACCGGCTGACCCAGGTCCTGGCTCTGGCGGCAAGTGCGAGTCGGAAACGGAAGACGGTCCAGGAGGCCCACAGCGCCGACTGTGATCGGCGGCACTCGCCTGGCCGTCCGTGTACGCGGAGGGGCAACAGAACCCCTTCGACTACACGGCCGTCCAACCTGTCACCGGAACTCTAACCGGTCTAGAGTGGTCAGGCCGTAAGTCCCTCCAGATCGACCAGTATGCCACAAGGCATAAAGGTGTCCGGGTCGGTGCCGGTGTCGTGAGGTGTTGTGATCGGTGGGTCGGACAGGGCGGCGGGCAAGGGCCGTCGCCAGTCCAACTGGGCCGACTTGTACCGCGCCACGGTGGGATGGAGACGCTTCCAGGTGGACCCGAACAGCACCTTGTTGCGGAGGGAGGAGGACCCGAGGGTAAACGGAGGCGGGGTGGACAGAGAAGGGCCGACGACCGGGCCGCCACTATTACCACTGCTGCCACTATTACCACTGCTGCCACTATTACCACTGCTGCCACTATTACCACTATTACCACTATTACCACTATTACCACTATTACCACTGCCGCCACTGGACATACCGTGGGCTGGGCGTTTCCAGTGCTTGAAGTGATGCCCGCCCTGGGGGAAGCCGTGACGTTTCTGGCGCCAGTGCTCGTTGCCCTGGGCAGAGTTTTGAGGACAGACCTTGTTGCTGTGGCCGTAGGTTTCGCAGTAGTAGCAGAACCGCAGCGGGCAGTAGTTTTGCGAGTGTTGGGGACAGTCGCAAAAGTAACAGTACCCGAAAAACACAGGGGTGTCGCGTACGTCGTGGGGGGAGGTGGGGTCCGACGACGAACCAGAGTAATAGAGGTGTTGCAGTTTCTCCACGCCCTTTTCCAGTTCGAACTCC
>RGPS01000407.1 GCA_010084195.1 Terriglobia bacterium
TTTTTCCGCGCCATCTCTGACTCCGGAATACCACTCACCAAAAAACAGAACCCGCCACGTTGTCTCCCCAATCCCCCGCAACTCAAAGAAACGAAAAGTCAATCGCTCAGCAAAATAATTTCCCGCGGCGCGTGATCGGGTTCATACTGTGGCGTGCCGTCGTAACATAGGGGAACCCGCCATGCCAGAGCCTGCTCCCTCCACCATCGCCGTCGAGCCGACCTGGCTGGAAAAACTCGAAGCCCGCCACTCTCATTCCTGGCCTTCTCTCCACCAGTCCCGGCTGGCCTCGCTTGCGCGCCAGGCTCAACTCAACACTGTTTTTCACGATCTAAAGTCCGGCGATTCCAGTCTCGTCGTCTTCGGTTCAGTCGCACGTCAGGAAGTGACGGGGGGCAGTGACCTGGACTGGATACTCCTGATCGACGGCCAGTCGATGCCCGAACACAAGGCTCAGGAGGCTCGAATTGCACAACTTCTGGCGCAGCACAAGTTCATCGAGCCGGGTCGCAGCGGCATTTTCGGTACCATCGTCGGCAGTCACGACCTCATCCACAACATCGGTGGCGAAGATGACAGCAATGCCAATACAACCCGGCGCGTCCTGCTCCTTCTTGAGTCCGCAGCGGTTGGAAATCCCGCTGCGTGGTCCCGCGTTCGCAAACAAATTCTGCGACGCTACCTGGAGGACGACCGGGGCCTCCTGTACGCCAGCGCCGACCTTCGCCTTCCCCGTTTCCTGCTAAACGACCTCACCCGATACTGGCGGACCATAACCGTGGATTTCGTCTACAAACAGCGCTCCGATCAGGACCGCAAATGGGCGTTACGGAACGCGAAGCTTCGCATGTCGCGCAAGCTTCTCTACGCAACCGGCCTCATGCACTGCTTCTTCTGCCAGCTCGATCCGGCAGCGGAAGAAGCTCGCCGCAGTCTTCGGGCACCCCACTCCGACGTGGCCCCGCTCGGTGCTTACCTGGAGCGCCAGTTGTCTCTGCCACCCCTCGACATCATCGCCCACGCATGCCTTCTTCTGGAGGCGAAAGCCGAAACCGTTCATGGCATTTTTGATAGCTATGATAGGTTCCTCTCAATCCTGGATGACGACGATAAACGCGCCCAACTCGCGAGCGCGTCGTCACACGAAGACCTGCGGAACTCCCAGGCCTGGAATGAAGTCCGGTCCATCAGCAACCCCTTTCACGATGGTCTCGTCTCCCTCCTCCTGAAAGACAACCCCTCGCTCGCCGAGCTTACAATGAAGTACGGAATCTTCTGAAATGCGGCCCATTGGTTTTTCCACAGGAGCGTTGGCCCGGTCGGACTTTCGCCGCGCCCTCGAAATGCTGATCGTTCGCGGAATGGACGTGGTGGAGCTTTCTGCTTTACGTCTGGAAGAGCTGGACCCTCTCATCGCGGCCCTCCCGACTCTGCCCCTCCACCATTTTTCCTTTGTCTCCGTCCACGTCCCCAGTCGGTTTGCGCCGGAACAGGAAGCGTGGGTCATTGCACGCCTCCGCGCTTTCACAGATCGCAACTTCCCCGTTGTGGTTCATCCCGATGTCGTATTTACCCCGGCTCTGTGGGCACCTCTGGGCTCCGCCCTGCTGTTGGAGAATATGGACAAGCGGAAGCCGGTTGGCCGCACCCTTGCTGAAATGCGCGCCGTATTTTCGGTTCTTCCGGACGCTGGCTTTTGCTTTGACGTTGGACATTCCCGGCAGGTAGACCCGAGCATGACCGGGGCATGGGAACTCCTCCACGGTCTTGGCTCGCGCCTCAAAGAAGTTCACCTCAGCGAAGTGAACACAGCCAGCCACCACGACCCCGTCTCGCTCAACGCCGTTGCCGCATTTCGGAAGGTCGCACGCTACATCCCCCAGGGAATCCCCATCATTTTGGAATCCCTCATCGACGCCGGCCAAAGTGACATCGAAACCGAGATCGCCCGCGCTGCCAGCGCGCTAACCTTCGAATCCGCTGCAGCCTGATCACCGTGGCTGAAGTTCCAGCGTAGTTCCTAACGCCATATCCACACCGCCACGTAAATCAACTGTTCCAATTACCCCGTCAATCTCTGCCAGATGGATCGTCGCCAGGTTATCCGTCATGATTACCGAATCCAGCAGTATCCAGGCCTGACGTCCGCGAATACTGATGGCCGCAATTGCCACCCGGCTCGGATCTCCCT
>RGPS01000408.1 GCA_010084195.1 Terriglobia bacterium
CTCTTTGCCGCCCGTGACAACATCGCGAAGGCGTTTTGTGATCTCTACCGACAACACCATCAGGAGTTTCCGTCAGAGTGCCGCGAAGTGGACTATGAGCGAAAGCTGAAAGCGGCATACCCGATTCATCCCGAGGTGTTCGCGCGGCTGTATCAGGACTGGTCCGGGCTGGTGAAATTTCAGCGGACGCGCGGTGTGCTGCGCCTGATGGCCTCGGTGATCCACCGCCTGTGGGCCGACAACGACAAGGCTCCGTTGATCCTGCCAGCGAGCATTCCGTTGGATGATCCGGGCATCGTTTCGCAACTCACTGGATATTTGCCGGGTGGATGGGAGACGGTAATCGAGCGGGACGTGGACGGGCTGGGATCTTTGCCACGCAAGCTGGACGGTGAACGGCCCAACTTAGGGCGTTATCAAGCATGCCTCCGGGTGGCGCGAACGCTGTTCCTTGGCTCCGCCCCCACTCCGGGTGCTGCGAACCGGGGCGAGGAAGACCGGCGCATCAAGCTTGGGTGCGTGCAACCTGGTGAGGCTCCTGCCGTGTTTGGGGACGCGTTGCGCTACCTTGCCCAGTCGGCGACGTATCTCTATCAGGACAACGCTCGATACTGGTATGCCACTCAACCTACCGTCACCAAACTGGCTGACGACCGGGCGGAACAGCTGAAGCGGGAACCGGAAAAGGTCGCGGAGGAAATCCAACGACGAGTGAAGGAGGATATCCGGAATCGGGGGGAGTTTGCCAAGGTTCATCCGTTCCCCAACACCTCGGCGGATGTGCCGGACGAATTAGAAGCCCGGTTGGTGGTGCTCAATGTGGACAAGCCATTTGCCAAGGAGGGAACCAATCTGGCAGTGCAGTCCGCCGCTGAGATTCTCGATAAGCGGGGGACCAGTCCGCGCATCTACCGTAATACGCTGGTTTTTCTGGCGGCAGACCGCAGCCGGCTGGACGAGTTGGAAGCCGCAACGCGCTGCTTTCTCGCTTGGAAGTCGATCTGCGAGGAGGCGACGCAACTCAATCTGGACCCATTCCAAACCCGGCAAGCGAACACACAGCGAGGAAACTGGGACAAAACTTCGCAAAGCCGCATCTTCGAGACGTTCCAGTGGCTGCTGGCACCCATGCAAAGCGGTGCTCAAAACGCACTCGAATGGCAGCTCTCCCGAGTCAGCGGCAACGATCCGCTAGCTGTCCGTGCCGCCAAGAAACTCAAGAACGACGGGCAATTCATCCCCTTGTTCCATCCAACGTCACTGCGTCTGGAACTCGACAAGATTCCGCTCTGGCGTGGCAACCATGTCACTATCAAGCAGTTGGCCGAAGATTACGCCAGCTACCTGTATCTCCAGCGGCTGCGTGATCCAGAAGTCCTGGCAGCCGCAATCCGCGAAGGCATCGCCTCGACCACTTGGCGGACGGAAACCTTCGCCTTCGCGGAGAGTCTTGACGAGAAGACTGGGCGCTACATGGGGCTGCGAACCGGCAAGATTGTGGCTGTGTTTGCTGACGCGCCAGGACTGTTGGTGAAGGCGGAGGTTGCGCATAAACAGGAGGCAGAAGATGCGGCGGCGAATCCGCCTTCGGTTCCGCCTGCATCTCCTACCGGAAACAGCTCGGTTCCGTCCTCCATAAAACAGTCAGCAGCAAGCAGTGTTGCCGGACATTCCGCCGCGTCTGGCGGGGAGAAGCCGAACCATTTCTTCGGCAATGTCCAAGTGGACTCCGCTCGCATCAGCCGGGATGTGGATGCGCTGGCAAAGGAAGTAATTCAACATCTCGCGAGCCTTCCGGGCTCGGTGGTCAAGGTGACCGTGGAGATTCAGGCCTCAGTGCCAGCCGGGGTTCCTGACAGCACCGTTCGGACGGTGAACGAGAACTGTCGAACACTGAAGTTCACCAGCCACGGCTTTGAGAAAGAGTGATTGTGATGATAGGGCCGCGTGAGAGCTGGGATCGGTCGGCAGCAAGCTGCGCGTAAAATGGAATGAGCTCCTCGCCCATCAAGAGTTTGCTGCTTCAGGCTGTCAGCGTGGTTGAAGATCTGTATTCGAACCGTGGACGAAAGTCTCCAGCAACGACGCACCGATATCTGCCACCGAAGCAGGAGGATCGCCCGGTTCCAAACTGGTTGAAACCCAATGCGAACCGCGACTTGGCGGTCAGAGCCGCCCTCGGGTTGGCGC
>RGPS01000409.1 GCA_010084195.1 Terriglobia bacterium
GCGCCCGCCCTTCCCTTCCCAGGCCGCTACGTCACCCAACCCACCCGCAACTACGCCGCCCTCGGCGCCGCCTTCTACGCCGCCGGGCACCCCGATGCAGCGCTCCGCTATCTGCAGCTGGCCCCCCAGGACAACGCCCGAACCCTCATCGCCATCGGCAAGATCCATCTCGCCGCCGGACGAAACCCCGAAGCCCGCCGCCACCTGGAACAAGGCCTCCAGCTCGACCCCAAATCGGCCGAAGCCTGGAACGCCCTCGGAGCCGTGGCCGTCGCAGAAGCCAACATCCCTCAATCCCTTCAGCACTTTCAAAAGGCTCTTACTCTCAACCCGTCTCTCACGACCGCTCTCGTCAACGCCGGTCAGGCTCAGGCCGCCCTCGGTCGCCCCAACGAAGCCGAAGCCCTCTTCCGCCGTGCCCTCGAAGCCGACCCCAAAGATCCTGCTGCAGCCAACCAGATGGGCGAACTCCTCGCCCGCCAGGCCCGCGACCCCGAAGCCAAACGCTTCTTCCAGCAATCAATCACCGCCCGCCGCGACTACGCCCCCGCCATCAACAACCTCGCAGCCCTCTTCCGACGAGCCGGACAAATCGACGACGCCATCGCCGCCTATCGCTACGGCCTCGAAGTCGCCCCTCGCGAAGAAGCGTTTTATCTCAACCTTGCCGCACTATACGCAGCATCGGCCCGGGCAGATGCCGCCCGGGCCGTAATAGAACGCCTGTTAGAACTGAACCCTGCCAGCCAAAAGGCCCAAAAAGCTCTGGCCGAACTGCAATAACCCCTGAGCTGGCTAACGTCTCCGCCGCCGAAGTCCAACGCCCAAAGCCACCATCACGCCACCCATCCCCAGCACCAGTGTCGACGGCTCCGGCGTCGCCGTCCCAGCCTCTGCCAAAGTGAAACTCGACTTCGCGAAGTTCCCAGCGCCCCCGGTTGACCCCGAAAACCCAATGTTCATCTCACTGGGGATCTTGTCCGCCCCACCGTAGTATTCGCTCACTTCCTTGAAAGCGTCATACTTCGCCACCACCACTCGTTCCCCATCCTCACCCGCCATCCACACCGTCACCGGAAGCCGCCCGTCCCGCAGTTGCGTCGTGTCCACCATCACTTCCGTGTCCCGGCTCTCTCCGGATTTCCGCTCCAACAGCTTCTTCCAGCCCTCATCACCCCGCATCGAAGCGGCCTCAAAATCCCCCGTCGTCGCAATCAGACCGTAATTCGCGAACCCAAACTCCGTCAGCTCCTTCTCGGTCCCATTCCCCGGACCTCGCAGGGAAATCACATCCCGCGACCACCGATCCTCACCGTTCTTGCCGCTCCCACCGAAATCCCTCGTAAACTCCAGGCCCAGGATAGCTTCCTGCCGTCCCGTCTCCGCCGATCTCTTCGCGTCCAGAACCAGAAATGAAAACCCGTCCTTCTCGTCTCCCATCGAGTACCGAAAACTCAAGTCCAGGCCATAGTCAACCGAAACAGCATCCTTCGAAAAGACCCCGTCCCTTCCGGAGTCCCCGCCCTCCCCGAATTGTGACCAGGCGCTCAACTCTCGACTCTCCACCCCCTTTGCATCTCGTCCCCTGGGGGACTCTGCCAGTGAAATGTGGGAGGCCTGGGCCGAACCAGCCAGAAGCGCAAACGCAACAAGTGCATCAAGTGTTCTCATGCCCTTTCGTAAGGCATCCAAAAGTCCACTTGCCGCGCTCGCATTTTCAATAACTTACAGCCAAGATCGAGACATCGTCCTGTTCCGCTGTTCCGCCAGGAAACACCCTGCCGGTCTCAACCCGGAACAGTCACCCGACGTACCTACTTACCGTGAAACCAGCGGAACACTGCATTATGCATCTCCATCAGGCTCATGCTGCGCAACTCCTGCGTCACTTCCTGGCCCGCCATCAGCCGATAAATATCCACAATCTTCTCGTGAGTCTCCGGCTGCCGCATCAATTCCACGCGCACCAGATCCTCATCCGCGTTCGCCAAAACCTCCCGCTTCTTCGCGAAAGTCGGCCCGCCACCTGTAGCCGGAGACAACAGCAGCATGTACGCCTTCTTGTCCGCCGTCCTCTTCATCACCAGGTCATACGCAAACAAAACCCCGCCGCTCTCGCCCCGCAACACCCTGTGTATCGTTTCGCCGGTCCTCGCCGGAGTCGACACATCCGATGGCACCACGCCCGC
>RGPS01000410.1 GCA_010084195.1 Terriglobia bacterium
ACTGCGGACCCCACCCGCTGGGCCTGCGATAACTGCCCTCTGAGCATGTTGCTGACACAAGCCTACAACCTGAAGCGCTTCCAGATTACCGGCCCGGCGATGGCCGCATAAGTCAGGGTGTAGTCGTACTTCGCGGTCAGGCCGGTAGAGTCGGTAACGGGCTTATCCAGCTGGCTCGACAGGAACGTCACGAACTGCGTCATATCCTCGGCCACCGCCTGGTGCCGGGCATTGCCATTCATCACCATGGTCATCGTGCGGTCCTTTGGCAGGTCCGGGAAGCCATCCGAGCCCAGCTTCATCTGCATCGGGCCTCCGGGCCCTCCTGGGCCTCCACCGAGCGTGACGGGTTTCGTCGGGTCGGCAGGCGTCGTCGTGGATTCCTTCAGCTTGCCCGGCTTCGCAACCACCAGATCAAACACCTGCATTTCTTTCGCCTCCAGCCGAGCCTTCAGCCCAAAACGCTCTTCCAGCAGGCTCCGGATCATCAGTTTGAGGTCATCTTTGGTGGCGCCCTCGGCCACACGTGCCCGCCGGGCCGGTAATCTGGAAGCGCTTCAGGTTGTAGGCTTGTGTCAGCAACATGCTCAGAGGGCAGTTATCGCAGGCCCAGCGGGTGGGGTCCGCAGTGCCGGGGCCGAACCGGCTTCCCATCATGATCCGAACCATAGTGGCCGTGCCACCCGGAGGGGCAGAGGGCTTTACGGAAGCCACCTCAAAAGTCTTCTTCGGCTCAACGGCAAGGGCGCCAACAGGCAGCATGCAGGCGATTAGCAGTGCGATGTGTTTCATCAGTGAATGTTCCTTCTAACGGCTATTGCCGCCGCAGCAGTCAATTGGTTCCCAAATCTTTTGCCGCCGTGCGCTTTTCTGTCAGAATACGCTGATAGCGGTCCGCCAGCTTGCCGATGATGGTCTGCATGTCCCAATGGTTCTCCACCTCGGCGCGCGCTCTGACCGCCATCGCCGCTGCGGCCGCCGGGTCTTCCAGCAGCGCGATCACCTTTTCCGCGAACTCGGCCGGGTCATCTGCCAGAGCGCAGAAATCACCGTCCTCCCGGGCCAGACCTTCCGCTCCCAGCCTGGTAGACACCACCGGAATCCCACTGGCGAAGGCCTCCAGCAGCTTCACCCGAACCCCGGAACCACTCCGAATCGGGCATACGAACAGCGCGCACTGGTCGAACAGCGGCTGAATATCCTCGACGAAGCCAAGCAGTTCGATACCATGCCCATCGCGAGGAAAGGCGTGCCGTGGTGGCGGATCCGACCCCGCCAGCAGGAGTCTGGCCCCCGGGACTCGTGTCGTGATCCGGGGCAGCACTTCGCGCGTAAACCAGTCGATGGCTACCTGATTCGGCGTATGCCGGAAGCTGCCCAGGAAGAGAATAGTGAGCGGCTTCCTGGGGCCTCCGGGATACGGATAGCGGGGCGTATCGATACCGGCTCGCAAGCCGTCTTCTATCCGGCCCCGAAGCTGCGGCAGAAAACTTTCCAGATACTCACGGTTCTCTTTCGTGCAGACCTGAATGTGGTCGAAATGGGGCAGAAGCCGTAATTCGTAGCGGATTGCCCTCAGGTACTCAAAGCGAGCTTTCAGTTTCTCTACCGGACTGCGCATGAACGGCAAGGCCCGGCCAATGGACTGGAAATACACGTCATGCTCGAACAACGCGCAACCGATATTCCGGAACTGTCGACCGTACTGGCCGAGCGCGGTGTATTCCAGTTGCACCATGTCGATCCCGTGCAACAGGATCTGCCGCTGAATGAGCCAGTCAATCTGCTCGGTGTGGAACTCATGTACGGCATGGGGGACGATCGACGCCAGATGCGGATCCTTATCGTTCCGGCGCACTACGAACTCCATTGACGCGCAGAACGGCCGGATCTCGTCGTGGGCGGCCAACTCCGTTTCCAGGTCGAGCAGAATGATGGCGTGCAGTTCCACATGGCGTGACAGTTCGCGAATCGCGAAGTTCATGAAGACGCCCCCGCCGTGGGTCGGTGGGCAGACAGGGTAGGGTGAAACGAACAACACACGGGGCCTCGTCGGCGCCGCGTCAAAGCCTGAAAACCGGTCGTGGAACCAGGCAGGCTGCGGCCTGAGGAAGGCTTCGCTGTCAGAGATCCGGGCCAACGAGCGCGCGTGCCACCTGGACCGGATGGC
>RGPS01000042.1 GCA_010084195.1 Terriglobia bacterium
TTCCGCTTCCACATTGGGCAGAGGTGGTGGCGCTTCTGCTTTCTTGACTTCGGGGGCCGGGGCCGCGCAACCGGCAAGAAACAACGCGCAGGACGACAAGATACGAGGAAGGGTTCGGCAGGTCATTGGAAGTTAAGCTATCACAACTGGTGTGATGAGCGCACCTGGCGCTGGGCCGCTACTTACCCGGGACTCCATAGTTCTTCGCGGCATCGTCAAGCACGAGGACCCAATCCAGCATTTCCCCGGCGTCGGGGGGCGCAAATTCGCGGTCGGCACGGTCGTTGGCGAACTCAGCTATGCGGGTAGCCTGACCGTTGCGGGGATTGAACCACCAGGCGACGATGCGGGCGCCGGTGAGTTTGCTGGTCTTGACGCTGAACTTCCGTCCGACGGGAGCGTAGACCATGGCCCAGGTGCCGGCTTCATCGCGGGTCGCGGTGAAGTGATAGCGTCCGGTACCTGGAACGGAAGTGGGGACGCGGTCGGTGACGATGACGGAATCGTCGGGGATACGAGTGAAAAACGGGCGTGATTCGAGAAGCTTCCGGGCGTACTGCATTTGTGCGGCACCAGGTTGGTCGATAGCCTGGCTCCACGGCATGAGAGGGTTGTTGATGGGCTTCTTGTACGGATTCCACATCTGCCAGACGGCGTGATTTCCGTAGGTGTGGCCAAAGGCGCCGGCGAACAGGTCCCAATAGAGGGGACGGCGGACATCTGCAGCGATGGAATGCCCGAGTTCGTCAGCACGGAAGGAGACGGGGTGGTCTTCGTAGATGGGTTCCGAGTCGATGACCGGTTTGACAGGCAGGCGGTTGTAGTCGAGGGCAGTTTTGTCGTAACGGCCGGTGAACTCGGCAACGTGGCCATTCTGGCGCATGTTGAAATCGAGCCAGGCTTCGGCATGGAAGTTCTCGGCGGAACCGGCCCCGCCGTTCGGGTGCAGGGTGATGAGATGCGCGCCGGCGTCGCCCTTCCGCAGACCTTTCGCCATGGCGCGCAAAATCTCGATATGGACAGGTAACGATACGGCGCGGTCGCCGCCGAGGATCCAGATAAGGCTGGCACCACGGTAGCGCGTGGCCAGCCACTCTCCGTAAGCTGCGGCATTGTCCGGGGTGAAGACTTCGGGACCGGCACCGCCTTTCTTGTTCCATTTGTCACCCCAGGTGGGAAGAAAGCCAATGTAGAGCCCCAGAGAATTGGCCTTGTTGACGATGAAATCCACGTGGTCCCAATAGTCATTATTGGGGCCATCCTTGACGTCGGGATGCAACGGATCGTTATTCAGCAGAGGGCGATGGCCGTAAGCGTTGGGGTCGTTCAGACCGTCGAGTTCAGCGAGCGCGACCGCCTGGATGACGTTAAAACTTCTGGCGGCGCGGTTTTCCAGGTACCTGGTCGCCTCCTCGCGATTGAGGCGGTGGAACAATTCCCAGGCAGTGTCGCCCAGATAGAAAAAGGGCTTTCCACTGGCAGTTTCGAGGAAACGGTGATTTTGACTGACCTTGAGCGTTTCGAGCGACCGGGTAGCGGGCTGGGCAAACAGCGAAAGTCCGGAGAGGAACAGGGAGAGGGGGATGAGGAATGCGCAGCGCATAGGCATGATCATCATACCAGTTACCGCGCGGGAGCTGGCTACGTTGACTTCAGGGCTGCGGCTTCGAGGATTCGATACCTCTCGCTGGAGCGGTTGAGGTGCTCAGTCATCGCTCGTTCAGCGGCCTCTTCGTCATGGGCGGAAATGGCGGAAACCAGGCGCTCATGCTCGGCGAGAGTTATGAGTTCCGAGCCAGGGAGGCGGAGCAACTCCCGGCGAAACTCAAACAGCCAGTCGAGCATAGCTTCGCTGAGGAGGGTGATAACGCGGTTGCCACTGATGGCGGCGATGGCCGCGTGGAAGGCCATATCGCAGCGGACGAACTCAGGAACGTCGTGCATCGCCCGGCGCTGCCTGTCGAGGGCACTTTCGAGGTTTTCTATATCAGTCGGTTTAGCCGTCTGCGCCGCGATGCGGGTCATGCCGACCTCGAAGAGAATCCGCGCTTCCTTCAGATCCTCCAGGATTGCCGGAGAGGTCTGCAGGAGATGCGACATGGTTTCCCCAAGCCTGGAGAACATGTCCCGGGTATTGGGGACGATGACACGGGCTCTTTCGCCATGGTTGATCTCGATCAGGCCGGATGAGCCCAGCGACTGGAGCGCTTCCCGAATCGCGGGCCTGCCGACGCCAAAGCGGGTCATCAGGTCGCGCTCGGAGGGCAGCCGATCACCGGGTTGAATCTCGCCGCCGCGAATCATTGCCCGCAGTCGATCTTTAACTTCATCGGCCAGCTTGCGACGGACGATGGGCTCACTCTCGCTCATTCCTCCCAGTTTACTATCGTTGGCCACCGACCGTGGTCTACTCTGGCATGATGAGTAGGCCGATATGCAGCTAATCTCCCCTGACCGAATCTACGCGAGCTACGAAGTAGAAACCGCACATCCCCTGGCCGACGCCATCGCCATCATGGCGGGAGAGCAATCCAGCGGCACATTTTTGCAGGTTCCGGGCGAAACCCTGGAGCTCAAAGAGAGAAGTGGTGCCAGAATTGAGGCCATCCGCGAGACGGGCTCAGCGGCGCAGCCATCCCTGCCTGGAGCGTCCGCGCCGAAAGCGGAGAGAGCTCCAACCTGGCGCCGGGCAGAGACGCTCATCTCGTGGCCCCTGGGTAATTTGGGCCCGAGTTTGCCCAACCTGATGGCAACAGTGGCCGGAAATCTGTTCGAACTACAGCAGTTCTCTGCCCTGCGCCTGCTGGATATTACCCTGCCGGAGGCATTTCGGGATGCCTATCCAGGCCCACAATTTGGCGTGGCGGGCACGCGACGGCTCACGGGCGTCGAAGGACGTCCGCTGATCGGCACAATCGTAAAACCCAGCGTCGGACTCTCCCCGGCGCAGACAGCGACGCTGACGCAGCAGTTGGTTGACGGCGGCATCGATTTCATCAAGGACGACGAACTGCAGGCCGATGGCCCCGACTGCCCGTTTGCGGAACGCGCCACCGCCGTCATGGAAGTGATTCAACGATTCGCGGATCGGACCGGCAAGCAACCGATGTTTGCCTTCAATATCACGGGCGAGATTGACCAAATGCTGGAACGGCACGATCTGGTGGCCAGTCTCGGCGGCACCTGTGTCATGGTCAGCCTCAACAGCGTTGGCCTACCCGCCTTCAGCTATCTGCGGCGACATTGCAGCCTGCCCATTCACGCCCACAGAAATGGCTGGGGCTTATTCCAGAGGTCGCCCCATATTGGCATGAGCTACGTGGCCTACCAGAAACTATGGAGACTGGCCGGTGCCGATCATATGCACGTGAACGGTTTGAAAAACAAGTTTTGCGAAGCGGACGACTCGGTGCTGCGGTCAGCCAGAGAGTGCGCGACGCCCATGTTTGCGGGGGAAGGCAGGGGTTGCGAAGTGATGCCGGTCTTCTCATCGGGCCAGACGGTCCGGCAGGTTCCGGCCACCTGGAAAGGCCTGGGGTCCCCCGATCTGATTTACGCGGCAGGAGGGGGGCTGGTGGCGCATCCTGGAGGTGTCGCCTCAGGGGTGCGGGCGATGCGCCAGGCATGGGAAGCGGCGATGGCCGGGATCGACCTGGATGAGCACGCGAAAGTGCATCCGGAACTGCGGCAAGCCCTGGAGAAATACGCCTGATGGCCTCCCGCAACTTGTTACTCACGTTCTACGGCGACGATTTTTCCGGCTCAACGGACGTGATGGAAGCGCTCAGCGTCCACGGCGTGCCCTCTGTCCTGTTTCTCGCCCCGCCCACGGGCAGCGACCTGGCTCGGTTCCCCGAGTGCCGCGCGGTAGGTCTGGCGGGAACCAGTCGCAGCGAGTCCCCGGAGTGGATGGATGACAACCTGCCCGCAGCATTTTCAACACTTAGAGATCTGGGCGCGCCCATCTGCCACTACAAAACATGCTCCACGTTCGATAGCTCTCCCACCCGGGGCAGTATTGGGCGCGCGGTGGAACTGGGCGGGGCGACGATGGGCACGACCGTGGTGCCGATGGTGGTGGGAGCTCCCGCCCTGAAACGGTACGTTACCTTCGGCAATCTCTTCGCCACCGTAAACGGTGTGAACTTCCGGCTGGACCGGCATCCCACCATGTCGCGCCACCCGGTAACCCCTATGCATGAAGCGGACCTGCGCCTTCATCTGGCCGGGCAAACGTCACTCCCGGTTGAGCTGGTCGATATTCTGGCGCTGCAGGCGGGTCGAGGGCTGGAGGGCTTTCAGGAGGCTTGCCGGCAAGGCGCACGTATCGTCCTGTTCGACACTCTGGACGCAGCCAGCCTGGCGGAAAGCGGAAGAGCTATCTGGGAGTCGAGAGGCGAGGGCACCACGTTTGTAGCTGGCTCGTCGGGCGTGGAATATGCGCTGCTGGCGTGGTGGAAAGCGCAGGGTCTGTTACCTGCGGCTCCGCAATTTCCGGACGCAGGACCGGAAGCCCGCCTGCTGGTCGTATCCGGAAGTTGTTCACCCGGCACGGGTAAGCAGATCGAGTGGGCGCAACAGAATGGCTTCGAGGGCCTGCCCCTCAATCCGCAGCTGCTTGTTTCGGGCGAGGCGGAGTGGGCGCGCGCCCTGCGTACGGCGGAAGCGATTCTGGCTCGGGGCGGCAGTCCTGTTGTGTATACGGCAGCGGGACCCCAGGACGCGATCATCGGCAACACAGATGTGGACTTCGGAAAACAGCTGGGGATACGTCTGGGGGCTCTGGCGACAGAGTTATTGCGTCGGAGCGGGATCCGTCGCATGGTGGTTGCTGGCGGGGATACCTCGGGGAGAGTGGGCCAGGCGCTGGGAATCAAGGCGCTGACCATGGTGCGGCCCTTCGCAGCGGGTTCGCCGCTGTGCCGGGTATGGTCTGACAATACAGCGGCGGACGGGCTGGAGATCCTGTTCAAGGGCGGCCAGGTGGGGGGCCAAGCTCTGTTTGGGGAGGTTCGGCAGGGCAGACCCAACTGATATACTCAACACACCAGTCGGGCATAGCCGGGCAGGTGAGGACGGGACAGTGGCGCAGACAATCGCAATCTTTGGGGCAGGCGGCAAGATGGGCTGCCGCATTACGGACAACTTCCGGGGTTCGGCACATACGGTTTTGTATGTGGAAGTGAGTCCTGCGGGCATTGAAAGACTGGCTTCCAGGGGCCTGGCGGTTACGTCCCAGGAAGAAGCGGTTGCAGCAGCTGATGTCGCGATTCTGGCTCTGCCGGATTCGCTCATCGGGAAAGTGGCGCCGACGCTTGTGCCCTCATTCAAACCCGGGGCGATGGTGATCTGTCTGGACCCTGCCGCGCCGCACGGCGGTGAGCTGCCAAAGCGTGAAGACATCGCGTACTTCATCACCCACCCCTGCCATCCGCCCGTGATTCACGACGAAACGGAGCGGGATGCGCAACTGGATTTCTTCGGTGCGATCAAGGCGAAACAGCATATCGTGTGCGCGCTGATGCAGGGCAGCGAAGCGGACTATGCCAATGGCGAGGCTCTGGCCCGGCAGATGTTCGCGCCGGTGATGAACGCTTATCGGGTGACGGTGGAGCAAATGGCGATTCTGGAGCCTGCGTTGTCGGAGACCGTGGCTGCCACCTGCATGACGGTGATGCGCGAAGCCATTGATGAAGCGGTGAAGCGTGGCGTTCCGGCGGAAGCTGCCCGCGAGTTCATTCTGGGCCATATGAAAGTCAACATTGGCATCCTGTTCGGCTATATTGGGTCACCGTTCTCGGACGGGGCCTTGATGGCGATTGAGCGTGGCAAGAAGAAGCTGTTTCAGCCGAACTGGAAGGATGTTTTTGAGCCCGAAAACATAATGGCGGAAATCAGGGCCATCACGGCCGGGACTTCAGCTGCGCAAAAGACTTAGAGCCATGTCCGGTGCAGGATAGCGATACAATCCATACTGCTATGTTCACCCGATCTTTTGTTACCGTGCGGCGCGTTGCGCTGCTGGCTGTTCCGCTTGCAGTTGCACTGGCTCAGGCGCCTGCGGGGCCTCCGGGCGGAGGCCGCGGCGGTGGTGTTTATGCCGACAAGTATGAAGCGGACGACAACGCCGGGTTCGTGCCGATTTTCGACGGCAAGACGATGAATGGGTGGGATGGCGACCCCACCTTCTGGCGCGTGGAAAATGGTGAGATTGTCGGCGAGACTACCCCCGAAAAGGTAGTCAAAATGAACAATTTCCTGATCTGGCGCGGCGGCAAGGTAAAGGACTTCGAACTTAAGATCGATTTTCGCCTGAGCGGCACCAACAGCGGCATTCAATACCGCAGTGTCGAGATGCCGGAACTGGGCAAGTGGGTCCTGAAGGGCTATCAGGCTGATATGGATATCAGCAATGGCTTTACCGGTAACCTGCATGAAGAACGCGGGCGGAAGCCGGGCCACGTGGTACTGGCGCGGCGCGGCGAGATTAACCGGATCACCGATGGCCCGAAGTACATGACGCTGGCGACGCTGGGTGACCCGAAACTGCTGCGGGGCCTGATGAACGTGCAGGGTTGGAATCAGTACCACATCATTGCGAGGGGTCCGGTGATGCTGCAGATTCTGAACGGACAACTCGTGAGTGCGGTGATTGACGAAGACACGAAGAACTTCGTCGCCGAGGGCCTGCTGGGCTTCCAGATGCACGTGGGGCCCCCGTTCAAGATCCAGTACAAGAACATTCTGTACCGGAAGCTCTGAGCGCCGCTATTGCTCCGCACGGGCGGTGACAAAGGGCCGGATAAATGCAACAGGGTAACCGGAGCGGCTGAGCGCAGCCGGATCACCACCCGATGGCAGAAGACGGCTCAACACCCAGGCCCCTCGGGGGCACACAACCTGTGAAACATCGTTAGACATCTGAACCGCTATAATTTCTTGGGGAGATTTCGCCTAATGAAACGTCTGTCTATTGCCGCAACATTGCTTGCCGCTGCCCTGTGCACCACACTTCCGGCCGCCGCGCAGGCTCTGCCGAAAGGCATGTCGAAGGTGACCTCTGTAGAAGGTATCACAGAGTACGAACTGGAAAACGGCTTACGGGTCCTGGTGTTTCCGGATACGTCGAAGCCCACCATCACGGTGAATATGACCTACATCGTGGGGTCACGGCACGAAGGTACCGGCGAGGGCGGCATGGCACATCTCCTGGAGCACATGGTGTTCAAGGGCAGCCCGAAGCACACGAATATCCCGCAGGAATTGACCGAACACGGCGCGCGCCCGAACGGGACAACCTCGTGGGATCGCACCAACTACTTCGAAACCTTTCAGGCGACCGACGAGAACCTGAAGTGGGCTCTGGACCTCGAAGCGGACCGGATGGTGAACTCCTTCATCAAGAAGGAAGATCTGGACAAAGAATTCACCGTTGTGCGGAACGAGTTCGAGATGAGTGAGAACAGCCCCATGCGGGTGACACTGCAGAGGGCGATGGCTGCGGCCTACACCACTCACAGCTACGGGCGTCCGGTGATCGGCAACAAGAGCGACGTGGAACGAGTACCGATTGAGAAGCTGCAGGAGTTCTACCGCAAGTACTACCAGCCGGACAACGCGGTGCTGACAGTTGCGGGAAAGGTAGATGAACCCAAGCTGCTGGAACTGGTGAACGGCTACTTCGCCGGGATCGCGAAGCCCACCCGCAAGCTGATCCCGACTTACACGGTGGAACCGGTGCAGGATGGCGAACGAACGACGGTAGTCCGCCGGGTGAGTGACCAGCAGATTCTGATGGCGATGTACCACATGCCGGACGGGGCCAATACCGATATCGTCGCGCTGGACGTGCTGGCTTCGGTCCTCGGTGAAAATCCCTCGGGGCGACTGTACAAGGCATTGGTAGACAACAAGAAAGCGTCTACAGTTTTTGGCCAGCCTTTGGAACTGGCTGAGCCGGGGTTACTGTTGTTTGCCGCCGTTCTGGGCAAATCGGACTCGATGGCCGATGCGCGCAAGATCCTGCTGGATACGATTGCAGGCGTCGTGAAAGAGCCGCCAAGCAAGGAAGAAGTGGACCGGGCGCAGGCCAAGCTGACGCAGCAGATGGAGCAGGTCCTGCGGAATTCGGAAGGTCTGGGGCTGACGCTGAGCGACTACATCGGCAAAGGCGACTGGCGCTTGCTGTTCCGCGAGCGCGACAACCTCCGCAAGGTGACGCCGCAGGACGTGCAACGTGTGGCTGCTGCTTATCTGAAGGACTCCAACCGCACGCTGGGTGAGTTCTACCCGGATGCCAAGCCGGATCGCTCGGAGATCCCCGAAAAGACGGACGTGGCCACAGTTCTGAAAGATTACAAGGGCGAAGCCGTGATGGCCGCCGGTGAAGTATTTGACCCTTCGCCGAAGAACATCGAAGCCCGGACCCAAAGATATGCAATCACGCCGGGCATGAAGGTCTCGCTCCTGACGAAGAAGACCCGCGGGGCCAACGTGAATGCCGTGATTCAGCTACATTTTGGGGACCTGGCAGGCTTGAAGGATAAGGACATGGCGGGTGCCATGGCGGGTTCGGCGCTGATGCGCGGTACCGCGAAGCACAACCGGCAGCAGATTCAGGATGAACTGAGTCGGCTCAAGGCGCAGATGAACGTGGGCGGCAATGCGGCGGGCGCAAGCGCGTCGATCGAAACGACGCGGGAGAATCTGCCGGCCGTGCTGCGTCTGGCGGGCGAGATCCTGAAGGAAGCCACGATTCCGGAGACGGAGTTTGAACAGATTCGGAAGGCACGTGTCACGGGTCTGGAAGCGGGTAAGAGCGAACCGCAGTCGATTGCCCCGATTCAGTTGCAGCGGGCGCTGTATCCGTACCAGAAGGGTGACGTTCGCGGCACTATGTCGGTGGACGAGCAGATTGAAGCCCTGCAGGCGGTGAAGTTGGAAGAGGCCCGGGCGTTCTATAAGAATTTCTACGGCGCCTCGAACGGCGAGATCGCGGTGGTAGGCGATTTCGACGAAGCCGAAGTGAAGAAGGTTCTGGCGGAATTGTTCAGCAACTGGAAGAGTCCGGCGAAGTACGAACGGCTGAAGAATGGCCCTGCCAAGCCTGCGGCGGTGAATCTGTCGCTGGAAACTCCCGACAAGGCGAATGCGGTGTTTTTCGCGGGGCAGCGTCTGGCCCTGAGCAGCAATGATGCCGATTATCCGGCCCTGATACTGGGGAATTACATGATGGGTGGCGGGTTCCTGAATTCCCGTTTGGCTGCCAGAATTCGTGTGAAGGACGGCCTGAGCTACGGCGTCAGTTCCGGGCTCTCTGCCAAGGCGGACGAGAAGGACGGCCAGTTCCAGGTATTTGCAATCGCCAATCCCGCCAATGTGTCGAAGGTGGAAGCGGCATTTAAGGAAGAGCTGGAGAAGGCCCTGAAAGACGGCTTCACCCAGAAGGAACTGGATGCGGACCGCGATGGCTGGCTGCAAAGCCGCGTGCTGCAGCGGGCGGAAGATCGGTCGCTGTCCGGCGTCCTGGTATCACGGGATTACGATGGCCGGACGCTGGCGTACGACGAACAACTGGAGGCCAAAGTGAAAGCGCTGAAGCCCGAAGATATTGTGGCTGCCATGCGCCGGACTCTGGATGTTACCCAGATGAGCATCGTGAAGGCGGGCGACTTCAAGAAGGCTGCCGCGGCAAAGTAGGCTGCTTGTGAAAAACCTCGTTCCCGGGTTGCTGGTGGCTGCGTTGACCCTGTCGGCGCAGTCACCCGGCTACCAGCAACGTGTGGATGCGGTCCGGAAGATTCCTGGCTTCGTTGCGCTTTGGGATTTTGTGAAGCGCGATGGGGGAAGGTTTGCCGCCTGGCAGGCAAAGGGCGATCGCCATGATTTCCGGCTGGATGCCGTCAATTACGTCCGGGATTACTGGGGCGAGGGTCGGTTGGCGACTTACGACGACTTCCCCTTACTGGGACGGGGTCCGTTTGGCGAGGCGATTCGGCTTCGGCAGGAAACGGATAAGGACCTTCGGCCGGTCCTGCTGATTCCCCGGGATCGGGTTCAGGGTTCAGGGCTCGGGGCTGGACGTGAAGGGTCCGGGACAATCGGTGTCGATGCTGGCATGGGTGATCCGCGAAGGTGGAAATCATGCCATTGCCGGAATCTGGCATGAAGGTACGGATTTGAAGAGTGAGGCCGGACCGGTCCAAAAGGTCGAGCGTGGCCGACGACAGTATTCGCTTTTCGCGGGTCTGGCGGCAAACAACGGCGCATCGGCCGTCCATGTTTCCGAAAATGGCGGACCGTCGTTCGGGGACAAGTATGCGCGCAATCTGGCCGTGACGCCCGAGTTGATTCCAACCGCGCCGGTGGGGACCTCCAATGAAGACCTGGACAAGTACTGGAGTCTGATGGGTATGGTGTTTGACAACCAGAAGAACACGGTGACGGCTTACCTCGATGGCAAGGCGACCGACATGTGGGTGGACAATCTGCCCACACACCCGTTCTTCAAGTGGCCTTACAACGGATGGATGCAGGCCGAGTGGCGGCGGGAACCGGGCGTGCAGGTCGGCGAAGACCCCGATTTCCCGGTAAGCCAGTTTTATCAGCCGCCCGAAGGCAAGCCGATCTCAACAACTCTGCTGTCGTCGAAGGGTGATGAGCGGATGGAGTTGCAGGAGTTCGAGTTCACGAGGGTCCGCGTTACCTTACGGGGAGGGCAGGTGGTGAGCCGGGAACTGGTGGCACTGCGATCGAATCCGTTCTGGTTCCCGCATGATCTGTACACGCCACCCACAGCTGCCGAGGGCGGGCCGTTCACGATCGGGCGCGTGATCCACATGTCGCGCGGGGTGGGATTTACGGGCTATATCGGCGGCGTCGCCGTCTTCAACCGCGCTTTGTCGAAGGCGCAGATGGAAGCTTTGGCTGCGATTGCGCCCCGTCCGCTAGTCCGGAAGTAAAGTTAGTCCGGAAGTGAAGTTTCGATTGGGCGACCGGGATCACTGATCCAGTCGGACCAGCTACCGGGGTAAAGCTTCACGTTTTCGACGCCGGCGAGTTCCATGGCCAGAAGATTGGCCGCCGCACTGACTCCACTGCCGCAGTAGACGATTGTGGTGGCAGCTGCCGGGAAACGATCCTTCTGCTCTTCTGCGGGTTTCCAGCGTCCCTCTCGCAGGCCGTCCGACCAGTTGATATTGATGGCACCGGGAATGTGGCCTGCTTTCCAGTCGAGGGGCTCCACTTCGCCCCGGTAGCGTTCGGGGGCCCGGGAATCAAACAGCACCGTCGATGCAGGACGCGCCGCAACCCCGACGGCATCGACAATCATTTCCGGGCGGACCGGGGCGCTCAGCTCGCGTTCCAGATCGGCAAACACGGCTCCAGGCAGGTGTCCGGCCTCAAATGCCGTGCGCCCGGCATCAGGTTTTCCGAGCGCGAAACGTGTATCCACAACCAGCAGTTCGCCATCCGCCAAATGCTCTAAAAGCCAGGAAGATGACACAAGAGGGCCGGTCATTTTCAGAGTCTAACAGCCTTGTCGGCAAAGCTGGTTTTGTCGCCGCAGGTCGAGTTTTGTGCTGAGGTTCCCCGGGGAGGACAAGCAGGCCGCGGCTCCGCGCCACTGGCCATGCCGTAACCTGCGGGGCGATTGGTCCCGGCTAGCGGCACTTCTGCCACGTCTGCCACGGGCTACTGGCGCGGGCGAGGCGAACGGGTATAAAATCAACACTACTTATGCGTTTAAGCTGGCTGGTGTTGTCTCTCGCGGCAGTGGGTGTACTGCAGGCGCAAAAGGTGGATTTCCAGAGGGAGATCCGACCTGTCCTTTCCGATAACTGCTTCCAGTGCCATGGCCCCGACCAGGGCACGCGGATGGCGGGGTTGCGGCTCGACCTGAAGGACGGCCTACTGGCCTCCGGCGTCATCGTGTCCGGGAAACCGGCAGAGAGCAAGCTGTACCAGAGGATTGCGGAGACGGACGAAGCGCGGCGTATGCCGCCCCGGTACTCGCACAAGTCGCTGACGCCCACGCAGATTTCGCGCGTGAAGCTCTGGATTGAACAGGGCGCTCCCTGGGTGGAGCACTGGGCGTATTCCGCCCCCGTTAAGGCCCCGTTGCCGGTAGTGAAGAACACGCTTTGGGCGCGCAATCCGATTGACCGGTTCGTGCTGGCGAAGCTGGAACCGCTGGGCCTGGAACCTGCCCTATGAAAGCATGATTGATCGCTATCTGGCCTCGCCACACTTCGGCGAAAACCGCGCCCGCTACTGGCTGGATGCAGCGCGATATGGCGACACCCACGGCATCCACGTGGACAATTACCGCGAGATCTGGCCATACCGCGACTGGGTGATTCAGGCCTACAACCGCAACATGAGCTATGACCGTTTCAGCACCGAACAACTGGCTGGTGATCTGCTGCCTGGCGCGTCGCTCGACCAGAGGATCGCCACCGGCTTCATCCGCTGCGGAACGACGACCAACGAAGCGGGGCTGATTGAAGACGAGTACGCCGAGATCTATGCCAAGGACAAGGCCGAGACTGTCAGTGCCGTTTACCTGGGCCTGACCACCGGCTGTGCAACCTGCCACAACCACAAGTTCGACCCTCTGACGCAGAAGGATTTCTATTCGCTGGGTGCGTTCTTCCGCAACACGACGCAGCGCGTAATGGACGACAACGTTCCCGATACGCCGCCGGTTGTAGTGGTGCCGAAACCCGAGGATCGTGATGCCTGGGCTAAAACGCAATCGCGGCTGTCCGCGATACGAGCAGGTCTGGCGCAGGCCGCAAAGGACGCTGACGGCCAGTTCGGGCAGTGGCTGTCACGCCGCGAAAAGGTGAAAGCGGAGAGTCCTCTGGAAGAGAAGGCGCAGTTGCTGGCGGTAGATGTTCTGGCGGCGGCAAAGGACTCGAAAACGTCTGATCTGATTGACTCCAACATCACCGGGCGCAAGGCGATCCACTTCCCGAAGAATGAAGGCGTGGAAGTGAAAGACGCCCCGAAGATGGATGCGGATAAGCCTTTCAGCATCGCAGTCGCGTTCTTCTTTCCGAAGGCCGAACAGGGCTACACGATTGCCGCGCACACCAACCCGAAAGAGAAGAATCGTGGCTGGTCACTGGAGATCGGGGCGCGTGTAGCGGCGCTGCGGCTTATTGGTGATGGGGGGCGGAGTATCGATGTCCGCGCCGCGCACCTGGAGCAGTTGAAGCACGGGACGTGGAATACGATTGTGGCCACTTATGATGGCTCGCGGAAGCAGGCCGGTCTCGGCATGTACATCAATGGCCGCGCGATTCCGACGCAGGGACGCGGCAATGTGGTGCAGGATCTGAACGGTGATATCGGCGTGGAGACGCCTCTGGTACTGGGCAAGAATCTGGCCGACGGTGCGATCACGGACCTGCGTATTTTCAACCGGGAAGTGAGCGAGAGCGAAGCGCGGATCATCAGCGAATGGCCTGCGATTTCGACGGCTCTGGAAGCGGACCCGTCCGCCACTCCGGCACCGGCAGAACGAGAGGCGCTGCTCAAGTGGTATCTGGCTCGGGAGTACGCGCCGGTGAAGGATCTGGTCGCGGAACAGAACAAGCTGAACGTCGAAGCCAAAATGCTTGCCCGCCGGGGTGCGGTATCGCTGGTTATGGAAGAGCGTGCGGATTCGAAGCCGAAAGCCTGGATCCTCTTCCGGGGTGCTTACGACCAGCGGCGGGACGAGGTGGAAGCGGGCACTCCGGCGATTCTGCCGCCGATGACCTCCTCGATGCCAAAGAACCGGCTGGGGCTGGCGCAGTGGCTCTTTACCGACGAGCATCCTCTGACTGCCCGCGTTGCGGTGAATCGCATGTGGCAGGAGATTTTCGGGATTGGTCTGACGAAGACGGCCGAAGATTTCGGCAGCCAGGGCGAACCTCCGACTCACAAAGAACTGCTCGATTGGATGGCTGTCGATTTCCGGCAGAACGGCTGGGACATGAAGCGGTTCTACAAGCAGATTCTGATGTCCGCCACTTACCGGCAGACGGCCGCCACCACGCCCCTGAAACTGGAGAAGGACCCGGAAAACCGCTTGCTGAGCCGAGGCATCCGTTTCCGGCTGGATGGCGAGATTGTGCGCGACTATGCGCTGGCCGCGACGGGGCTGTTGTCCCCGCAAATCGGTGGCCCGAGCGTGCGGCCCTATCAGCCGGAAGGTGTGTGGGAAGCGGTGGCGATGGATGGTTCCAACACCCGTTACTACAAACGCGATGTGGGTGACGGCCTCTACCGCCGCACTATGTACACGTTCTGGAAGCGCAGCGCGCCGCCGGCCAGCATGGAGATTTTCAACGCTCCCACGCGCGAGAGTTGCACGGTGCGCCGCGAAAGAACGGATACGCCGCTACAGGCCCTGGTCACCATGAATGACATCCAGTTTGTGGAAGCCGCGCGCGAGATTGCGGGACGGGCGATGCAGACATCCACAGATTTCGAAGCCCAGTTGGATTTCATCACAACCCGGATTCTGGCCCGACCCCTCGCGGTCAAAGAACGAACGATTGCAAAGAAGTCCTTTTCGTCTTTCCGAACCTACTATTCTTCGCACGAAGGCGATGCCCTGAAGTTTCTGGCGCAAGGGGAACGGAAGGCAGACCCTTCCCTGCCCCAGGCGGAGTACGCCGCGCTGACCATGTTGACGAATCAGCTTTTGAATCTTGATGAGGTGCTGAACAAATGAAGTGGAATCCATTAGCTCCCGACAGCGAGGGGCATTACTCTTCGCTGGCGCACGAAGCAGACCGCGCTTCGCTGAAGAGGTTCCGCACCGGGCAACACCCTCTGGATGCGATCGCGCGACAGATGGCGACGGAGGAGACCCGTCGGCGGTTCTTCTCCCGCGGCGCACAAGGTATCGGGGCTCTGGCACTGGCTTCCATGGGGGGCCGTAGTGCGTTGGCTGCCGGGGCTCCGGAGAAGTCCATTGGTGGCCTCGACGGTTTACCGCATTTCCCGGCTAAGGCGAAGAGGGTGATCTATCTGCACCTGGTGGGGGCTCCCCCGCAGATGGAGACTTACGATTACAAGCCGAAGATGAAGGACATGTTCGATAAAGACCTTCCGGAATCGATCCGTCAGGGTCAGCGTTTGACCACCATGACCAGCGGCCAGAGTCGGTTTCCGATTGCGCCGTCTATCTTCAAGTTCAACCAGCATGGTAAGTCGGGGGCGTGGGTGTCGGAGTTACTCCCATACACGGCAAAGATGGTGGATGATATCGCTATTATTCGCTCCATGAATACGGATGCGATTAACCACGAACCCGCTATTACTTTCTTCCAGACGGGGTTCATGATTGCCGGTCGCCCGTGCATCGGGTCGTGGCTGAGTTATGGCCTGGGCACGATGAATGAAAACCTGCCATCGTTTGTGGTTTTGCAGGCGAAGCACTATCATCCGAAGGCAAACGTGCAGGCAATTTCCGCCAGGCTTTGGAGTGCCGGGTTTCTGTCTGGTAAGTACTCGGGCGTGGGCCTGCGGAGTGCCGGAGACCCGGTGCTGTTTATCAATAACCCCGATGGCGTGCCCACGGAAGTGCGGCGGTCGATGCTGGATGGTCTGTCCGACATGAACCACATGACTTACGACAAGCTGGGGGATCCTGAGACAAAGACCCGCATCGCGCAGTACGAAATGGCGTTTCGGATGCAGGCTTCGGTGCCGGAGCTGACAGATCTGAGTAAGGAACCGGAAAGCACCTGGCAGATGTATGGTGCGGATGCGAAGGAGAAGCCTGGTTCGTTTGCCAATACCTGTGTGATGGCGCGCAGACTGGCCGAACGCGGGGTTCGCTTTGTGCAGGTCTATCATCGCGGGTGGGATGTACACGGGAACCTGCCGGAAGTTTTGCCGGCACAGTGCAAGGAAATCGATCAGCCCGCCTGGGCGCTGGTGCAGGACCTGAAACAGCGCGGCATGCTGGAAGATACGCTCGTGATTGTGGCTGGTGAATTTGGCCGGACCGTTTACTCGCAGGGTAAGTTAACCCCGACAGATTACGGCAGAGACCACCACCCTCGTTGCTTTAGTTTATGGATGGCCGGCGGCGGTATCAAGGGCGGCGTAGTGCACGGCGAGACCGATGAGTTTAGTTACAACATTGTTCGCGACCCGGTTCACGTCCGTGATTTCCAGGCGACGATACTGCACCAGTTCGGCATTGACCATGAAAAGCTGAGTTACCGGTATCAGGGTTTGAATGTGAAGCTGACCGGTGTGGAAAAGGCTGAGGTCGTAAAGGGGATTCTGGCGTAAGCCTTACTCGCCGATGCGAACGTAAGACCAACCGGCTTCCTGTTTCCGAATAATCTCGGCGACGCCGGAATCCACCTGAGCTGCGAAGGGCACCAGATCCTCCGTGGTGACCTTGCGGACACGCATGGAGTTTTGGCACGCGGCGAAGACGACGCCTGTCTCGGAGGCCTTTTTCATGCGTTCCATGAACTCCTGGTTGGTCTTGAGCAGGAACGACAGACCCTTGCCGTAAACCACGACTTGAATCTGAATCTTGTCGACGCCAAACACTTTCTGGATGTTCTGGATGTTGCCGAGTAACTGATTCCAGGAGTCGGTTTCGCCGACGTTCATCTGCAGGATGGCGCGGTGTTGGGTCGTCTGAGCCGGAGCTGCGGGAACGAGCGCCAGTAGAAATGTGGTGAGGGTGAGGAGCAGAGTCTTCATAGGGGCTTCGCACCATCATAGAGCACATCGGCATAAAGCACATCGGAATTCCAGAGCGAGGCCGAATACGGTTTGTAGTAGCTCATGCGGCCTTCTCCTGATTGAATCCCGCCGCTGGCGGGAGCGGGGTTTTGGACCAGTGTCCGCAGCATTGTTTGTATTTGCGACCGGACTGGCAGGGGCATGGCGCGTTTCTGGGGGCTGCGGGTTTGGTAGAAGGCTGCGCGGGTGCCGTGGATTCAGGTTCCGGGGCCGGGTCGGGGTTGTTTTTTCGGAATTCGTCGAGTTGGCGTCGCTCTTCGTCCTGAATTTGGGCGTGGAGGATGGCTTCGGATCGCTGGATGTCGGCGGATTCCGGCTTTTTCGGTTGCAGTTCAGCGTCGGATTGCTGTTTCGTGCGCTTGAGGCCGGGGAGGACCAGTTTGAGGCTCGTGAGGCCGGGTAAGAGGATGCCGAGATGGGCCTGGAGGTATCGGTCGGACTGGAGACGGCGGAGTTCTTCGAGGTTGCGGCGAATTCCGAGGTTGGTTTGGTCGCGGTAGCGGAGCCATGCGGCTCGGGCCTGATCGGTCGTGTCTGGTGAGGGAAAAATGGCGTACTGCCGGATGCGCCAGGTGGCCCGGACGATTTCGGCAGCGAAATAGCATTCGAGGGCTCCGTTGGGATGGAGTTCGGTTTGCCAGAGCTCGACGTGAGCGGCGTAGGCGGCGCGGTCTTCGGAAACTACATCGTTGGTTGTATATTCGCTGAGAGTTCGCATGGTTGGTTTTCCTTTCTGAGTGAGTTGGCAGTTGGTTTCGGTTCGGCCTTCGGTTCTACTGGGGGGGCGTCCGGTACGGGTGGCGGGTCGCCACGGCGGAGCGTTGTCAGGAGGCGCAGGAAGGTGCAGAATTGTTGGCGATAGCGGCTGTCGAGGCGATTTAGCGCGGCGAGGACCGTGGCATGGGCCTCGGGGGCGTGGGCCATGGCCAAGTGGTAGATGTCTTCGTGCGGCATGAGGATGCGACCGTCTTTGTCCTTTGGGATGCGGGGACGGAAGCTGCTGCCCTGGTGTTCGAAGACGGCCTTTTCCATGAGGGCGACGCGGAGGCCTCGCCATTTTGCGATGGCGAGGTCGTCGACAAGATGACGTTCCCCGAAGTTGCGGGGTTTGTAGTCGGCACGGGCGGAAGCGACGAGGTCACCGAGCCAGGCGACGCGTTCGGTACCGATTGTGTAGACGCGGAGTTCACTTTCGAAGTTCGGCGAAGTGGATTTGGGCATGAGTAGCTCCTTCTGGTGAGGAGTTTTTCATGCCGGGTTGGTAAGACGGGGTTTGGGGGAGTTCGAGAATTGCCTGCAGGTGATTGAAAACAAGTGAGTAAAAATTATCTTCGCGATTCGTGACTCGGGATCACAGGGGTTCCGCACGCGGTGAAAACAGGACCACATCAAGGGCCTCTACGGCCTGCCCGAGAGGGCCATCTTTGCCGGCGCGCGGAAGATTCAGCCGCAGGGCCAGTTCGAGGTACGCGGCATGGTAAGCACGGCGCTGGTAGTGAGCGTTTTCCAATCCTGAGATGAGCCTGAAGGACAGGGTAACAGGCCGGGATTGACACTCCTTTCGTGGTTTGGTTGTGAGAGACAGATGAGCCGTGGGAAAGTGGGAATCCTGGGTTTAGATTTCCACTTTCCCATGGCGGTGGTGGGCCGGGGCTGCGGGAATGTGGAAATCGTCCTGCGATTTCCAAGGGCTGTGGGAAGGGACGGAAAACCGGCCTTTGGTTTTCCGCGCTTTCCACTGTCCGTCATTTCCGCAGCCTGTTCGTTTTTTCATGCGACCTTCCGGTCCCAAATGTTTTGCGAACAGCTTTCGTTTGGCTTCCTGCATGGCGACTGCCGCCTGTGTGTCGCTTTTGGTGCCGGCAATCCGGTCCAACTGGTCGATAGTGAGATCTGGCTTCAGATATCCGGGCAGTCCTGGCAGGCGGCGGAGGATCTCCCACGGAGCCGCGTACCACTTATAGATGCGCCGGGTCTTGCCTCTCTGGTCCGGCTTCAGTTCCGGCACGCCGCAAGGCCGGTGGAACTTCAGGTACGGATTAAAGCTCTCCTCATAGAAGGTATTGATGCGATCGGCGGGCTTCACAGGCAATGTGTCCGAAGCCCATATGCTTCCGGATTACGGCACCGTTCTTCGTTTCCGCCAGACCATTGTCGTTGGAGTGCCGGGGCCGCGATTTTGCCTGCTCCACCAGCAGCTTGTTCAGCATCTCGGCCACCCGGTGATTAATGTACTCGCTGCCGTTGTCGGAATGGAAGCCGAGGCTTCTGAAGGGGAACTGCGCCAGAATGCGTGGCGATGTTAGTGCCGCGTTACGAACAACACTGGCGATCCAGCTTTCTCCGCAGCCAACTGTTCAAATCTTGCAACAGTTCAAACGGAGGGGGGCCGGGCTGTTTCCGTGAGACAGACCAATTCAACCTGGACGTGATCGTCTCAGTGGGCTATCGCGTGAAATTCCACCGGGGCACGCAGTTTCGTCTATGGGCGACGCAGCCACTCCGTGAATACATCATCAATGGATTTACCCTCGATGATGTCCGGCTGAGGGCGAACCGACGTTTGCACAAAAGAATTCACCCTATCTGCTACTCTGCCGACTGTTTCATGGCCTCAAACTTCTCCATAATGTGCTGGTAGGCGGCCCGCTGGGCACGAACAATGTTCGACCGAAGGAAGTCGGCCTGCTCGGCAATATACTCGCGGTCCGCAGCTGTCTTCTCTTCGAAGGCAGCCTCGTAGCGGATCAGATTGATGCGGCCTTCGAGGCGGGGCACGTACTCATCGTGGAAATACTCGTCAGCCAATTCCCGAAGGCTGTGCTGCGCTGCCGGGTCCAGCAATTCAAAACCTGGCACCTCTTCAGCAATTTCCGCAATCGTTTCTTTCAGATACTCCGCGTGTGTCATGAACCTTTAGGATGACGCACGGGCCTTCTCGAAGAGGTAGTGGCAGACAAGCCACTCCTCGCCATCACTGTATCCGAACAGTTCCGCACACGCCATAAAGAAGACCCGCCACCGCACCAGCCATCGCAACGCCTCAGCCTCGCCGTAGACCCCGGCAAAGAGCTGCAGGATCTCTTCCCGGTGCTGGTCCGTCAACAGCAGCCATTCTTCCGAGGTTCGCTGGTAGTGGGTCCCGGAAACGTTCCACTGCCTGACGAGCCACATGTCGCGCTGAA
Organism: Terriglobia bacterium; assembly: GCA_010084195.1. Classification (GTDB taxonomy): domain Bacteria; phylum Acidobacteriota; class Terriglobia; order Bryobacterales; family Bryobacteraceae; genus BOG-234. Next base: position 19,956 of record RGPS01000042.1, read on the forward strand.
AAACGGGCAGCAGCCCCGCGCTGGGCATGATGCCACCCGTGAAGAAGTGTTCAGCCATCCAGTCGCCGGAACCTTTTGCCACAAACGGGTACGCCACCGTTTGATGTGCAAAAACGTGGATAAACAGCATCCCGTCGGGCTTCAGCCAGGTGGACACACGGTGCATCAGTTCCTGATAATTCCGCATGTGCTCAAACATCTCGACGGAAACGACCCGATCGAAATGGCCGGTGACGCCCGGGGAAAAGTCGTTCATGTCGGCAGTGATGATGTTCAGATTGCCGAGGCCGCGGAGCCGGGCCTGCTCCAGAATATACTCCCGCTGCGAGGCAGAATTCGAGACACCCGTGATGCTGGAATTGGGAAAGTGCTCGGCCATATAGAGCGACAGCGAGCCCCAGCCGCAGCCGAGTTCGAGGACGTTCTGGCCATCGGCGAGTTGGGCACGGGCTGCCGTCAGATCGAGCATTGCCCTCTCCGCCTCCCCCAGAGTCTCCACACCCTCCGGGAAATAACAGGAGCTGTACTTCAGGTGAGGGCCGAGGACCATTTTGAAAAACGCGGCGGGCACTTCGTAGTGCTGCCGGTTGGCATCGGCGGTGTGCAGGGCCACCGGACTCTGCTTCAGGTCGGCGACGAGCGCGGTGAGGCGGCCCTGAACGGCAGAGGCCCCCCCGGCAGTCTCCTCCCGGAGACGGACGGCACACAGATGGCGAATGGCGCGACGGAGAAGCCAGTCGGGCAGCAAGTCACGTTCGAGGATGGGTTCGTACCAGTTCATTTGGATGTCGAAGTTGGAAACCAGGGAAGGAAGGCGTTGGTGGTGCGCTGGTATTCGCGGTATTCGTCGCCGCGACTGCGGAGAGCTTGCGCTTCGGTAGCCGGGATACCGGTGACACGCAGCAGGAAGTAAAGGATCAACGCGGGCGAAATCAGCCCCAGGTAGCCGTAAGGTGAGGCGAGGGCGAAGAGGGCGAAGGAAACCCAGATCAGCCATTCGAAGAAATAGTTGGGATGCCGGGAGTAGAACCAGAGCCCGTCACGGCAAGTTCGGCCCTTGCTGGTGGGGCGTGCTTTGAAGGCGGCCAGTTGGCGGTCGGCAAGGCTCTCGCCAAAGACGGCTCCGAGCCACAGGACCGCGGCCCCGATCTCCAGAGGAGAGAGCCCTGGCGCAGGGTTACGCGCCGCAAGCAGGAAGGGCGCGGACAGGACGACATCGAGAAGACCCTGGAACAGATAGAAGACCAGAAATTTGGTCCCGAGATTGGTTTTCCACTGGCGGCGAAGTTCCTGGTAACGGCCTTCTTCGGGATGCCCCAGGATGCGATCAAAGAGGAGATGGAAAGCGAGCCGCAGGCCCCAGATGACTGACATGCCGCCAATCAGGGCCGCGCGCACCGGAAAGCCTCCGGCAAAGTATGCGTAGAAACCACCAAGCAGAGCCAGACCGGCAGCCCAGCCGAAATCCACGATGGCCGCATTGCGCATCGGGAAGTGGATGAGCCAAAGCACGACCATCAGAGTGGCAGTGGCGGCAGTCCCCCAGAGAAGCAGAGAAACAGTACTCATTGGGCGACCTCTTCGGCGGGAATGGGTTCCGTCGGGTTCAAGCGACGGAGGGGAAACAGAACCAGGTTGTAGATGGCCAGCGCTGCGACCGGACTGAGGACGAGCCAGGCGCCGATGCCGCTCAGGGTGGCGGGCCAGAATATGCGGATGGCCCCCCACGGGTCGGAGGCTACAAGCTTCAGAAGTTGAGTCAGAGGAGGCAGAGAGGGCAGGCTGAAGAAGTGCGAGCCCACGCTCATGAAGGGGATGAGGAGCGCCAGCTGGGCGGGGTAAAGAACGTAGTTCACCAGTTGCATCAGAGGCAGGTTGAGACGCAACCAAGCTGCCCCGCCGGCGCACAACAAGGTGGTGGAGCCGAGCACGGGGAATACGGCCAGAACTGCGGCCAACGCCGTCGCCTGCGCTATTTTCTCGGGAGTTGTGCCTTGCCGGAGCAGGGCGATGACGGTATCCACAACCTTGCGCAGGGGCCGGATCATGCCGTCCGCCGGGCGAACACGTCGGACGCGGGTTGCTCCGCGCGAAGCTGGCTGAGCGCGATAAACAAGTAGGCCCCGGTCGCGATGTTGCCCAGCGCGAAAACCAGCAAGAGCCAAAGGGTCCGAACCGGCCATGTGCGTTCCCGGAAAGCGATCCAGAGCCAGAACAGGGTAAAACCGCAGTACGCATCCCAGAACGTCGCCATGGCCCAGGGGTTTGCCGCGTAGGTGGGCCAGGCGGCCCAGAGACTTTCGGCCATACTGGTGCGGATGGTGACGGCCAGCATAAACAGGCTGATTGCGGCAGCCACGAGTTTCAGCAGAGTCTTCACCGCAGCGCCTCCACGCACAAGCGTTCAAAAGTTTCCATATCGGCCGTTAGTACGACAGATGCAGGCAGAGCAGATTTCGATTGATCCGCGAAAGGCCCACCCAACCACAAAGAAACTTTCGGGGGCAGAAGCGAGGCCAGTTCGCCGATGGCAGCAGCCGTCAAACTTCTGCCACTGTTGCCGATGACGACGGCGACCGGGCGAATCCGGGAGGCCGCCCGGATGACCTCTGCGGCCGGCAGATTGGCCCCCAACAGAACAGGCGACCAGCCGAGAGTAGCCGCCAGCATGGCCGCCGCAAGAATTCCGAAGTCGTGGAAATCGCCCGAAAGAGTTGTCAGGAGCATTCGGGGAGCCCGCGCCCGGGGAGGGTGGAGGCGCAACAGGGAACCAAGGATGCACCGCATAGAGGCCGACACCAGATGCTCTTCCGCAATTCCCATCTCTCCTTTATGCCACCTCTCCCCCACTTCCCGCATCAATGGGAGGAGTGTTTGAAGAACAAGATCCCGGGGCGGTGTCAGGATGGCGAGGCGATTCAATTCCGCGTTGGCACGAATGTCGTCGAAATCGGCGAAAAGATCCGCAAGCTGCCGGACATGGAGAGGCACGTCGGAAGCCGCAGGTTCGGAATCGGCACCCGGACCGAGCAAATCCTGCAGGTCCGCAGTGCTGAGAGGGGCGATTTGACTAATCGAGTAACCCTGTTCAACGAGGCTGCGGAGCAGGATCAGCTTCGCGATGTGGTCTTTGGTGTAAAGACGACCGCGATTGGTTCGCTCCGGGGTAACTGCCTGGTAGCGTCGCTCCCAGGCCCGGAGCGTGTCAACGCTAAGCGAGGTGAGCCGCGCGGCCGTCCGGATTGGGTAATGTGGGTCCATTTCCCACCTCGATAGTAACGAGGGCGCTCCGTATTGTCAAGGCTTTGTCCATGACATACACTTGACAAACCACCATAAGAACCGTAACGTAAAGGCAAGGGATGATGAAAGAAAATTCCGAATATCAGTGGGGTGCAGTGCTTGCTTTTGCCGGCCTGCATGTGGCCGCACTGGGGTTGATCTGGACGCCGTGGACATGGGGCTACGTGGCGCTGGCGGCCTTCACGTATTTCCTGCGAATGTTTGGCGTGACGGCGGGATATCACCGCTACTTCAGCCATCGAAGCTACCGGCTGGGGCGACTGTCGCAGTTCCTGATGGCCTTCCTGGCCCAGACTTCGGCACAAAAAGGTGCTTTGTGGTGGGCCGCTCATCATCGGGTTCACCACCGCGAATCGGACCGTGAAAAAGACGTCCATTCTCCGTGGCAGAAGGGGTTTTGGTGGTCGCATGTGGGCTGGGTCCTTTCGAACGAACACGACGGCTTCGACGAGCGGGCGATGGCGGACTTCGCGAAATACCCCGAGCTGGTCTGGCTGAACCGATACCACTGGGTTCCGACCGTTGTGTTTGCCGCGGGCGTTCTGGCACTCACCGGCTGGCCTGGGTTTTTTTGGGGCTATGTGCTTTCCACGGTACTGCTGTATCACTGCACGTTCAGCATCAACTCCATAGGCCATATCTGGGGTAATCGCCGTTTTGACACGCCGGACTATTCGAAGAACAATGCGCTCCTGGCAGTGATCACCATGGGCGAGGGCTGGCACAACAATCATCACTTTTCTCCGGGCAGTTGCCGGCAGGGTCTGCGCTGGTGGGAGGTGGATACCACCTGGTATCTGCTGAGTGCCCTGAGTTGGGTCGGCCTGACCGGAGAGTTGCGGCCCTTCCGCAAGGTGGACCAAGACACAAAGTGAACGGATGCAAAACAGTTGCGGTGATTGGGGCCGGGATTTCGGGCCTGGCAGCCGCCTGGCTCCTGAGCCGGAAGTACGAAGTTTGGGTTCTGGAGCGGGCAGACCGAATTGGCGGGCACACCAACACCGCAAAGGTACAGAGTTCGACCGGAACCGTCGCCGTCGACACCGGCTTCATTGTCCATAACGAGAAGACGTACCCCTTGTTCTGCCGCCTGATGCAGGAACTGGGCGTGGCGACGCAGGCCAGCGACATGTCGTTCGGCGTAAGTACTGCGGGCGGGCGGTTTGAATACTCCAGCCGGGGCCTGAAGGGCTTCTTTGCGCAGTGGACCAACTGGCTCAGGCCGAGGCATTATGGCTTGCTGCTGGAGATCCTGCGGTTCAACCGGGAAGCCCCGAAGTTCCTCCTTGGCAACGAAGGTGTGGAAGTGACCCTGGGTGCCTTCCTGCTGCGCGGCAAGTACAGCAAAGACTTCATTGAGCAGTATCTGTATCCTATGTCCTCCGCTGTGTGGTCCATGCCGCAGAACGAACTGGCGGGCTTCCCTGCCCGGACTCTGTTGGGCTTTTTCCAGAATCACGGGATGCTGGGGATCAATACGCACCCGCGCTGGAAGACCATCACGGGCGGCAGTGATCAATACCTGGGGCCGATGACGGAACCGTATAAGAACCGCATTCTGACCGGGGCTGGAATTCGGCGCGTATCCAGAACGGAACCCGGAGTTACCGTGGACTTTGAAGCTCGGGCCGCCATGCAGTTTGACCACGTGGTGTTCGCCTGCCACGGCAACCAAATTCTTCCGCTGCTGCAAAACCCCACCGAAACGGAACGCAGCGTGCTGCAGAATTTCCAGACGTCGAGAAATGAAGTGTGCCTGCATACTGACGAAACGCTCCTGCCGCAACGCCTGGCAGCCCGCGCTTCGTGGAACTACCGGATCGGCAATGGCAGTAAGACAACCATGACTTACGACATGAACCGCCTGCAGAATCTGGCCACGCAGGAACAGTATTGTGTCAGCCTGAATTCGCCCGGGGCCGTGCGACCGGGGAAGGCAATTCAATGGCTGGAGTACTATCATCCGGTGTACAATGTCCCTGCCGTGAAAGCGCAGCAGAGGTGGGCGGAGATTAGTGGGGTGGACCGGGTCCACTATTGCGGCGCGTATTGGTTCTACGGCTTCCACGAAGATGGTGTCCGGTCGGCCGTTCGGGTGGCCGAAGCCCTGGGGGTCCAGTGGTAGCGATCGCCGAGCCGGGGATCTATCGCGGGACGCTTCGGCACCGTCGTTTCCGGCCGCACGCTCATGAATTCCGTTACCCTGTGTTTCTGGCGATGCTCGACATCGACCGGCTTCCGGAAACCATGGCACGGTCGGCATTTTCCAGTTACAACCACTTCAACTGGGCCAGTTTTGAAGAGAGGGATCACTTCGGAGACCCCCACGTGGCGCTGCGCCAACGGCTGGAAGAGGCGGCCAGGACCGAGGGTGTTTCATTGCCAACCGGGCGGGTGATGCTGTTGACGAACCTGCGCTATCTGGGTTATTGCTTCAATCCGATATCCTTCTTCTACTTCCTGGATGAGCAGGGCAACGTGCCCGTAGTGCTGGCAGAAGTCAACAGTACCTTCGGAGAGCACAAAAACTATTGGCTGTGGAGCGGGAATCGCCTGGGCGAGATCGGCATGCGGTTTACCTGTGCCAAGGAGATGCATGTCTCGCCGTTCATGCCCATGGAATTGGGCTACGAGTTCGCACTCACGGCCCCGGGCAAGACCCTGACCGCTCATATGGAAACCGTGGACGGCGGAGCTCCCCTGTTTGACGCGACCCTGACCCTGGAGCGCAGACCCTGGACCGGGGGCGAGTTGTTGCGGACTTTACTGGCGCACCCGGCCATGACCGCAAAAGTTGTCTTCGCCATCCACTGGGAGGCGTTGCGCCTCTGGCTGAAAAAAGTGCCGGTCTTCACGCACCCGGACAGGAAAGAACAGACACCATGACAAGAAACCTCGCGCGCGGCGCATTTTTGAAAAACATGGCCGGCATGCGGCATGGGTCCCTGCGATGGACGGATGGCAGCGACTCGCAAGTTTTCGGGGATGCTGCCAGCGACCTGCAGGCCGAGATCACCGTGGTGGACCAGAGCTTTTACTGGAAGCTCATTTCGGGCGGTGAAGACGGTGCGGGCGATGCCTGGGTGGACGGGCTCTGGACTTCGCCAGACCCGGTGGCCGTAGTTCGCTTCGCGATCCGCAATCTGGATTCGTTGGAACAAGGGAATCGGCTGTCGTCTTTCATCAGCCGGATGCTGAATCGACTGGCGCATCTGCGCCGGGATAATACGGTGGAAGGTTCACGGCGAAACATCCATGAACATTACGATCTGAGCAACGATTTCTTCCGGTTGTTCCTGGACAAAAAGATGGTCTACTCCTCGGCTATTTACGAGCGCGAAGAAACTACGCTCGAGGACGCCCAGATCGAGAAAATCGACCGTCTTTGCCGCAAGCTCGGTTTGCAGCCAGGAGATCATGTTCTGGAAATCGGAACCGGCTGGGGCGCGATGGCGCTGCATGCGGCGGAAGTGTATGGGTGCCGCGTGACGACCACCACGATCAGTCAGCAGCAGTTCGACGGGGCCAAAGCTGCGTTTGCAAGATCCGGCGCCCGGGACCGGATTGAACTGTTGTTCGAAGATTACCGGAAGCTGCAGGGCCAGTACGACCACATCGTCAGCGTGGAGATGTTTGAGGCTGTGGGCCTGGACCATTACGACGAATTCTTTGGAGCCTGTGACCGGCTGCTGAAGCCCGGTGGCGCCATGGCGATGCAGGCGATTACCATGAACGAGCAGAAGTTCCCGGCGTATCAAAAAGGCAGTGACTGGATTCAGAAGCGAATTTTCCCCGGAGCCGAACTGGCCTCCGTGAAAGAGGTGCTGGCGTCCCTGCAGCGGGCCACAAAGATGTCGCTGCTTCACCTCGAAGACATTGGGATTCACTACGCGCTGACGCTGGCGGAGTGGCGGCGTCGATTCCACGCGCGGGCGAGTGAAGTAAGGGCTCTTGGCTTTGATGACCGCTTCATGCGGACGTGGGATTACTACCTTGCATATTGTGAAGCAGCGTTCCGCGAAAGGCATATCGGCGACGTCCAGGTGGTGATGACGAAGAACAACAATGTGCGCTGGATGCCGGGGGATCCTGGCGTCGGCACGCCGCAGATGTTCGCGCAGGAAATGGTGGGCCGGCGATGAAGGTGTACGAGCTGCGGCGGGAGACCGTGATCCCCCGACCGGTGAACGAGATCTTCGATTGGTTTTCCGATGCCGGGAATCTGGAGACGCTGACGCCGGACTTCCTGCATTTTAAGATCCGCACCCCCAGGCCTATTGTGATGAAGCCTGGCGCACAGATAGAGTACTCGATTCGGGTCCGCGGCATCCCGGTGCGATGGAAGACGACAATCGAGACCTGGGATGCGCCTCGTAGTTTCACTGACACCCAAACAAAGGGTCCGTATAGCCTGTGGCACCACACGCACCGGTTCCGCGAGCACGATGGCGGGACGTGGATGGAGGACGTGGTGAAGTACGCGCTGCCCTTCGGCATCCTGGGGCAGTTTGCCCATTGGCTGATGGTTCGCCGGGATGTGGAAACCATCTTCGACTACCGAGCGACAAAGATCGGCGAGTTGTTCGCCACGCGACCGAGCGCTGCACGTTAAGGGTGGGGCGGCTTGGCAAGCTGTAGCCGATATTTAATCGGCCAACTGCCGCGCAGGCCGGCGATTCCATATGTTGCGAGGGGTCGCCACCTGGGTCGCCATCTGGATTGCCAGCGCCACGGGGCCACTTCTGCCACTGGCTGCTAAGATCCGGTGTATGGACCGCATCGGTCGCTACCGTATTATCAGCGAGGTCGGGCGGGGTGCGATGGGGGTTGTTTATCGTGCCTCCGATCCTTCCATTGGCCGTGAAGTAGCGCTGAAGACTGTACGCCTGGATGTGGACGGGCGGGACAAATTGCGTGAGCGGTTGTTTCGGGAGGCCCGCTCGGCGGGAGTCTTATCCCACCCCGGCATCGTGACCATTTATGACATGGGCGACGAGGATGGCCTCGCCTACATCGCCATGGCTCTGGTGCGGGGACCGTCGCTCGAAGCTCTGTTGTCCGCTCCTGAGCCGATGTCCGGAGCCAGGTTCTTTTCCATTCTTCGGCAGACTGCGATTGCTCTCGATTACGCCCATTCCCGGGGTGTGGTGCATCGCGACATCAAGCCGGGCAATATCATGACGGACGAGGATGGCCATGTCAAAATCACGGACTTTGGCATTGCACGCTTCGCTTCCGCCGAGCGCCTCAACGATACCAGAACAATCACGGGCACGCCGAACTACATGTCGCCCGAGCAGGTGCAGGGTCTGGATGCAGATGGGCGGACGGACCAGTTTTCGCTGGGGTAGTGGCCTGGGAGATGCTGACCGGCGAGAAGCCTTTTTCCGGTGACAATCTGAGTACCGTGGTGTACCGAATCGTCTCAGAAGAGCCCTTGCCCGCGCAGCACCTGAACGGAACCCTGACGCCGCGGATTGATGAGGTTTTGCGGCGTGCTCTGGCTAAAGATCCGGCGAAGCGGTTTGCGAATTGTGCGGGTTTTGTTGGGGCGCTGGAGATGGCGTGCGCGGAATCTCCCGGCTGGATGCCGGTTGCGGTGGGCGCTGCGGCCAGCCTGCCGACTATCGGGACGCAGTGGTCAGAAGCGTTGCCGGGGCCATCGCCGGTTCGCGCTTCTGAAGCTGCTCCGCCCGCTGTTGAAGCTGCTACGCCCGCTGTTGAAGCTGCTACGCCCGCTGCTGAAGCTGCTACGCCCGCTGTTGAACGGGCTAAGCCCGCGCCGAAGCGTGCCAGGGTCTGGTGGTGGCTTGCGGCAGGAGTATTGACGCTGATCGCTTTGGGCGCAGTCTGGCTGGGCGCGGGGGGGCAGCCATGGCAACCGGAACAAACAACGGATCGGGCTCTGTCCCCTGTAGTGCACGGCAGGCAACAACCGGACCAGCCCGTCGAGGTCCCCCCTGTCGTGCACTCCGATCCCGTGCCCGAGCCACCGCAGCCTGCCAGACCGGAGCCAGGCGAAGCCGAACGTGCAAGTACGCCTCAGCAGCCCACCGGACTCCTGCAGGATCTCCGACTCGCCTCTACTCCTGCCGGAGCCCGCGTGATTCTGGACAATAACACTGCGCTGTCCTGTGAGACGCCCTGTGTGCTGCATGCGCGGCCCGGGACACACCATATCAAAATCTCGCTGGCGGGCTACAGAAACGAGTACCGGGAATTTCGTGTGCAGGATGCCGCTCTCGACCTGACGCCGATCACCTTGCAACAGGTAATGGGAACCCTGATGCTGAGCAGTACCCCGGACGGGGCGACCGTTACGGTCGACGGCATCCGCGCGGCACAGACAACACCTTCGGCCTTACCGTTGAAGCCGGGAAGCCATGTCCTTGTGGTTGAAAAAGGCGGCATGCGGCACAGCGAAACGGTTCAGGTTGGCGAAGGGACAGTCTACCTGCGCGTCACGTTGCGTTGAGATCTGGAGTAATCAGGCAAGCCGACGACGAATGATCGCGGCACCAAGCAGGACACCGCCAAGCAGGACGCCGGTGGACGGCTCCGGAACCACCTGGCTGGAGTAGTTGAAATTGGTGGCTGAGGTAAAGGAGGTGCCTGGACCCGCATCTACGTAGTAGTGTGCCGTGTTGGAATAATCAGCCACAATACTGGTGGAAAAATTCGACAGACTGGAGGCGTAGGTTACAACATCACCGCCGTAGCTCAGAATAATCGAATCACCCGCGCGCAGGTTATACACCGTTGCGGACAAAGTGCCCGTGTCAGCGGAACCGGATTGTTCCATCCAGGAGAGGTCAACAATATTATTCCCCTGGAAGATCACGTGATAATCAAAAAGCCCATACCAACTGCTTTGGTCACAGCAGGCAATCCGACCGGGGTTGAGGCCCGTAATTGCCATCGAAAATGTAACCCCGCCGAGAGGATCGGTCCCCGCGACTGTCAGCTGGTCTTCGACCCGAACAAAGGTCCGGGTCTGTGCTGCTGAATTCGATTCGTTATGGGCATAGGTGGAGGCCCCATAAGCCCTGATTGTTCCCACCTGGACGTTGGCGGCGGAGCTGGCGCTGCCTGCGGCGAAAGCGGCGGTGGTGGAGAACGCCTGAGGCGTCGCCATGAGGACCGGGTTGTTGTACTCGAACAGGTCCTGATGCTGGTCAGAGCCATAGGGGTTCGAGGACGAAACCTGGGCCGTAGTAGAGCCGAAGATCCGAGCCGCGAGGGCGGCGGAACTACAAGTGAGGGTCAACGTCCCCAGTAAAATACATTTGCGGATGAGCTGGTAATTCAAGAAAATCCTCCGGAGCTTCGTTCTCCACGATACGTCACAGTGGTGTAGCACGAAACTGGTTAGTGGCACATAGAAATCCGCCGTCTGGCGGGTCAGAACTGGAGGCGGGCCTGCACTTGCAACCAGCGTTTGGTGGCAGCGGCCTGGGCGGTGCGTGTCAACAACTTTGAGACACTCCAAGACGATATTTAATGAGTATTTTCGTCTGAGCTTGGCGGTTTGTTGATCCAGACCTCCTTGGGAAGCAGGGGAAGGGTGGGCGGTCGGCGGACAAAGCGCTCGGGATGAGCGACATAAGCGGCATCGAGAGCCAGTTGCCCATTTTCGCGAACTTCGGCGGCCAGACCGTAGTGCACGATGGCGGGCGTCATCCTGCCGATCCCGGAGTGATGGTGCTCGTCGTTGTACAGGGGAAGAAGATGTGGCAGAATGCGCGACCATTCTCGAGACAACCGAAGCGGTCGGGAAACTACGCTGAGATCTGCCAGCAGCAGGGCCACCAGCTTGGATCGCATGGCGGAGCCGCGGTCGGCGTAAAGGCCGAGGGTATCGGGTTGAATGTTCTGCTTCTCGCAGGTTTCCTCGATAAGCTTTTTGGCCAGTTCGGCACTTTCACGGGGAGCCAGCATCCAACCCACAACGTAGCGGCTGAAAACATCAAGAATGACGTAAAGGCAGAAGTAGGTCCACTTGGCCGGTCCGCACAGTTTGGTGATGTCCCAACTCCACAACTGATTGGGTGCAGTAGGCAGCAGTTCGGGCTTCTGGTACTGGGGATGGACGAGCTGATCGCGACGCTCGCGCGTTGGGCCGTTCTCTTCCAGTACCCGGTACATCGTCCGAAAAGAACAGAGATATTGGCCGTCATCCAGCAAAGAGGCGTGGATGGCGGCCGGTGCGCAATCCTGAAAGCGTTCGGAATTCAATACAGTAAGCACGCCTTCGCGTTCGACGGAGCTCAGCGCACGAGGCGGTACGGGCGGCAGGAATCGGAATCGCTTCCTCCAGAAGCGGTCCGTATAGCGGGCGACGGCGATAGAAGGAAGCCCTTGCCACGCCGAGCGCGTCACACGCTGAGGCCACGCCGATGGTGGATGCAAGTTCCACGACGGCATTCATCAGCGCTTCTCCCGAGGGTCGGCGGTCAGGCTCGGTCGATCCAAAAGCGCGGCCACTTATTTTTGAATATCGATGACGATATCGGCTTTGCGCAGTTCCTCGGTGAGGCGCAGATTATCGCGGCGCAATTGCTGGTTTTCATCGGCGACGGGATAGCGATGAGACTTTGTGCCGCGTTTCTGTGGAGTCAAAGCCTGGAGCGTTCCAGCCTCCCGCTCCTGGCGCCACGTTGTCAGTACCGAAGAATACAAACCTTCGCGGCGAAGCACGGCTCCAACACCGCCGGAGCCTTTGGCCCGGTCGACTTCGGTCAAAATGCGCTACTTGTATTCGGCGGTGAACCGGCGGCGTTTCGCTTGCGCCACTACCTCCGGATTCGGGTGGGAGTTCCCGACGACGGCGGCATTGGCGTGGGTGGCACTCCGGTCGCCTTCGCTACGCTCCGACTTTCTGCGTCCCACCCACGCCAATGCCGATGGGGAAGAAACAGAAACTTTATGGTTGTTCAATGTAAGAGAATTCTTTCCCGCCCTGCACTGTAATTAGGCAACGAAGAGTGTCTCAAGTCATGTTGGCACGGAGGGCGGATAGCGCATGCCGCCGTTGGTCTACCGCGATATTAACTGTGTCAGTTGGTTCCGCCTGTAAACCAGTCGGGAACAAGGGTCAGTTTTTTGCCGCGTCGACAAGAGTCGAGTCCAACCAGGAGGACAAGGCCGGAGCTCAGCAGCCAGAGGCTTGCGGGTTCTGGAGTACTCTGGGTTACCGTCCAGGTTCCGGGACTGCTGAATATCCGCGCCTCATTGGCCGGGAATGGAGTGTAGCCGTTCCAGTTCTGGCTGTTCTGGTCTCCCTGTGACGCCAAGTCCATTACAATCCAAAGGTTGGAATTGTTTGAGTAGATGTGGATGGCATGATTACTTGGGTCGATCACGTTAAAACCCATATTCCAGTTAATGATATTGCCGTTGGCATCTGTGGCCAATCCCAGGCCGAAAGTATGCGCACCGCCGTCGAAAGCACCCTGCACGGTAGAGCCTGAACTGTAAGCCGCTAAAAGGTCCACGGCGTTAACTCCATCGCTGAATGAGGCTGCCGTTATTGATCCGACGGTGTAACCCTGCAGCGAGAGGTTTCCAGGAATTGCCGTCGTTGTTGTGAATGAAACGATCAGGTTGTCCGACGTATTATAGGCACCCGTCACACCCGTAAAATCATTCCCGGTGTAGGTGTATACCAAGCCAGCCGTTGCCGGGACAACCATAAGACATGCCACGCACAGTACAGTTGCTGCTTTAAGAAAGTTCATTGCTCGACGTCTCCCTTTGTGAAGAAACACGGTAACAGATCAGCCGTTCTACCAGTCGGGCCAAATGACCTTGCCCTCAGAATCCGTATCCCTTAATTCGTTATAGCCTGACCGCTGCTTCTGCCCTGTACCAGTTTTCTTCGAACTGAGCCGGACTGAGGTAA
>RGPS01000411.1 GCA_010084195.1 Terriglobia bacterium
GGGTGGCTGAGTGGTTAAAGGCACCTGACTCGAAATCAGGAGTAGGGGCAACCCTACCGGGGGTTCGAATCCCTCCCCTTCCGCCACTCTCGAATTCAGGCCTTTTATCAGCGTCTACTGCGACTTTTGCGAAATTTAATTGCAATGGCATAACACTTTGGCATAACAAATTCACCCTTATCCACTCTGTTTCCCGCTGTTCACTGGTGTCAAAAGCCCTCCGAAATTGGCCTCGTCCAAACCAGCCAGTCCGCGATTTCCACCGAGTCGCGAGAGCATCCGGTTCGATCCGGCGACGAAAACCGGTGACAGGACCAAGCCGGGAAGTCGTTAAAATCGCTTCTTCAAGGCGACACGCTACGATTCGATTTAAGGCGCTTTGCCTCTGCGGACGGCTCAACACCGCGCTCACTTTCAGCCGATTTTTGCCTCTCAACTCTTCAGGGGTGTCATCGATGATCAGGGGTGTCGAAAACGCCTCGAAAAGTGCCGTTTTGGACTGCCCGAAACGCGGAAGTCGGGTCAACAACGAGGGCTTAAATCGAATTCTGCGCAGTCACGGTTTATCGGCCGAAGGTGAGGGAAGATTACGGCGCGAGCGGAGCATCCACGCAAGCGCCACCCAATACGCCACGACCGTCAGCGGGGAGGCCAGCACCACGGAGCCCACCAGCAAAGGCCGGCCCACGGTGAAGAACGTGGACCAGTGCAACCAGGACGAAGGACTGTGATGATCCAGGTGCAGATGCGGTGGCAGCTCATGCCGATGGCTCAACAGCCAGTAGCCGATGTCGTATTCCCAGCGCAACAGCAGTGGGGCCACCGGGAGCAGCACATCATGCAAGGTGACGGCGATGACCGATGCCACCAGGTTCCCGCGTAACAACCGAGTGACACCCAGGGCCAGCAGGGTTTTTAGGCCCAGCAATGGCACGAAACCAAAGAACACGCCCACCGCCACGCCGACCGCGAGTGCGTGTGGCGTGTCCTTGATGCGAAAGAGCTCCTCGGTCTTCGCACGCAGCCAAGCGATGGGATTCATCCCTGAAACCTTACCCTACCCGGCACGTGGTTGAAACGGTAGATCGGTAGATCCGGGCAAGTTCGTCTGCTTGGCTCCCTGTTTACCGCATCGAGAAGTGGCGCTACGGTGAACGACCTGTTCCCAGACTCCGAGCCAAGCTTCAAGAGCCAGTTGCAAGAGGCCGTTCAACATCTAGCCGCCAGCAACCTGTGGGTTCGCTCCAGTCGCTCCAGCCGGTGCCGCCGCCGGGCCGTTCTGGAGCAGCAGGCCCACAGTTTACTGCAAATCTCCGTTGCGCGATGGAGAAACCTCACTATAACTCCTCCATGAAAATCCTGCTCGCCTGCGCCGTCGTTTCCCTCCTGGCAATCGCGGTGATGAAGGCCGAGGAGAAACGCCTCTGGGCCAAGTCTGTGCTCGGACAAAAGGCCCCCGCCTTTGTCGTGGAGAAGTGGCTGGGTGACGAACCGAAACGCGAAGGGAAACTCGTCCTGATTGATTTCTGGGCGACCTGGTGCGGGCCGTGCCGCCGGGCGATTCCTGAACTCAACACCTGGCTGTTAAGTGCCGCAGTGCCGTCGTAGAAAGTGCCGTGTTCGCGCCGAATTGACCTCGTAGTTCCGAGCAGGATTACGACTCCAGTGCGGTCAGCCGGCCGGAGTGCCATCCCAACCACCGCTTTACGATGCCAGTGCGGTGAAAGCTCTACGAGCCGATGTCCAACCAGAAAATTACCCAACGCTGTCGTAGCCTTACGATCCGAGCGCGGCTATTGGGCTACAAAATACGATGCGAGGGTGGACCAGTTCCCGAAAACCCTGCGACGCCAAATCGGTCATTCTTACGAAGCCAAAAAAGCTCGTAACAACAACCAGCGTTCAAAATCGTTGGCAGCCCGCGTGCTACGGTTGGCGTGTGAGGTCTAGTTCAGGTGCCTTTTCGTAATACTTAAACAAATCTTTCGACTCCCAAGAATCAGTGAAAGCATCCAAGGCATCCTCCAAAAAATGAAGATGTTGCAAGGAATTCCCGTATAATTTTTCTTTCAATATTTTGTCCTTGCGAATTAAGTAAAATTTCTCAATCTCTGAACGCATCTCCTGCCATCTTAATTCATGCATGCAGAATTCAATAAT
>RGPS01000412.1 GCA_010084195.1 Terriglobia bacterium
TCAGTTGCGGCCCGGGGACAGTCCATTCCGCGCCGCGGAGCCATCCCGTGCACCCCAGATCAATCCAGGGTGAAGCATCAGGTGTGCGTTTTTTCAGGAAATTTAAGGCATTCCAAAGCCTGTCGCTTTTTATGACGGACACCTGCCTGCCGACCATGGCCAGGATTTGCTTGTTTACAGGCGTGTTGCCTGATATCAGAAAAACGACATCCTTTTCCCTTGGCGGCTGGAATTTCCTCTCCCGCAGAAAATATTCCGTATTCCCATAAAATCGACCCATGGCATTGAAATGGAGAATGCCTATCCTGAGCTTGCGAAACGGGCGCATCAAGACGGCAATGGGAAACAGTACGATGGCGAGAAGATACGCCAGCACGGCGGTCATATTTAGGGGTAACTTTTCTGATCGTTCCTGCGACTGCCATATCTTCTCTTTCCGGGTTTTTTCTTTCATTTTTTTCACAATCAATCAAGGCAGGGTGGCCGGCAAGGCATTTTGATGGCGGACCATCCGCATATAGGCCGCCCCCGTCACGCCCCACCGTTTGAAGATCATCGCCGGGTAGGTAAGTACGGCTTTGAAATAGCGGCACAGAAGCACCGCGGTATAGATGGTTTGTGCCCAATCAAGGCGTGTCGGATTCACGCCCGGTGAACGGTTTAATTCCGATTTGAGTTGTTCAACATACCAGCGCGAATGGTGGAGCTTCAGATCCTTTTGCGTCCATTTATGACGGTAATAGGCGTTGAAGCTGTAATCCTTGAGGGGGATCAGGCCTTTTGCCTCGTTGCGACAGGCGTCGAGGAATTCCCTGAAATAGGACGGACTCAGGTAACGCCTGAAGACGTCGCGCTCAATTCTCGATGGCAGGAGCATGGCAAGAAACAACAGAATGCGGCTCCAGAAACCATCCTGATATTTGTACCGTTCATATCCGTATTTATTCATATAGTGAAAGTACAGGCCTTCAAACACGAACCAGTCCAGGCGGTCGATGTGTTTCTTCCACTCCTGCGAGACCACCTTCGGGTTGACGGCGTTCATCGGCTCCATGTCGTAAACGCCAACGCCCCACCAGCTCTTGCCTCCGAAGGTGATGCTTGCCAGGCAGGGGTGATACTCGATCCCGAGAAATTGCGCTGTGGCTCTCATGACCTCTTCGGGTTTGTAATAGAGATCCTCGTGGCGGATGACTCTTGCCCGTTCCAACGGGTAGCCATTGAGGATATCCAGTCCTTCATATACATACCGCGAAATGAAGTAATACACCCGGCTTCGGTAGATCAAGGCATCCGTCTTGTTCATCTTAATCAGATCGACGCCAACTTCGCTACTAGTGTAGCGGCCGCGAATGTTGGAACGCGGATCGCGAACCGTTCCCAGGATCAGGGCATCGGGAAAGTCTGGAAATAGATATTCCGTCAGATATTCATGCACGTGAATGTGATAGACCAGCGCGCGCTTTTCTTTCAGGTCTTCTCCGCGGCAAAAAGCGTAGGCATAGTGCACAGCCAGCAGAAAGGTGCGCGCCCCGACCGCTTCGCCCTCCAGCAGCTTCGCCAGATATTCCCGGAACGACACCTCGTCGATGGCGATATAGTCGTCCTGCTCGTCGCCCAGACCCGCCAGGCCGTCGTGTCCCGGTATTCGGCGTGTATCCAGCACTGAAGCATGCTTGATGCAAAAGACGTCTATCAGCGCCTTCCAGTTCCAGTTGCCGGCCAGTTCCTCCTCCCACTGCTTCCAATGGGGATAGAAATACATCAGCGGATACGCCGGAACCATGTAGATCTGTGGATGTCCGTCGAGAAACCCCTGATATAGCTTTGTGCCGCTGCCGTTCGCGGTATAGAGGGCTGCCATGCGTGGTTCCGGGATGTCGCGGAACCGCGGCCATTCTGATTTTTCCGGGATGCTCATGGCTGGGAGGCGGTTCATTTCAGACACACTGATATGTTCCCGGGTACTGCGCGGAGAGGCGATCCCGGATGGTTTCACCAGCCGCCCCCATCGGGATGACGACTACGCTCTTGTCGCCTACGGATCGGGGGTGGACGATGGGTTTGCCGTGGAAGGTCTTCCCGATTTTCCGCGGGTTCTCGTCAGCAAAAAACGCCACACGGGTACCCATGCACTGATCGACAAATGCCGCATCAAT
>RGPS01000413.1 GCA_010084195.1 Terriglobia bacterium
AGATGTATATACTGTAGGTGTGCTTGATGGGTTGAAGGGCTTCGATTGGGATCTGCATAATGTCGGCCATGTTGACAGGCATGGAGTTGACCCGGTTGAAGTCGAAGAGGCGGTCGGGCGGCCTCATGTGATGGTTGCGGCAAGAGATACAGGTGCCGAGAAGCGCTGGAAGCTTTTCGGGACGTCGGAGGCCGGACGATATCTTATTGTGGTGTTCACGATTCGGGATCAACGGTTACGGCCTGTTACGGCTCATACAATGAATCAACGCGAAAGGAAACTTTATGGCCCTGAGATCGGCAAAACTTCGTGAATCCGGCGCGGTGACCGAGGAGATTGACTGGTACGCAAGCCCGGAGGGACGCAGGCAAACCCAGCGAGAATTCGAGATTGCGCTGAAGGACGGTACCCTAACTCAGTCTTCGGGAGCGCGCACGCCGAGAACGAGTCCAAACGTGCTCAAAACGCTTCTGGAGCGGGCAAAAGCCCATGCCACGCGCCCGGTGTCGATACGGCTGTCCATCGCCGACATCGAACTTGCAAAACATATTGCATCCAAACGGGGTATGGGTTACCAAACGGTGCTTAAGGAAGCGATACGGGTTGGCTTGAAAACGAATTGATTTGTCGCAGGCTTCGGGTGTCGAAGGCAGGAACAAGATGCAATCGGAGGCGGACGAGTGGTTGGCCGGTGAGTTGGACATTCCGGCAGCGATAACAGCGGGAAGACGGGGGCTGGTCTTCGGCGCTTCGTCACCTCCCCGGTTACGGTCGAAAAGGCAGGCCGCAAGCTGGTCAGGATCGGCTGTTTGCCTGGGCTCGCCGAGGACTTTTTCAGGTTTAAGTTCCAGGACGAACCGGTGACAAGGCAGCGGAAATCCCCAAGTGAGCCAGGCAACGTCCTGGCTTCCTGGCTGAGTTGCCTGGTACCACTGGCGGCGAGGGCGCACTGGTGAGTGGGTCGATCATGTCTCCGGCCAGCCTGTGTCGTCTTTAGCTACAAGGTTTGGGGGGCTGGTGACTCCCGAATCGGAGGGGTTAGAGAACGAGCAGGGAGTTGGCGAATCTGGTGCCTGCGGCGAGGATCCGGAGGCCGGTGTCGAAGGTTACGAGTTGACCGGCGTGCCGGTGGGCGAGCATCAGAAGTTGCACATCGGCGAGTTGATTGTGGCCAATGAGGCGGGCCCGCTGGGGGACAGTCAAGTCTCGAAGATCTATGTCGACGGGCCAGTAGGCGTGGTTTGGGCTGGAGCAGTTCTGTTCGAGGCCAGCGAGTGCGAGGCTGAGGGCGGCGTGCGTCCTGCCGAGCTGTGCATAACAGACCCGCAGGAAGCCTGCCTGGGTGAGAGGGCAAGTTGCCCAGCGACGGTTAGGCTCTTTGGTGAACCAGTTCTGGGCGGACCGGTGTGAGGGGTGGTCCGGAAAGGCGAGGGCGACGAGAACGTTAACGTCGGGGAGAAAATGCACGCTGCACTCCCTCGTTTAGATCTTCGTCGGCCAGTAGCCTGACTGTCTCGTCGTTGAGAGGTGGCGCGCCGGGTACGGAGTCGAACAGCACCCAACCGTTCTTCATCTTGAAATTCGGCAGACTGGCAACTCCGCGAGAGATGAGGGATGTCGCGGCTTCGCCGAGAGAAATGGAGCGCTGTTCCGCGTACTTTTTGACTTCGGCGAAAGCTTCGTCGTCGATGTTAAGAGTGGTTCGCATTGATGTCAGGATAGCATTCACAGGTCATCATTGTGGGCTGAGTGTGATGCCGCCTACTGGGTGGTGAAGTTGTTCACCACCGTTCCAGCCTGGAAGGTGTTGCCTGCCTGATCGGTCACGTTTGAGCCTCCGATGGAGAGGGAGTACTGGGTGGACGGGAGCAGGGCGGACTGCGGGGTGAGGGTTACCGTTCTGTAGTCTGGCGACCACGTGTAGGTGGCCGGGACAGTTGCGCCGGTGTTACGCAGCTTTAGCGTTACGAAGCCGTACACCGAGACCGGGCACAACGCAAAAAGAGGCCAGCGTGGCGGCTGGCCTCTTTCTTGTTTTCGTGCTTTACAGCGGCTACTTCAGTGACACGGTTGCCGTAGTCTGGGTCGGCGTCCCATTCACAGTCAGCACAATCGGCAC
>RGPS01000414.1 GCA_010084195.1 Terriglobia bacterium
CTCACCGACTAACCCAGACCGGCGCGCCAACTGAAACGTTGACGCCTGCGGCCCGCCGGCGTGGTTTGCCCCGATGAAACGCCCAGTTGAGCTGTTTCCTGTGGATTCCCTTCGGCAGGGCTCCATCCGGTCGCGGCGACGGATGCACGGTTGATCGCAACCGAAGTAATAACATGCAAAGACAATAACAGGCAAAGACCTTGACGCCTGCTCGTGTCGGCAGAGAGTCACCGCGACGTTGACCGGGCTTGGGATCACCATTGATGGCACAGACGGCACGATGTTCGCGGTGACATCCAGCCCGACCGCGCCATTGAGTGGACCGTCGGGCAGCACTACTTTCACCGTGCGTTTTGCCCCGGTGAGCGTCGGCCTCAAGACTGCGACCCTCCACATCGCCAGCAATGACTCGGATGAAAATCCCTTCAACCTCGCCCTCACTGGCACCGGCACTCCTCCTCCTCCCACTATCATCGTGTCGATCAGCGGAGGGATGCTCACCCTGTCCTGGTCGGACTCATCGACGGGTTATCAAGTGGAATCAACGTCCAGTCTGATTATGCCAATCATCTGGGGCAATGAGGCAGGCAGCCCGCAAACGGCCGGGGGATTCATTAGCCTCACGCGTCCCACGACTGATTTGCGGAAGTTCTTCCGGCTACACAAACCCTAGCCAGTCGGATAGACGACAGGTCGCACCCGCTGGGGCCTCAATTTCCAAGTCCGCAACTGTAAAGTCTGCGCTTGGGAATTCCCCGAGAAACCCGATACGCCTTGGCGAGCCTGTACCCGCTCCGTCCTGCGTTCCCGCTGGCGGCGCAGCACCACCACGCGGCGTTTGGCGCTCCAGCCAGTGAGTTGCAGCCGGCCTTCCGCGCCTTCCCAGCCGTTGACGGCGGGTTGCCACCCGCTCTGCGCTTCGAGGGTTTGCACCAGTTGTTTGACGCCCACGCTTTGTCGCAACCGGAAGAGATACTTTTGCTGGTGTGCTTCGCATTCGGCCAACAGGCCTTCGTGGCCGTAGCTGGAGTCTCCGCACATCAGCCACGGACGGCACTCCGCTGGCAGGCTGTCCCAGACGCGCCAGAGATTTTCCCGGCCATGCGTCGCGGCGGGTTGTTTGCCCGAACGCACTTCCACATCCAGCACCAGCCTCAAGCCCCGCACGAAGAGGCTGTGATAGGCATGGCTGGGGCGTCCGGGTTTGTGCGGGTTGTAACCGATCTCCGCGCCTTCCTGATGGCCGTAGAGGGGTTTGACCGTCGCGTCCTGTCCATGATCCAGGGTTGGCGCAAGGCGGGCAGCCAGGTCTGCCGCAACGACCCAGTCTGCCAGCGGGCGCAGGCCCCCGGATCCGCCCCGGCAAAGGCGCAGCGCACGCTGTCCTCACTGCACACCTTGCCCATGCCCAACCCCGCTGGATTGACCGTGTCAGCGCGCAAGGCGCTGACGTGGCTGTAACGGTGTTGCCCGGCCAGAATGGCCAGCGTGATCGTGCCCAGGAGAGCATTGAGCGCGGGCGCGTTGTTACTCGCAAACACCAATGGGCAGGCCTTGACCCAGTCGTGGAACAAGCCCGCCGAGGCCAGAAACTGGCTGAAGAAAACCAACTGCCCCGCGGGCGTCACCGGCGCGCCAGCATCCCATTCCACATGAAAGCGCCGCCCGTGCGTGTCCACGGCCAGTGGGAATGAGGGCGCGGCGTGGAGGTCGAGCACCTCACCCTGCGGGTGAGGTGCAACCGGGGCGATTTGCATTGGCATACCCCATTCCAACAGCCATTTGTCACTGCTGGCAACTCACCCAACTGCTTTTTCTAAGTTCATGCGATAGGCGGTGCTGAAGCACCCGGTCAGGCACGAGGTTACAAGCAGAACCGTGATGAGGGCAGGAAGGCGTTTCATGAGTTCATGGGGGGTAACACCGGCAGAAAACATACTCACCCAGGTGGGAGAAGAGAAAAGCGCTGCCGCGAAACAGCGGATTTCAAGGCGACTCCCTCTCTACGCATCCCGGTGCGTCGGCTGCGGTTTGCCGGGGCGGAAGTGTTCGAGGTGTTCCAGACGGAGGAAGAGGTTCGGGTGTGCCTTGCCTACTTCAG
>RGPS01000415.1 GCA_010084195.1 Terriglobia bacterium
CTGTTTCCATACCGGTAGGAAAAACCAGTCCGCTATGTCCGGCTCTCGTTGCAGGGCGGCTTGATCGGTTGACGATCTCTTTTGACCCGGCTCGACCCAGAACCGTTTGCGTTCGAAGGGGTAGGCGGGCAGCGGTACGCGCTTACCCTGGTTGCCATAGAACCCGCTCCAGTCCACTGTTACCCCATTGAGCCACAGCTGTCCCAGGGTTGATAGGAAATGCCGTGAGAAATCATTTCCCTCTCTTGCTGAACCCTCGGAGCTCAAGATAGCTTGTCGTTGATGCGCGGATGCATGCATACGCGCCAGGCCGGAGAGGGTCCGGCCGGGGCCCACTTCTAAGAAAATGTAGTCGGGGTTTTCGAAAAGCGTCTTTAACCCTTCGCTGAAGCGAACGGTTTGGCGCAGATGCTGGGTCCAATAGTCAGGGGAAGCAGCTTTCTCTTGGGTTATCCAGGTGCCGGAGAGATTGGAAATATACGGGATGCCGGGAGGGGACCGGTCCACCTGGCCGACCCGGTCGGAGAACTTAAGCAAGATGGGATCCATCATGGCGGAATGGAAGGCATGAGAGGTCTTTAGCAGGATGCCTTCAATACCCCGGGACAGCAATCTACCCTGCAGGTTTTCGATCGCCAGATGAGGACCCGAAACCACACAGCGGGATGGTGCGTTGTGGGCTGCAAGCGACAGATCTTCGCTCAAAAGAGGACATAGCTCCTCCAATGACAGGGGGACGCTCAGCATGACCCCGGATGGAGCGGACTGCATCAATTTCCCCCTGGTCGCCACCAGGGCCAGGGCATCGTCCAACGCGAACACCCCCGAAAGACAGGCGGCAACATATTCTCCGACGCTGTGGCCCAGCATTGCCGCAGGCTTCAAGCCCAAGGACATCCACAGTCTTGCCAGTGCGTATTCCACCACGAACAGTGCCGATTGTGCGAAGAGTGTTTCCTGCAAGCGAGGCTCAGCGAATTCGGCCGAGGCGGTATCTGGATAGAGCAGGTGCCTCAGATCCAGAGCCAGATGACTGCGCAATATATCGCAGCATTTATCCACTTCGTTGCGGAACACAGCTTCATTCTGATACAGCTCCCGCATCATGTTGACGTATTGTGTCCCCTGGCCGGGGAACAAGAAGACCACGGGTCTTTTGGACGTGCTGACTTTACCGCGGATCATTTGCGTGGGGTTGCCGTCGCGTAACGCGAGGATGGACCTTGCTTCCTCCGAGGTCCGGCAGATCAGAAAGCCCCGGTGATCGAATGCCTTACGTCCCACGCTGAGGGTGTAGGCCACGTCCGCCAAGGCTGGCGCATCTGCCCGTTCCAGCCAGCAGCCCAACCGAGCAATGGCGACTGCCAAGGCCGTTTCGCTAGCGGCAGATAGGGGCAGGAGATAATAAGGACATCCTGAAGCTTGGTCCCGGGATCGGGTAGGAGGTGCCTCTTCCAGGATTACATGGACGTTTGTTCCGCCCATCCCCAAGGAGCTGACGCCGGCGCGACGCGGCGCTGACGAATCTCTGCCCCACTCGCGTAGCGTTGTGTTAACGAAAAAGGGGCTGCTGGCAAAATCGATTTTCGGGTTTGGTTCCTTAAAGTGGAGGGTGGGGGGAATCAGCCCGTGCGTCAGGGCAAGAACCGTTTTTATCAGTCCTGCTATGCCGGCTGCTGCATCTAAGTGGCCGATATTCGTTTTGACCGAACCCAGGGCACAGTAGTTCCGCTTGTGATTATTGCTGCCGTAGGCTTGCGTCAATGCGGCGACCTCGACGGGATCTCCCAATATAGTGCCCGTCCCATGGGCCTCGACATAGCTGACGCTTTCGGGATCGATGTGCTCGAGGGCCTGGGTGATGACCGCAACCTGGCCTTCGACCCCCGGTGAGGTGTATCCGACCTTACTGGAACCATCGTTGTTTACGGCGGAAGCTTTGATAACAGCCAGTATTCTGTCGCCGTCGGCCTGTGCCCGGTCCAAGAGCTTGAGGACCACAATCCCGACACCGCTTCCAGCGACGGTTCCGTCGGCTCTTGCGTCGAAAGCCCTACAATGCCCGTCGGCAGATGCAATCATACCGGGTTCGTGGAGATA
>RGPS01000416.1 GCA_010084195.1 Terriglobia bacterium
TGGCTTCGCCTGCTGGTCTGGCTACTGATTGGCCTGGTCATCTACTTCAGTTACGGTCGTACGCATAGCCATTTGACTACCAACCCCGAAAAACCGTGAACGTTATAACAACTACCAACCTCCCTGGCGTCGAACTTGTGGCGAGAGGCAAGGTGCGGGATGTCTATGCGGTGGGCAGTGAGCTGCTCATTGTGGCGACGGACCGCATCTCCGCGTTCGACTGTATTCTTCCGCAGGGGATACCTGGCAAGGGCCGGGTTTTGACAGCTATGTCGCTGTTCTGGTTCGACCTGCTGCGCAACGTGGTGCCGAACCACTTGATCTCGGCGAATGTAGACGAGTATCCGGCGCATCTGCACCAGTTCCGGGACCAGCTGGAAGGCCGCTCGATGTTTGTGAAGCGGTGCCGGATGGAGCCGGTGGAGTGTGTGGCGCGTGGGTATGTGTCGGGCTCGGGCTGGAAGGACTACAAGCGTACGGGGGCGATTTGCGGGATTCCGCTGCCGACGGGGCTTTTAGAGAGTGATCGTCTGCCGGAACCGATTTTCACGCCGGCCAGCAAGGCGCAGAGCGGGCATGACGAGAACATCTCGTTTGCAGAAGCTGTGGCGGTGATTGGGCTGGAGACGGCGAGCATGCTGCGGGATCTGACGCTGAAGATCTACGCGAGGGCTGCGGAGCATGCGGAGTCGCGGGGGATTATCCTGGCGGATACGAAGTTCGAGTTCGGGTGGCATGAGGGCGAATTGCTGCTGGGCGATGAGGTTCTGACGCCGGATTCGTCGCGTTACTGGCCGAGGGATACGTATCGTCCTGGGGGGCAGCAGCCGTCGTTCGACAAGCAGTTTGTGCGGGATTATCTGGAGACGCTGACGTGGGGCAAGCAGCCACCGGCGCCGGATCTGCCGGCTGAAGTGATAACCCGTACGGCGGAGAAGTATCACGAGGCGTACCGCCGCATTTCGGGTCTGGAACTGTGAACTGGCTGGATGTAGTTTTTGGGCTGATACTGCTGGTGTCGATGGCGATGAGTTTCCGGCGTGGATTTACGC
Organism: Terriglobia bacterium; assembly: GCA_010084195.1. Classification (GTDB taxonomy): domain Bacteria; phylum Acidobacteriota; class Terriglobia; order Bryobacterales; family Bryobacteraceae; genus BOG-234. Next base: position 1,053 of record RGPS01000416.1, read on the forward strand.
GGGAGATTATCGGGTTGGTGTCGGCGGTGTTTGCGCTCATTCTGGGGATGTGGTTCTACGGTGTGGCGGGGTCGTTTGTGGCACCTTACGTGGGGTCGGTGCGTGGGGCGAATTTCATAGGGTTCGTACTGGTGGTGGTGGGCGTGATGGTGTTTGGCGCGCTGGTGGGCTGGGTGATTTCGCGGTTCCTGAAGACGATTGGACTGTCTTTTGTGGATCGGTTTTTCGGGGCGTGTTTTGGGCTGGTGCGGGGGCTGTTGTTGTCGGTCGCGCTGCTGACTGCGGTGACGGCATTTGGGCCTCATGTGGATTCGGGGAGTGCGCCGCAGGCAGTGGTACACTCGCAAATTGCGCCGTGGTTGCTGGAGGCGTCTCGCTATGGTGTGGCGATTGCGCCGATGGAGCTGAAACAGAGCTTCCGGAAGTACTACGGGCAGATACAGGAATTATGGCGGCTGAAGGCCGTCAAGAAGGCTGACAAGGATTCATGAACGCGGGTTTTGAAACATTAATCGACCATCTCGTGCAGGGTGGATTTTTCCTGGAAGAAGCCGTTGAGATTCTCGAAAAAGGGATGATTGAGCGGGTGCTGCGTCGCGCCGAGGGAAATCAGTCGGAGGCTGCGAAGGGTCTGGGGATTCACCGGAATACGCTGTTGCGCAAGATGGTGGAGTACGGGATTGACGGGAAGCGACCACGGTCGAAGCCTGTGGGCAAAGCGGGCTCTTCCGGAAAAGCAAGTGATGTACCGGTTCGCAGCCGTCGGCGCGCGTGATCTAGAGTGTCACTACTGATATTTGACCTGGACGGAACGCTGATCGATTCGCGGCTGGATTTGGCGAACGCGGTGAATGCCACGCGGGCCCATACCGGGCGGGAACCCTTGGAGCACAGCCTGATTTTCTCTTATGTGGGGAACGGGGCTCCGGTGCTGATTCGGAGGGCTTTGGGCGAGGCTGCACCACAGGAAGACGTGGATGCGGCGCTGGAGTTCTTTCTGGGCTGGTACCGGGCACATGCGGTGGTGCACACGGTGCTGTATCCGGGA
>RGPS01000417.1 GCA_010084195.1 Terriglobia bacterium
AACCCGAAAGTCTCCGCAGCCTTTACGTTGCAACCTGGCCTGCGGGCGCACGCTTCTTATGGCACCGGCCTCCGCCCCCCAGGCGGCGCGGACCTGGCCTTCACCAATAATCCCGAGCTCAACCCGGAACTGACCAGAGGCTACGACGCCGGAATCGAGCAACTGCTGCTGAACGGCCGCGTCTCCCTTGATGCCACCTGGTTCGATACCCGCTACCAGGACCTCATCGTGACGCTCGGTGGTTCCCTGGCGAGACTCTCCCGGTTCTCCTCCGACAATGTCGCCAATGCCCGCGCCCGGGGTGCAGAGTTCAGTGCCCGCTACCGGCCCTCGTCCTGGGTCCTGGTGTCCGCCAACTATACCTGGCTCGATACCCGCGTCCAGTCGCTTGACGGCGGCAATGGCCTGGTGCAGCAGTATTACACGCTCGGCCAGCCTCTGTTGCGGCGCCCGAAACAATCCGGCTCCATGCTGGCTACCCTGCACTACAAACGTGCCGACGCCAATATTGCGGGCGCATTTCGCGGCCATTCGCTCGACGTGGAACCGAACTACGGAGCCTTCGGCGGCATCTATCGCAACCCCGGCTACACCAGCGTGAGCGTGAATCTGAACTATCATGTCGCCCACAACGTTACGGTTTACGGCAATCTCCGCAATGCGCTGAACCGGCGCTATGAAGAAATCTACGGCTTCCCTGCTCCGCTCCTCAATGTTGTTGTGGGCGTGAAATGGAGCCTGTCGAGGTCCCGATGAATATTTCCGAAGCCAATCAACCCGAGTTTAATGAACCCCGCCTCGCCATCAATCGTGTTTATACGCGGCGCGGTGATACAGGCCAGACGTCGCTCGTGGGAGGCCAGCGGGTACCGAAGGACTCCCTCCGCCTCGAAGCCTACGGCACAGTCGACGAATTGAACTCGTTCGTCGGGATGGCCCGGCAGTCCTGCGTGGAAAGCAACACCCAGCGCCTTGCCGATATCCTGCACCGCGTCCAGCACGAGCTTTTCAACGCGGGTTCCATTCTGGCGACTCTGCCGGAAGATGTCCATCCGAAACAGGCCCGCATCATGCCGGAAGACGCGGCCCAATTGGAGCGGGAAATGGATCTGATGAATGAAGATCTGGCCCCGCTCCGTTCGTTTGTTCTGCCAGGTGGCAGTCGCCTGAACGCAGAACTGCACGTCTGCCGCACCATCTGCCGCCGGGCCGAACGCATCTGCGTCGGTCTGGATCGCGAAACCCCCATTGACCCCGCTATCATCACCTATCTCAACAGGCTAAGTGATGCCTTTTTTGTCTGGAGCCGTTGGGCCAGTCACCAGACGCAGACCGCCGAGGTTCTTTGGGAGCCGAACCTTGCTGCATCCAGACTGACCCATTCGAGCTAATATCAGGAAGCAGGCAACAAAGTGTCCGTCCGCCCATGTCCCAGATCTTCAAACGCGTCGCAATCGCAGCCGGAGCGGGCCTGGCTGTAGCGTTTACGTCTGTTGGCTCAGGTTCTGTCAGAAATCGGAACCATCCTGTTGAAACTGACCCGGAGGCTCCCATGCCCTCTTACATTCCAACCGCCGGCGGTTCGTCGTCCGGAGTCCAGGCAGACGACGTTCTCTACCTGGACCCGTTGTTTGATCGCCTGGAGGCCATCGAGCGCCGTCTCGACCTGGCCGCGCAGAATCCGCCGCCCGTGGTGACGGTGCCGGAGCCGGACCATTCGCCTGTTTACCTCCAGCTGCAGGCCCTGCGTCAGGAGTTACCCGACCTCGTGTCAGCCACCGTCCGGGCGCAGCTGGCAACAGCAGAGGCACGCCTGCCCCAGCCTCATCCGCAGCCCGAAGCGCTCGATGCGGTCATCCGCGAAAGCGTCGCCATTGCCGTTGCCGGGCGCTTCGAGATGCTGGAGCACGCCCTGAAAGACCACGCCGCCTCCATCACTGCCCTGCATGAAAGAGTCAACCAGAACGACTCCAACCTGCAACGCCTGGTGGCGGTAATTTCCCGTCTCATTGAGGGCCCCGGAATACAGCCCGTTGCCACCGTGCCCGACACAACCCGAGCCCACGCAGCGGCCTCCTTCGAGGCCCATCTGAGTGATG
>RGPS01000418.1 GCA_010084195.1 Terriglobia bacterium
AGAAACTGCAGCAAGCGGTGGACGACGTGCGCTCGACCGAAGCCAGGCGGATGGCTGCGGACGGCTACGAGGAGGGTGTACAAAGGATTGTGTAAACGCGGTTCTCCGGGTAGTGTCGATAGAACTGTGTAAACGGTTCTCTGGTTTGTCTGCGCGGGGTTTATTTCGGTTGAAAGGAATCGCTGCTTAGCTCATCCCGCCGGAGCCGCCCGTCGCGATAACCATGCTGCCAGAACGGCGCGGAAGGCGCAAGGGCGCTTTTTGTGCGGCGCGGCGAACCCTTGCGCGTGAGCACCGTTCTGGCATGAACCGCACCGCTGACGGGCGGCCCGGGGGTGATGAGCGGCTTATCCCGCTGGTGGGTCGGGAGCGGTTTGCATTTACAGGCGGACTCCGGCCTCCCGAATCCGGTCAGCGCACTTCGCATCCAGGTGGTTGAGCATTTGCTTCCAGTGCTGGACCGTTTCCCACTTCGACACCACCTTCGACAACGCCAGATACAGCAGTTTCAGGGCGGCTTCCTCGGTGGGGAACGAGCCGCGAGTTTTGATGATCTTGCGCAGGCTCATGTGCAAAGACTCGACCGCATTGGTCGTGTACACCACCTTGCGGACTTCTCCGGGAAACTGGAAGAACGGAGTTACATGGTCCCAGTGATCGCGCCACAGCCTCCCGATAGCCGGATAACGGGGCCATTTGGCCTCGAAGGCACTTAGCTCCCTTTCCGCTTCATCTGCGGTCGGGGCCCGGTAGATCGGCTTTAGATCGGCGACGGCTTGTTTCCTGTCTTTCCACGTCACGTAGTTCAGGCTGGCCCGCACCATATGAACGATACAGAGTTGCACTTGCGCTTTCGGATACACGGCCTCGATAGCTTGAGGAAAGCCCTTCAGGCCATCCACGCACACCAGGTAGATATCCCGAACGCCCCGGTTCCGCAGCTCCGTCAGCACGTTCAGCCAGAATTTCGCACCTTCTGACGCTGAAGTCCACAGCCCGAGGACATCTTTCTTTCCGTCCAAACCGATCCCCACGGCTACGTATACAGCACGGTTTTCCACCCGCCCGTCATGCCGCATTTTGACGTAAAGAGCGTCCAGAAACACCACGCCATAGAACGGTTCCAGGGGGCGATTTTGCCAGGCCCGGGCCTCCTCCATAACCCCCTCGGTCACTTCACTGATCAGGCTCGGGCTGACTTCCACCTGATACATCTCTTCCATGTGGCCCTGAATCTCCCGGGTCGTCATGCCGCGCGCATACAACGAGAGGATCTTATCGTCGAAACCGGTCCACCGGGTTTGGTTCTTCCGGACCAGTTGCGGTTCGAACTCGCCCCTCCGGTCCCGCGGCGTCTCCAGTTCCAGTTCCCCGAACTCGCCTTTCAGCGTCTTCCGGGTTACACCGTTCCGGCTGTTACCGCTACCGTTCCCACTGGGATCGTGCTTTCGATAACCGAGGTACTCGGTCATCTCCCCCTGTAGCGCACGCTCCAACACTGCCTTCGTGAGCTGCTTCAGCAGATTGTTTACGTCTTCAGGCTTCCGCCCCTGCTCCAACAGCTTGTCGATCAGCTCAGCGCTGATCCCCGATTCCTGCTTCTGTCTCTTCATAACGCTCTCCTATTGTTGCCAGAGATCGTTTACACAGTTTTTAGGACACCCTCGTTCTCCGGTGAGTAAGACCATAGGAGCACGTCCAGACAGACCCGGAACTCGAATCACAACTTTCGATAATATTTTTTATTGCCCTGTTTTCAATACTCTACAGGCCATTCTTGAAGCCTCCCCAAACCCCTCCTGCACCGCCCGCATGAAAAACTCCTAACCGAAAGGAGCCCTACATGCAAACACCACCCAGCAAGCTCTTCGAAGTCGCCCCAAGCACCTTCACCATCGGCGCTGAACTCGCCAATCGGCTCGGCGACCTCATCCAAACCGCACGAACCGACTTCAACCCTCGAGACTTCGCCGAGCGTCACCTCGTCGATGACCTCGCCATCTCCAAATGGCGCGCCCTCCGCGTCTCCCTCATGGAAAAGGCCGTCTTCGAACAC
>RGPS01000419.1 GCA_010084195.1 Terriglobia bacterium
TTCTCTTTCTTGAGCGAAGTCATGCGGACACCGCCGGAGCCCACGGGGCCTTGTGGGGACAAACGGGGTCTGCGACGAGGAACGGGTACTGGAACTTCTTTCCGAGCTCCGCATCCTCCTGCCGGAGAGCGACCCAGCCGTCCGAGTCCGGCTCGATCCAGTAGAGCGTGCCACGACCGAACCGGCTGATGACCACCGTATTGCCGTACTCATCGCCCCACACCTGGCCCGCCCTGTAGCCGGGGTGTCTGGCCGGGTGCTGCTGGTCGAACGTGGCCAGTGCTGCGTGCAGCTCCATGCCCAACATCCACGGAGGTCCGCCGAAGATGACGTTTCGATTAAGGTCGTCCGTAATCAGGCCCATGATGAAGATGTCGTTTCGACTGTACGCGCCCTTGCCGAATTCCGACGCCCTCCACCACGGTCTATCGAGGACGATTCTGCTGCCTTCTTGTGTCGGGCAGGCAGCGTAGAGAGGGGGTGGGAAAGGTCGCATCTGTGCCAACTGGCATATCCAGAGCGGCTCCTTACAGCAAGGTCAAGCGCTCCTTTTCTTGATCACGGTGCACGTCAGGAAGATGGCGCAGGCTGTAGCCACGTACAGGAGCAAAGCACCTCTGAAAAAGGCTCTACTAACGGGCCAGCTCCTGTAGAGAGAGATGGATATCCCGACCGTCGCCTTCACACTGGTTGCCGAGGGTCGTCCAGTTTGGACGCGGCCTACGCGCGAAGATCTCGAGCTTCGTTTCGCCGGGGAACATCAGATCCAGCATCTGGTGGACGTTGTCGGGCTTCTGGCTGTGCGGAAGCGCAGGATGCTGAAAGCTGGTCCGCTGGGACTTGTTCTTCAAGTGCTTCGAAATTCGGCCGCGTGTTCCGACGAACAGGTGTTCCGTGCAGCCTCTGGCGATGCGGCCCATGCCAAAGGCCTGTCCAGTGCCGTCCTTCTTCGTCTTCTCCCAGGTCCAGATCTGCTTCTGGACGAAGCCCCAGACGTTCATCAGCTCGAGCGCCGCCCGTGCCTGGCAGGACACGAACCACAGAGCCAGCACGGCGTCGTCCTCGAGCAGCGGGAGTAGTAACGCACGCATGTCCGAAAGCTCGTTCAAGGACATGGTGCTGTACTGGCTTCCAGCACCTCGCTTCACCGTGGACATGGTGAGTGAGTCAGAAAAGCTCCACGGTGGGTCTGCAAGTACTACGCGGAATTTAGCGGACACGATGTTCCTCGATGGTCCAGAAGCCCAGCTCGACTTCTATGTCGGGGATGCGGGGGCAGTAGTGTACGGTCATGCTGGACCCTGTATCGAACGTGAGCCCTCCCGTGATGACGGCGGGTCGACTGCCTGTTCCCCAGAAGCATTCCGCTACGGGGCCTGCAGGGTGTCGCTTGTAGCCGGAGACGTCGATCTGGTCACCGTAGCCGGTCTCCACTCTGGCACGGAACAGCTTTAGGCCGTTTCCGGGCAGCCGCTTCTTCGGGTCCGTCCAGTCCATCACGGAAGCGCTGCGCGCCACCACGATGGTGGTGATGTCGAACATGATCGTCTGGATGAGCACGTGCTCTGGACCGAGCTCTCGTGGTTGTCTGTTGACCTCCGCAAGCTGTTCGACAGGACTGCGCAGGGCCGGCTTAAACGTGAGTGAGCGATACCTCGACCGGAAGTGCCGGTTCGGCTGCCTGTCCCGGATCAGGTCCAGGACAGTGGGACAGATGAAGTCCGGCAGCGCCTCACTCAAGCAAGGTCCGCGTACTCGCCGGGGAGCGGCTCCGCCTCGAGATGCTTCCGTAGCGCCATCGCCATGTCGCTGATGTCGCACCAGTGCTCTTCGGGGTCGTCCACGGCTTCCTGAATGGAGAACCGGAGCGTGCTGAGCGCCCGGCCCAACATCTTCCTGTCTTCCTGGCCCTGCTGCAGCGTCCGGATCATGCCGAACAGAATGGCCTGCGGGATGGCCACAGGAACCTCCAGGGGCGTCCCTTCCGACAGGAGCCTCTCCGTTTGGGAAACCCACTCGTCGATGACCTCGACGGGCAAGA
>RGPS01000420.1 GCA_010084195.1 Terriglobia bacterium
GATTTCCAGCTCGATCTCGGCCGGGCGGGCGGCAGTCAGCGCTTTCGCGCTTTCGCAAACGGCACCCGCATTTTGGGGCGTCACGCGCAATTCAAGGATGGCCGGCTTCAGGAGGCGGCAAAGGTCTCGCGCGCTGGCATCCGGGAGCGTGCCATCCTCCATGGCAACAGCCAGCCGTGGAACGGTCCCGGCGCCGTCCCGCCATTCCAGGATAGCACCGGCCGCGGCAGAGGCGCCCGGCTGCTTTGTGGGCGTGCCCTGAAAGCGTATTGCGATTTCCTGCCGATGGATTTCCCCGGCATGCAACCGGTACGGCCGCGGAAGCGACAAAGGCCGGCAATAGGTCTTGAAAGACGCATCGCTCCAGTTGCGCTGGTCCTCCATTTCGAAAATCTCGCCTTGGAACGTGATGTCCACATCGATTCCATTTACCGCATGACGCAGGCCGGAAATATTGTCCGCCACCTGGTGCGGGGAAATCAGGAGCGGAAATTCCGAGACAGTGACCAACCCGTCAGGATGGACGACGCTGAGCGGCGTTCCAGCGACATGCTGCAGCGGATGCAGTAGCGTAAACCCCGCACGGTTGGTGATGAATTCACGGGAGACCGAAATTTCCGAAACTGCCTGAAAAGTCCCGTCCGCACTGGCCTTGAAAACCAGTTCCACGCGTAGCGCTTCATTCGCGACCAGACGGACCTGCCGGACTTCAAATCCGGCTGGGGTCTCGGTGACGCTTTCCTCGGCCAGCACCGAGACACAGGTGGCCCAATTGGCATCGCGGATCGGACAGGCGATGCCGCGAACGACTTCGACGCCGTGCCAGCAAAGCCGGCGAACCGCGCCGCCAGAAATCTGCAGCGTCAAGGCGCCCGCGGAGAATTGCCGGCTCTCTGGGAGCGGCTCCGTGGTGCCGAAGTGGATCAAATTTTCGGTCTGGTGCGTCATCCCGGCCAATGCTCTTGCTGCAGACGATGATACGAAAGTATCGCCCAAGCGCCAAGCAAGGCACGGCGCGACGCGTATCTTCGAGCAACTTGTCGAGAGTTGCGCCCTGAAGCGCGCTGACGCCAAGTCCGGCAAGTATAGCCTGTTGGCGGATACGCTGCTGGAGCGCCGATAGAGACATATCCGAGCTGCCAGCGCCTGCTGCCGGTTCGACGAGCGGCGTTTTGCCATCATTGGGTGGGCACATGCAGACCTCGCCCCCAAATTGAGGCGCGGATGCGCCAGCGATGGTCTGATATTCCAGATCCTCGGGACGAAGCAAGGGAACTCTCAAAATACAAAGCTAAATTCGTACTTATGGGAACTTTTATACTCGTGAACGTCGGGCTCTGGCCTATTTGCGGGTAGTATAGTCCAAGCTCGATAGAGCAAACGATCACACTTCGGGAAGCTACGAGCCGAACGGTCTAAAGTTGTGGATTGAACCGCTGTTCTCGTTCCTCCTTATGTGTCCTTCGTATCAGCATCGGAATCGCTCTCGCCGGAAAGAGCGACGGGCCCTGAGACCGACAACGCCGACCAATGGTCCGCCATTTTAAGGTAATGCAGCTCGAGTTCAGGGTCAGGGGTATGACCTGACGGATATTTTGTACCATCGGCATAGAGAGACTATTGCATCGCCGCCGCCTGATCTAGAGGTGGCTGTACTGGGCTAAATGCCTGTGGTGCAGGTGGCCGATATCCCAGCGATGAGTGCGGCCTGACGGCGTTGTAGTGGCTGCGCCATTGTCCGATGACGGCCTTGGCCTCCTTCAGGCTGTAGAAGATCTCTCCGTTCAGCAGCTCGTCACGCAGCTTGCCGTTGAAGCTTTCGCAGTAGCCATTCTCCCAGGGGCTACCGGGCTCGATGTAAAGCGTTTTGGCCCCAACTTGGGCTAACCAGTGGCGAACGACCTTGGCCGTCATCTCCGGTCCATTGTCGGACCGGATGTGTTCAGGGACACCCCGCACCAACATCACATCCGCCATGGTCTCAATCACACCCAGACTGTTGATCCGGCGGGCAACACGGATCGCCAGGCATTCCCGCGTG
>RGPS01000043.1 GCA_010084195.1 Terriglobia bacterium
CGGTAGGGAATCCCGGTGTACTCCCACATTTTGGGAAACATGCTGATCGACGTGAACCCGGGAATCGTGTTGATTTCATTAATGAAGATTTGCCCGGTGGAGGTTTCCCGCAAAAAATCAACGCGCCCCATCCCCTCGCACCCCACTGCTTCATAACAGGCTACGGCCAGACGCCGCATCTCCGCCGTGTCTTCTTCAGAGAGTTTCGCCGGCAGTTCTACCTTCGCCAGATTCAGCAGGTACTTGTCTTCGTAGTCGTAAAACTCTTTTGACGGCAGAATCTCGCATGGCACAGATGCCGCAGGGTTTTCATTGCCCAGCACGGCGCATTCGAATTCCCTGCCCTCCACACCCCGCTCCACAATAATTTTCCGGTCGAACTCGGCAGCCAGTTGCAGCGCCGCTTCCAGTTCCGCCATGTCGTGGGCTTTTGAAATCCCCACCGATGAACCCAGGTTGGCAGGCTTCACGAACAGGGGAAAGTGCAACCGCGCTGCCACGACCGCCGCATCCATCTCATCCCGCGACAGTACCAGGTAATCCACCACCGGCAGACCCTTGTCCCGGCAAACCCGTTTCATAATGTCCTTGTCCATCGAAACGGCAGAGGAGAGGACATTTGCACCAACATAGGGCAGATCGGCCAGCTCCAGGAGCCCCTGTATCGTACCGTCCTCCCCAAAAGTTCCATGCAGGACCGGGAAAACCACGTCGATATCCGGATGCGCTCCCGGCACGGGCAAAATTGGCCCCGGCTCCCAGCGCCCTTCCAGGCTAATGAAATAGCGCGAAACCTCGTATTTATCCGGGCTCAGGGCAGCGATTACCGCCTCCGCAGACCTGAGTGAGATGTCATGCTCGCCGGAACGCCCGCCGTAAAGAACTGCGACTCGAAGCTTGCTCATTAAGGCCTCAGCCGGTACAGCATCCGGGGGAAAGCAATGGTTTCGCGAACGTGTTCCAGACCACAGATCCACGCCACGCAGCGTTCAATACCCATGCCGAAGCCACCATGCGGGACTGTCCCGTACTTGCGCAGGTCGATGTACCATTCAAACGCTTCCTGGGGAAGGTCATGCTCTTTGATCCGACGAAGCAGCAGTTCCGGATCGTGGATACGCTGGCCACCACCAATAATCTCACCGTAACCCTCCGGGGCCAGCACGTCCACGCCCATGGCGACTTCCGGTCTTTCCGGATCCGGCTGCATGTAGAACGCTTTGATCGCAGTGGGGAACCTGTCCACCAGCATCGGTCGATCGAACTGCTGCGTCAGGATGGTCTCATCGCCGCCGCCAAAATCACTGCCCCACTCGATATTAGACCCGTGCTCCTGCAGGTTCTTCACGGCATCCGTGTAGCTCATCCGAACAAACGGACCCTGCACCAGTTCCAGTTTTGCCGTGTCGCGTTCCAGGACCTTGAGTTCTTCACGTTTCTTGTCCAGAACACGCCCCACCACGTAGATCACAAACTCCTCGGCGACGCGCTTCACGTCTTCCAGATCAGCCCAGGCCATCTCGGGTTCGACCATCCAGAATTCCGTCAGGTGGCGGCGCGTCTTCGATTTTTCGGCGCGGAACGTCGGCCCAAAACAATAAACTTTGCCGAACGCCATGGCATTGGCTTCGTTATAGAGTTGGCCGGACTGCGTCAGGTACGCTTTTTCATCGTCGAAGTAGTTGCATTCGAACAGCGTGGTGGTGCCTTCGCAGGCGGCCGGGGTGAAGATCGGCGTATCGACCAGCGTGAAGCCATTGTTATCGAAGTAATCACGGGTGGCCTTGATAATCTCGTGGCGGACACGGATGATCGCGTGCTGCCGCTGTGAGCGGAGCCACAAGTGCCGCCGGTCCATCAGAAAATCGACGCCATGCTCTTTCGGCGTGATCGGATAGGGATCTTCTTCGGAGACCTTTTGGATGATCTGTACATCATCCACATCCATCTCAAAGCCGCTGGCCGCACGTGCCTCTTCGCGGATCACACCCGTCACAATCAACGATGACTCCTGCGTCAGGTGCTTCAGGCTCTCAAACAACTCTTCCGACAGGTTGTTCTTCATCGCCACACACTGCATCAGGCCGGTGCCGTCACGCAGGATGGGAAAAACGATCTTGCCAGACTTCCGAAGGTTATAAAGCCAGCCGGGAATCTCAACGCGTTGTCCGGTGAAGGCTGCGGCCTGGCTGATGGTGATCCGTTTCGTCATTTTGTTTAGATCTCGTTTTTTCTTAGATCTCAAGAAGCTGTTCGCTGGCGCGTTTGGCTTCGTCCAGAGGGTTGGAGTGTGTCCCGTAATCCCTCAGTTCCAGCATCAGGGGATACTGGCCAGGCCTGGACTTCAACAGCTTCATCGTGTCGGGCCACGCAACTGTGTCGCCTTCGGCAAGGGGAAACAGGTGCGAATCTTCTTTGCCGTCATTGCCATGCACATGGGTGGAGCGGATATGGCTCGACATGATTTCGAACTCATGCTGCACACCCGTCCCCAAATGGGCATGCCCCGTATCGAAGCAATAGTTCAGGCGGAGGTGCGTCATGTTGTTGAACAGTTCCAGGCGCTCCGCCGTGGAAAGATCATTCGGCGTATTTTCCAACAGGATTTCCACACCCCGCTGGCGGGCAAAATTTTGCAGTTCCTCCAGCGAGTTGAAAGCCGCATCTATGGAATACTCCGAAAACTCCTGGCCCGTGACGCCAAGATGCTGAATCAGGTATTTGAACGGAATCGTCTCGGCAACTTCGAGGGCGCGCTTAATCTCATCCACCCAATGCAGCCGCTCCACCTTGCCGCGTTCGGTGATGTTGACGTGAGTGTCCGGCCCCGAGCGGCCCCACACCTCATCGGTAAACATCGGCGAGTGAAGCGAATGAAGCTTCAGTTCCGAATCGCGAAACCAATGGCCCAGGTCGGCAACCTGCAGACTGTCACGATAATCAAAATGCTGGCGGGCGCAGAAAATCTCCACTGCCGGAAACCCTGCCCGTTCCACTTTTCCCAGCCAGGAGGTTGTCAGGCGATGGCCCACAGCCAGGTGCGACGAAATCAATCTCTGCATTTAGTTCTCAATACCCCTTCGCCGTCGCTTCGGTGCGACCGTCCGGAGCGCCTTCCAGCCACTCCCCAAAAATCCGGATTGCGGCAACTTCGGCAATCGAGTTCGTCGTCTTAACAGTGTGGCCGAACTGCTGCAAAAGGGCAATCGTATCGGGTGAGATAGTGTTCTCCGCTGAAATCAAATCCGGCATCCACTGGTGATGAATCCGCGGTTGGTCCACCGCCTGCTGCATGTTCATGCCAAAGTCGATCACATTCAGAATCACTTCCAGCACCGCATTGATGATAGTCGGCCCGCCGGGCGACCCGAGAACCATATACAGTTTCCCGTCCTTCGTGACAATCGTCGGCGTCATGGATGATAGCGGCGTTTTGTGTGGAGCCACTGCATTCGCCTCACCCTGAACCAGCCCGAACAGGTTTGGCTTTCCCGGGACGGCGGCAAAATCGTCCATTTCATTGTTCAGCAGGAAGCCGAGGCCCCTCGCTGTCACTCCCGAACCATAGCCGCCGTTGAGCGTGTAGGTGACGGAAACCGCATTTCCTGCCTCATCGACAATGGAGTAGTGGGTGGTTTCCAGGCTCTCATACGGCGCGGGATCACCCTGCTTGATCTCTGCACTCGGTGTCGCTTTTCCCGGCTGAACAGACTCCGCACGCTTGCGCAGGTACTCCGCATTTACCAGACCCTTCGTCGGGACCTTCACAAAGTCCGGATCCCCGAGCCATTCGGCGCGGTCCGCAAAATACCGGCGCATGGCCTCCGCTTCATAATGCAGAGAACTGGCCGATCCGGCCCCCCCCTTCGAATAATCGGTCAGCGCCAGCATCCCCATCATTTGGAGGATACCGATGCCGCCCGAACTCGGCGGCGGCGCAGTAATCACCCCATAACCTTTGTAGTTGCCTTCCAGCGCCTTGCGCTCGATTGCTTTGTACTGCTTCAGATCTTCGAGCGTGATCTCGCCACCGTGAGCCGCCATATCAGCAGCCAACAGACGCGCCGTCTCGCCTTCGTAAAAATCTCTGGCGCCCGTATCCCGAATCCGTGCCAGTGTGGCTGCCAGCTCCGGCTGTTTCAGCGTCTCACCCACTTCGTAGAAGGCGCCGTCCCTGAGAAAAATGCGCTTCGACTCGGGGAACTGCGCCAGCTTTTCACTGGTTATCTTGCCCCGCAGAGCCTGCGAGAGGCCCCAGGAAACAGGGAAACCCTCAGATGCCAGTTCCACGGACGGTTGCACCAGAGCCTTCCATGCCGTCTTGCCATATTTCGCATGTGCCAGTTCCATGCCACGAACGGTCCCCGGCACCCCGGAGGCTCGATACCCCAGCTGCGAATCCTTCGTAGCCTGGCCCGTCGCCGGATCGAGATACATATTGCGGGAAGCCGAAATCGGCCCCCGTTCCCGGAAATCAATAAACGTGGACGTCCCGTCCGCCAGGCGCACCAGCATAAAACCACCGCCGCCCAGATTTCCCGCAGAGGGATGCGTCACTGCCAGAGCAAAAGCCACCGCCACGGCGGCATCCACGGCATTCCCGCCACCCTGTAAGACCTTCACACCCACATCGGTAGCATGCGGCTCACGAGTCACCACCATCGCATGCTTCGCGTGGACGGGCTGGCGAGCAGAAAGGGCTGCCGTACTTGCCAACAGTAAGCCAGCCCACAGTAAGATTGCTACCCGAGACACCCGCATACCTCCGATTGTAGCCAGCGCGAAGATTCAGACAGGCCGGAGCAACCGCCCCGGCCTGCCCGGTCACCGATTTAGAGCGCCTTCAGGAACGCCACCAGGTCTCGCCGCTCTTGCGGCGTGATCCCGACATTGAACCTCTTGTTGTAAAAGTCGATCACCTCTTCCAGCGTGTCTGCCGACCCGTTGTGGAAATAGGGTGCCCGGCTCGCCAGCCCCCGCAGGATTGGACCCTTAAACCGCCCCACATCCTTCCACAGGCCGCTGATCATCGCCCGGCCCGGATCAGTCGTCACCTTGATCTCCCCCGTGACCTTGTTCTGCAGCTTGATAACCGGCAGATACTTCAGGCTCAGGGAATTGGAACTGTCGCTGACACCAATATTCAAAGGAGCAGAAACCGAGTGATTCCCCACGTTCGGAGAATCGTGGCACGTACCGCAGGTTCCCGGAATTGTCACCGCATTCAGATCATCGTTCAGCCCGGCCACGCCCTTGATCAGAATCGCCTTCGAGTTAAACAAAGCCTGACCTCGGGCAATACTCTCGCGCCTGGAAGCGGCATTGCCATCACCATGCCGATCATCATGGCGATCATCATCCCCGTCATCGTCGTGGCCATGTCCCGTCTGAGGAGTAGCCGTCCACGTCTGAGGAGTAGCCGTCCACGTCGAAAACAAGTTAAAGATCGCAGGGGTAAAGGCCGTCCGCTGTGGATTGCCACCGAGAGGATCATTGATTCCGACGAAGAACGCAGGCGTCGTCACGGTGGACAGCACCACAGGCCCACCAGTCGCACCCTTCGCGTTCAGCGGGCCTGCCTTGAAATCAATCGCCTGTGCCGTGGAAAGGGACATCTCGAAATCGACAATCCCCTGCTGCTGCGCCGGAGTCAGCGCCACGCCCGCCTGGGTATGGCCGTTCGTTGCATCCACTGCCTGGTGCGCCAAATCCGCCAGAAGATCTGCCGGATTCGTGGCAAACGTAATCTTCTGCGTCCCGGTCTGTGTCGACGATTCCCGGCCATCATCAGTTCATGCAGGCGGGCTGTATGTCCTGCCACAACGGTCGCGACATCGGAGGCCAAACGTTTCAAAAACCTGGAGCAAAGAAGGCCGCGCCCGACGGCAAAGATGTCGGTCGAATGGCAGTCACCGGCGACACGGCGGACCGCCTGATGTTTAAGGTGCCATCCCTGCGCAACGTGGAAAAAACCGGCCCCTACTTCCACACTGGTAAAGTCGCTACAGTGCAGGAAGCCGTACGGCTCATGGGTGAATTCCAACTCGACCGCAAGCTCGACGACCACCAAATCGCTGAAATCGTTGCCTGGCTGAAAACACTCACCGGCGAAATCCCGGCGGACTACATCCGCCAGCCCGATTTACCTCAATAGGAGATCACATGCCTGACTGGTTACAAATCATTCTTCTCTTCGCCGCCTGGTTCGCGCTCCAGCGCTGGATTCTGCCCCGTTTCGGGGTGGCCACCTGAATGTCGAACACCTGCCGTGTCGAGTCTCGACACGATAAAACAACGGCACCCAAACCCAATGAATTAAGCTAAACCACATGCCCGAGAGTTCGGAAGAGAGCGCGCCGCCTGTCGTCGAGACATCCCTTGTCTACGCCCACGGTCTGGCAGCTTTCGTCGCGCTCCTCATCTCAGCCTGCTTCGGCTTTTGGGCCGCGGCGGAGCTCGTGGTCCCCCAACTGGCGGGCAGTTCCCCCTGGCTGACCTGGGGCAGGCTCCGCTACGACCATACCCAGGGGATCATGCTTGGCTGGCTTGGCAACGCCTTCTTTGCCTTCCTCTATCACGCCGTGCCTGTCCTGACGGGTCGGTCGGTCACCAACCTCAAACTGGGCCAATGGCTCTTTGGCCTCTGGAATTTCATCGTGGTGATCCCGGGTTGGATTCTGGTTCTCGCCGGCTTCAGCCAGCCCCTCGAATGGGCCGAGTTTCCGCTCGTCATTGACGGTTTTGTCGTCCTCGCCCTCCTCCTCGCCGCCATCCAGTTCCTGCCACCATTCTTTTCGCGCGGCCTCGAAGATCTCTACGTCTCCAGCTGGTACATCATCGGGGGCCTGGTGTTCACCCTGCTGGCATATCCGATGGGTAACTTCGTCCCGGAACTCCTCCCCGGAGCCCGCGGTGCCGCCTTCAGCGGCCTCTGGATACATGACGCGGTTGGCCTTTTCGTCACACCCCTCGCGCTGGCCATCATCTACTTCGTGATCCCCGCCTCCACCCGCAGGCCTATTTACAGCCATTTCCTCTCCATGCTCGGCTTCTGGCTGCTCTTTTTCCTCTACCCTCTGAACGGCACCCACCACTACGTCTTCTCCGTCATCCCGATGTCCGCCCAAATCGGGGCCATCACCGCCTCCACCCTGCTGGGCGTGGATGTCGTCATCGTGGTCACCAACCTCTTCCTGTCACTCCGGGGCACCGGCTGGTTCCCCCGCGATCCCGGCCTGCGCTTCGTCTCGACCGGCACCATGTTCTATCTGGTCGTCAGCCTGCAGGGTTCCCTGCAGGCGCAGATGTCCATCAACCAGAGCGTGCATTTTTCTGATTGGGTCATCGGGCACTCGCACATGGCCATGCTCGGCTTCGCCAGCTTCGCAGCCCTCGGGGGCCTCGTCCATGCGTGGCAGCGTATTCCGTGGGCCAGTTACCAAGCGGGCATGATCAACACCGGCTACTGGCTGCTCCTCTCGGGCGTGATTGTGATGGTGGTTGACTTGACCATCGCGGGTCTGGTCCAGGCCAGTTCCTGGAAGTCCGGCGCACCGTGGCTCGATTCCGTCCGAGCCTCCCAACCTTATTGGGCTATCCGTATCTTCACCTTCCTGCCCATCGCCGCCGGTTTCTTCATGGTCATGGCGGGCCTGTTTGCCGGTAAACCTGGTGCCGGCCTCAAAGCCATCCGCGACACTGTTGGGCCCGAACCGGTGGCGGAGATCGCCCCCCGTTTCGCTACCGGAGGCCAGGCGTGAGACGCGTCCTGCGGATGTCGTATCTCGTGGCTGGCCTCGGAGGCATCGGTTTCTTTGGCATGTCGATGCTGCTCCTCGGCGTCTGGCCCGGTCGCACGCTGGAAGAACAAATCCGCCGAACCCAGCCTGCCTACCCTCTGCCGCCCACCGCGAGCGAACAACGGGGCCGCCGCATCTACAGCCGGGAAGGCTGCGCGTACTGCCACACCCAGCAAATCCGCTACGTCGGGAGCGACTTCAAACGCTTCGGAAAAGCCACCCTCGCCTGGGAGACTATCTTCGATTTCCCCCACCTCTGGGGTACCCGGCGCATCGGCCCCGACCTTTCCCGCGAAGCAGGCATCCGCTCCTCGGACTGGCAACTCTCCCACCTCTACGCTCCTCAGGCTCTGGTGGCCGACTCCGTAATGCCGGCGTTTCCATGGCTTTTCGACGGCGCTCCCAATCGGCCCCGGCAGGAAGCCCGTGACCTTCTGGATTATCTGGACACTCTGGGACGAAACCGCGCTCTGGCCGGACCCGAGGCTGATGTCCATGCCCGCGATGCCATGGATTGTTCCGCCGACGAACGACGCTACGCCTTCGGCAAGGGCGAACTCAATGCCAGCCCCGCCATGGCCCGCCGAAGCGGTGAATTCCCCCTCTTGCCCCGCGTCAAGACTCAGCCAGCCGGACAAGATGTGTACGCGCGTAACTGCGCCGGATGCCACGGTGCGCGTGGCGAAGGGAATGGCAAAGGTGCCGACGGCCTGAGCCCCAAACCCACCAATTTCACCGAGCAGGAGTATTCGCAGACCCGCCTCAGCCAGGCACTCTGGCATGGCGTGGCAGGCAGCGCCATGCCTGCGTGGCGCGACGTCTCACGGCCCGATCTTGCCGCTGTCGCCCAGGTTGTTCGCAGCTTCTCAGCCACACAGGCCGAACCTCAAATCCCCCCCCCCGTCCTGGAACTCGGAGCCTCCGTGTACAAGGCCCGCTGCGCCCAATGCCACGGGGCCACTGGCGGCGGCGACGGCACCGCAGCCGGTCAGTTCCCCATCGCACCCACCAACTTCCGGACCCAACGCCCCAGCCTCGCTGCCAGCCTCCGCACCGTCCGGAACGGCATCGAAGGTTCCCCCATGGCCCCGTGGACCAACGAACTCCGGGAAGATGAGATCAACGCCGTCGCGTACTATGTACGAACTTTCTACACCGGAGATGTCCGGTGAACGACACAATCACCGGTTACGACATGACGGCGATGAACATCATCGTCGCCTTCGTTGTGATCCTGTCTGTAGCCTTTCTTACGGCCTGGGCCAGCTCCCCGACGCTCCGGGCGTGGATTGAAAAACCCAACCAGAAATTCCAAAACGAAGCTCACCGCTTCGACGAGGCATTGAAAGCATCTACCATGGCCAAAGGAAGGGATACCCTGTGAAACCAAATTCTATGCGTGGCCTGGGAACTGTACTGGCGCTATGTATCCTCGTTGGCATCAGCACTGTTGCCGGTACCATCGCTTTCGGTCGCGCGACCCTCCCCGGGCAACCGGCTGCAGCGCGAACAACACCAGGCAACCGCGATGCTACCGAAGACTACGGCAAGCGCCTCATCGCCCAGACCACGGAATACCTGGGCCCCGACGTTGCCGACCCCAAAATGCGATTCATGGATAGCCGCCTCGCCTGCGCGTCCTGCCACATCGGCGCGGGTCTGGAACCGGGTAGCCTCAGTCTCGCCACCGCCATCACCCGTTACCCTCGCATCTCGCCCCGCAGCGCGACCAATGAAACCATTCAGGACCGCATTAACGGCTGCATGATGCGCAGTATGAACGGTCGCGCCCTGGCAGAAAACAGCCGGGAAATGGTCGCGATGGTCGCATACCTTCGCTTCCTCGCCAGTCAGGACGCCGAAACGGGGGCCTCACAGAAGAAAGTTCACGAGCCCGCCGCGTTCAAGACTCCGAATCGCGCTGCGGATCTGAAAAACGGCAGTCTGGTTTTCGAACAGCGCTGCGCCGCCTGCCATGGCCCGGACGGTGCCGGTCTTCCCGCCGCCCGCGAACTGGTCCAGGGCTTCGTCTTCCCCCCGCTCTGGGGCCCGAACAGCTTCAATGACGGAGCCGGCATGCACCGCGTCCTCACTGCGGCCAAATTCGTTAAAGCAAAGATGCCCCTCGGTAATGCCGACCTGACCGACGACCAGGCCTTTGACGTCTCCGCGTACCTCAATTCCAGGCCCCGCCCCCACAAAGAAGGTCTGGAGCAGGATTTCCCCGACCGGGCAAAAAAGCCGATCGACACCGGTTACGGCCCTTACGCGGACCCCTTCTCCGTTGAACAACATACTTTCGGCCCCTTCGCGCCCATCGAAGCCTTTTATAAGAACGCTAAGAAGCCCGCAAAATAGCCTAACCTTGAGGAAACTACCCGCCATGAAATTCACCCTGTGCCTGCTGGCCGCGACCGCCCTTGCCTCAGCCGCCGTCCACCCCGAGATGCTGGTTTCCACCGAATGGCTGGCGCAACATGCCACCGATGCCAACGTCGTCATCCTGCACGTAGCCGCCAACCGAACCATCTACGACAACGGCCATATTCCGGGTGCGCGTTTTCTCCCGCTCACGGAACTCGCCGTGACGGTGAACGGGGTCCACAACGAATTCCCGCCTGTCGCCGACCTGAAAAAGCTTCTCGAAGCCGCCGGAGTCTCTGACGCCTCCCGCGTCATTCTCTACTCCGACGCCGCCGTGTTGCCCGCCACCCGCACTTACTTTACGCTCGACTATCTTGGCCACGCAGAGAAGACCTCGCTGCTCGATGGCGGTCTCGAAAAGTGGCGCAGTGAAGGCCGCAGCCTGAGCAAAGAGAGCCCTGCCCCCGGCCCCTCCGGAGTCTTTACCCCGCGCCTCAGGCCGGAGGTACTTGCCCCGCTGGAAACCGTAAAGCAGCTCTCAGCAAAACCTGCCTCCGCCGCGATGTGCGCATGTACGATGGGTCGCTTTCCGAGTGGAACGCCCGTGGCGGACAAACCGAAAAGTAAAGCGAGCCCACCTATATGAGCACCCAGCCCACACCGCAGCGCCGTTCCTTCTTCCGCAGCCTGAATAGCCGCCTCGCCGGACTCACGGCCGTCGCCCTCGGCACCGCAGCCGCCACGCAGGCAAAAAAAACGAAGCCAGCTCCACCATGGGAACCCGCCCGTCATGAAAAAGATGACTGGCTGGAAAAACCGCAGGCCAAACACCGCCTTGTTTTCGATACCACCAGCGGGAAGGGCTTCGGAGAAGGCCTCGCGTTTGCCGGCAACTACATCCGGGTGAACGGTGTCGATTATGGCCTGCAGGACAGTGATTTATCCGTCCTCATCGTCGCCCGGCACCACGCCACGGCATTCGCTTACAACGACGCCATGTGGGCCAAATACGGCGAGCCGCTCGCCGCCCAGGCCGTCTTTGAGGACCCCAAAACCAAACAGGCGCCGGTGCTCAACGTCTACAATGCCACAGGTTATGGCGGCCTCCTGCCGAGCCGTGGCAGCACCATCGATTCAGTCACCAAACGAGGCCTTCAGTTCGCGGTATGCGCCACTGCCACCCGCGCCTTTGCCGGAGCCATCGCGAGGAAGGTCGGCGGCAACGCGGACACCATCAATAGCGAGTTGATCGCCAATCTCGTCACCAATGCCCGCATGGTGCCGGCCGGCATCGTCGCGGTCAGCCGGGCCCAGGAACGCAGCTACACCGTCGTAACCGCCTGACATCAAAACAGAGGGAATAAAAATGAAAACAACACTGCTCAGCATTGCCCTGGGACTTTTGGCTTCTATGGCCCAGGCGCAGGTCACCAAATCCACCGTCGAAGGTATCGGCAGCTTCGCCCAGGTAGAAACCACAGTCGCCTGCAGTGGAGCCATCAAGCCCACCTCCGTGGCCGGAATCAAGAAAATGGGCTTCGCGTCCATCATCAATCTCCGTGTAGCCAGCGAAGCCGGTTCCGACATGGAAGCGGAAGCGGCCGCCGCCAAAGACGCCGGCATCCACTATTTCCACCTCCCCTTCGCCGGCGGCGCCCCCGACCCGGCAGTAGCCGACCGTTTCCTCGAAACCATTCAGACGGCAGGCAATCAGCCCGCTTTCATTCACTGCGCGAGCGGTAACCGCGCCGCCGCCATGTGGCTCATCAAGAGAGTTCTCATCGATAAGTGGGAACTCGACAAGGCTACAGAAGAAGCGGCACAGCTGGGCCTCACCAGCGCCCCGCTAAAGAAATTCGCACTGGACTTCGTCGAAGCCCACAAACCAACAGTGTGGATATCGTCCGGGCTTTCGTAAAAGGTCTGCCCTGCAGGGAGGGTCACTTCCTTGCCACCCTTTACCTGCATAACGATACTGCCTGCCAGAACGTAGACAAACGTCGAAGCTTGGTGAAAATGTGGAGGCGATGAGGCACCAGGCGCGAACTCAATGGTAAGCATCATGCCCTCTCTGCCCGGGATACCTGGCAAGTCCTTGGTGAGGAGCGGTGCCGCCTTAGCGGGCGGTGCCGCAGGAGCCTGTAGTAACGACGCAAACAGCACAAGAGAAATTATCTGAAGATTGTAGCTCAGAAGATGATCACCGGACTGCGAAAGCGCCGCCACCCGATGATCCGGGCACGGCAGGAAGACTATCCTTGGTTCGCGCGCGCCCTGAAACCGCGCCAGCCTCTGGAGTGCGGGCTGGAGGCTGCGGTCGCGGGATAACGGCAGCAGGTCGGTGTGGCTGGAAACCAGCAGCGGTTCAGGTGCTGGCCACGAGGAGGGCCGCTCCGGGGCGCGTGTTGCTGTAGGATGTCATCAGATCGTCCAACTGGAGCAATCGCATGAATGTCCGCCGCCTCGTGCCGTCCGTGAACCGCCTCCTCCTTCCTATGCCTTCCGTCATGTTGGCTTCCCTCCTGTTGGCGACCGGCCTGCAGCAACCGGTTCACGCGGCAGATACAGACCTCGCAAAGTTCAGGCGCATCGAACCGCAGTACATCGCAGCGCTGGGCGACCCCGGGGCCACTTCCGGCACCGGCGCGCAGGCATGGGGCCTATGGAGCCAGGACCCGGGTCCGCGCGGTTGCAAGCTGGACCGCTACCCGGAATTGAAGGCGTCCGGCGTGGCACCGTCACGGTGGAAATTCGACGATAAGGACTGGTGGCGCTCCGGTTGACTCACAGAGCGGAACACGGCCTGATCATGGAGAAGCCGACCTTTCCGCTGCCCGCCGGCAAATACCTCGTCACCGGCGACCGCGAGGTGACAAGCGTGCTGACAGTTCATCCCCCGGACAAGTCAGGCAAAGACAAGGCCGGCAATCAGTGGTGGGAACTCGCCGACGGCGCGACCCTCTACGATGTGACCCATCTCGGATGCCGTTCCGCGCGCTACACCCCGGCGGCAATCAACAACCCGTGCACACCCTCGAACGTTCGGACCACTGGTTTTCCGGTGTATCCAGGCGCGGACATGCCCATCGTGAACGGCTGCCGCAAGCAGGACTACACAGTTCTCATCGCCGTTGGCCTGCCCGCCAAGCAGTGAGTGGCGCGGAGACCGGCTCTGCGGACGGCCATGTCACGCCTGAGGTTTGTCAGGCCTGAGCCTTGAGTTCCTCGATCTGCTTCGTCGCGATCCCAACGGGCCGGTCGTTCGGAACGCCGGCGCAGGCGAGCAGCGTGGTGAGCAAATCGCCTTGATTTCCCTTCGTATCTGCGAAGTATCGTCCCGTCCGGATCGAACCGCCGCCCTTTCCCGCGATCACAAAGGGGAGGTTTTCACGAGCGTGAATGTTCCCATCCTCGAGCCCCGAGCCCCACATCATGATGCAGTTGTCGAGCAACGTGCCGTCGCCCTCCCGCAGGCTCGCCATCTTCGTCACCATGTAGGCAAATTGCCGGATATTGAATTCGGTGATCATGGCGATCTTGCGAACCTTCACGGCATCGTTGTTGTGGTGGGTGTTGGAGTGGTGCTGGTCGTTGAAACCCAGTTCCGGATATGACGCCCCGTTGGGCGTGGACCCAATGTAGGTGCTGACCCGCGTCATATCGGTCTGAAACGCGAGGATGTTCAGGTCGCACATCACCTGCATGTACTCGCTCCGCTTTTCGCCCTCCGGAATCCGGATCTCGATCGGTGGCGAATCGGAGGCGTGACGCTTGCTCGCCCGGACGCCGGCCTTCTCCAGAGCGGCCTCCTTCTGCCGGACCTCGATGGCGGCGATGCGCCGCTCCACGGAGCGCACGCTGTCAAGGTATTCATCCAGCTTGCGCTGGTCCGAGACGGGCAGGGTCCTCCGCAGGTCGCGGGCGCCGCCAAGCACGATGTCCAGAAGGCTGCGATCCAGTTCGCTCAGGGGCGCGGACCCCGGGGCCTTCGTCGGCTCCTGTTTATTGACGAGGCGATTGAGCACGTTGCGCGGATTGACCTCCGCAGGCACCGCCTGCGTGGGGGAACTGAAGCTGCAATGCGAGTAATAGCCCTCGTTCAGGCCTTCCTGGTTCTCTTTCCAGGTCTGCGGCATGGTGGCCAGTTCCAGCGAGGGCAGCGCGGTGAACGCACCCAGGTGATTGGCGGCGATCTGATCCGCGGAAATCGCGATATTGATCTCATTCCGCTTCTCAGGAGCGGGCAAGGTCGCCGTCAGCCAGGTAGAAAGCTCCAGGGCGTGCGGCGCGCCATTGAACGGGTCGATCGGTACGCCCGAAATCCCCTTCATCACGACGCACTGGTCCAGTACCGCGCGCAACGATTCCAGTGCCCGCGGCGGCGACGAAAGGAAGCTCTCTGGACTGGTCGGCCAGAACTCATTCATGATCACGCCGTGTGGCATGTACATGAAGCCCAGACGCACCGGCGGCTTGTCCGCCTTGCCCGTCGGGACGCCGGCCCAACCCAGGGATTCCATCCATGGCAGGGCGAAGGTAACCCCCAACGCGTTGAGACCAACCCCCTTCAAACAAGCCCGCCGGTTAATTCTGCGCATTGCGCCTCCTGGGCGCTTCGATGCGCCGATACTTAAAAGGATAACTGGAAACAACGCCGGTGATAATGGCCCGCATACGATAGCCATCGCCCGCAAGGTCGCTCATCAGGTCGTCGACCACAATTTCGTCGTAGCCGTCGAGTTTACGGCCCAAAGCGTAGGCCAGCATCTTTTCCACCAGATTGCGGGCCACGTCGCGGTTGCGTTCGGCAATGATGGCTTTCAGCTCCGCCGGGCCCGAAAAGCGCTTAGCTTTTAACCCTTCACTGCCGGACCCTTCACCGCCGGGCAGTTCGCCGGAGGAATCGATGGCCTCGCCGTTGGTATCCCGGTCCCGCCATCGTCCGATGGCATCGAACTTCTCCAGCCCGAACCCGATGGGATCGAGGATCTTATGGCAATTGGCGCAGACGGGATTGGTGCGATGGAGTTCGGTCCGCTGCCGCAGCGTGAGCCGGGCGACCGCCGCAGGATCCTGCTTGTCCAGCGCCGGGACGTCCGGCGGGGGCGCGGGCACCTGTTCGCCGAGAACCTGTTCCAGTACCCATACGCCGCGCTTCACCGGGCTGGTGCGATTGGGCAAAGAGGAGGCCGCCAGAATGCCCGGCATGCTCAGCACGCCTCCGCGATGGCTGTTGCTCAGCCGGACCTTGCGCATCGCGGGTCCCCGCACTGTGTTTTCCAGACCGTAAATCGCCGCCACCGCGCCATTAAGATACGTGTAATCGCTGTTCACAAAACGAATTGCGGGTTCGTTGTCCCGCACGATGCTCTGGAAGAACAGCCGGACTTCGTCATACATCCCCAGGCGCAGGGCGGGGGTCATCTGCGGAAACAGAGCCGGGTCGAAAACCTGGCGCTGCAGGCCGCCGACGTTCAGCCACTGCGCGCCGAAGCCATCGAACAGAGCCCGCGAACGGGGATCGTCGAGCAGGCGTTTCGTCTGGGCCTGGAGAACCGCAGGCTCGTGCAGTTTGCCGCGACCGGCCAGCGTCATCAGTTCTTCGTCCGGCATGGTTGCCCATAAAAAATAGGACAGACGCGAGGCGAGTTGGTAGTCGTCAAGCTGGACAATCCCTGCATTCGATTCTGCTTCTGCCGCAGGCGTGATGAACAGGAACTGAGGCGAGACCAGGATGCCTTTCAGCATCAGGCCAAGCGCCTGCGGGTATGCGAGTTTATTGCGAGTGCCCAGGTCGAAGGTGGCGACCAGAGTATCCAGTTCTGCTTCCGTCGGTGGCCGGCGGTAGGCTTTGCGGGCCAGAGACCGGGCGACTTCCCTCGCTGCTTTCCTGGGCTCGCCCCCCGGTTGGGTGCCTGCCCGGGCCGACTGGCCAAACAGTCGCTTCTCGGTCGCCGTGCGCCGACGGCCGGGCGGTGCCACAATCTGGCGCAGGACATTGTCCGCAACAGCGAGATACTGTTCCAGTTGAAGCGGCGAGAGCGAATTCAGGTACCCCTGGCCCGCGACTTCATCGGGCAGTCCGTCGGCGATGGACGTGGGCACGCCGAAGAGATCATGCAGAGTATTGGCGTACTCGGGTTTGGTCAGGCGCCGGATGACGAACGGTCCCGGATCCTTGTCGCTGAGGTACTTCAGCCTGGGCAACCACTCTGCAAACATCCGGCGATCGTCGTCGGACGGCTGCTTCGCCTCTTTAGGAGGCATGTCATGCGCCCGGACCCGGGCATCGGCCTTCTTCCAGTTTTCTGTGAAAGCGGCGTGTTCGGGAGTCTTGAGGGCTGGCGTGAAATTCACTCCGGCCCTTGTAGGGCGCTCACTGCGGTGGCAGGGAAGGCAATAGGTTTTGACGAAGGGCGTGACGCGGTCACGAAAGTATTGACTGGCGTCGGCTTTGAGAGCGTCGTGGTTTTCAGCACGCAAGCCGCACGGGCAGGTCAGGGCCAGAACCAGGGACACGATCAGCCAGAGGCTCGCCGCAGACGTCTGCAGGAGACGACGGAGCGCGGCGGCAACGGGCACCAGTGAGGACATGTCCTTGCGAAGTTTATCACTCGTCTCGGTTGCGCGGGCGTTCTCACTACGGAGCACTGTGAGGCCATGCACTTCGGGGCGTATCACGCGCCACGCGGAGAAGGGGCTGTTCGGCCCGGCGGCGGATCGGTCCGGATTCTAATACCTCATACCTCAGCGCACTTCGTCGAAGGTAATTGTTGCTCCCGCGTCGTATTTGCGGTCTGCCGAAAACTTAAACTCATTCCGAAAGCGTTTCTGGCCGCGGGTTGTCGTAATGACAGCGGAAGCAGGCAGGATCAAAGACCGATCCGAAAGCATAACAAGTGCGTAGTCCGTTTCGAGGCGCATCTCGCCGAACACATAGCCGGGCGGCCCGGCACTCGACGATTCTGTGCGGCTCTAATTGCCCACCGTGTCGTCATAAAAGATTCGCCCGCTAACTTTCAATTCGTAGCCAGTCTTGCCATCGGGATAGTTGAACCCAATAGCCTTGAAGGCGATTACCGCGATCTGGTGGGTGGCTCTCGCCTCCCAGTGAAAACCGGACTCGACGGGTTCTACGATTTCACCCTCGAATGGGTTCCGGAAACCACCGAATATGACCCGGCGGCAACACTACCTTCGAGCTACGCGTCGATCGAACAGCAACTCGGCCTCAAACTCCAACCTGAAAAAACGCCCATTGAGTTCCTCGTCATCGACCATACGGAAAAGCCGACGGGAAACCAGTAGTAACGGCTACCACCTCGTGAATGACTGCGGGCGGTTAAGAGGGCCTTCGTTCGAGCGCAGAAACACGATCTTCCACATTAAGCATACGTTCGTTCAGCGCAGCGCTTTCGCCAAGCGACTGACCTGTGCGCATGTCGGATGTGCGCCCCCACTTCCAAAATTCCCCGACGATCTTCGTCTCAAGGGCGAGAATAGCGCTCCCGACAAAATCCTTCATACGTGATTCGACGGCGTCGATCCTTCCGTCCACGCGCGCCATGATGCGGTCTTCCATAGTGGCCACATCCTGCTTCACCGAGGTCAGATCCTGCTTCAGGGAGGTCAGATCCCCCTGCATGGCCTCAAGATACTGCTTCAGTCGCTGTCCCTATTGACTATCCCGATCTTATCGCAATCGGCCCATCAGTTTGAAGCACCAGAAAGTAGATGCGGCCCCGCATTTCGTGCGTCAGTTCGGATGAGATCACGGGCCCGTTGGTTTGCTTTCGAGCAGTTGTCCAGAGGGTCCCTAATAATTGCGCACCATCGCGTTCAGGCCAACCACGAAGAGGAAGATTGCGGCTGCGAATCAATGGATTGTTTTCTCCGCGAACCGATCCGCACCGGCGCGGCCAGCCCGTATCTCCCCGATTGCGTCGCACATTGACCAGGCAAGCCCCAGACTGGCTGCAACCAAGGTAAGCACAAGAACTGTCAGAACCGTGGCGATCACCATAGGTATCCTCCGCCGCCTGCAGGGGGGACGCACCCCGCTACGATATCCTGAAACAGACGGGAGAGACCAGCTTCATCGCTGGCGCCGAAGGAGCAACCGCCCCGGAAACTCTCAGGCAAAAGGACCGTCACACATCAACATCTGGAGAGTAGCGGGCCGCGAGGTCCGTTCGCCGACGGAATAACGTTCTCAGGCACAAGCGACAGATGGGGCGAAAGGTTCTTCCATGTCCTCCGCCCGCTCCGCCGCAGCCGCCACCACCTTTGAGCGCCGCCACATCGGCCCCTCACCTTCTGACATTGAAGCCATGCTCCAGGTCGTCGGGGCCACTTCCCTCGAAGACCTGATGAGCCAGACCCTGCCTGCCTCCATCCGGCAGAAGGCCCCGCTCACCACCGGCCCGGCCATGTCCGAAACCGAAGCCCTCGACTTTCTGCGCGGCATCGCGGCCCAAAACCAAGTTCACACGTCCCTCATCGGCCAGGGTTACTACGGCACCCTCGTCCCCGGCGTCATCCAGCGCAACATCCTCGAGAATCCAGCCTGGTACACCGCCTACACGCCCTACCAGCCCGAAATCAGCCAGGGCCGCCTCGAAGCCCTCCTCAACTACCAGACGATGATCTGCGACCTCACCGGTCTCGACGTCGCCAACGCCTCCATGCTCGACGAAGGCACCGCGGCCGCAGAAGCCATGGCCGTCGCGCAGCGCTCCGCCAAATCCCGCTCGACGCGCTTCTTCGTCGATAGTGCCGTTCACCCCCAGACCCTCGCCGTGCTCCAAACCCGCGCTGAACCCGTCGTTGGGGACGCCCTCCCCGAAGGCGATTTCTTCGGCGCTCTTTTCCAATACCCCGACACCTTCGGCGACATCCGCGACTTCCGTGCCGCCATCCAGGGAATTCAGGCCCAAGGTGGCCTCGCCATCCTCGCCAGCGACCCCCTCGCCCTCACCCTCCTCACGCCTCCCGGCGAACTCGGTGCCGATATCGCCCTCGGCTCCGCCCAGCGCTTCGGCGTCCCGATGGGCTGCGGCGGGCCCCACGCGGCGTATCTTGCCGTGAAGGACGCCTATAAACGGTCCCTCCCCGGGCGCCTCGTCGGCGTCTCCATCGATTCCAAAGGCAAGCCCGCTTTCCGTCTGGCCCTCCAGACCCGCGAACAACACATCCGCCGCGAAAAGGCGACGTCCAACATCTGCACGGCCCAGGTCCTGCTCGCCGTGATGGCCTCCATGTATGCCGTCTACCACGGTCCGGAAGGCCTGGTCTTCATCGCACAGCAGATCCGCCGCCGCACCGCGAATGTGGCCGCCGGCCTCCGGGCTCTCGGTTTCACACTCCGTAACACGGCCTTCTTCGATACCCTGACGGTGAATGTCGGCGCGCAGCAAGCCGCCATCCTCGCCCGTGCCGACGCTGCGAAACTTAACCTCCGCATCGTTGACGCCGAGACCCTGGGCATCTCTCTCGACGAAACCTCCACGCCGCAGACCGTCTCCGCGATCCTTACAGCCTTTGGCGCAACCTCTGCCCCGGCAGAAACCGAAGCCCCTGCCCTGCCCCAGGCCCTGGCCCGCAACTCCGAATTCCTCACTCACCCCGTCTTCCACAAGTACCGTTCGGAAACGGAAATGCTGCGATACCTCCGCAAGCTCAGCGACCGTGACCTCGCCCTCGACCGCGCCATGATCCCGCTCGGCTCCTGCACCATGAAGCTGAACGCGACCTCAGAAATGCTGCCCGTCACCTGGCCCGAGTTCGGCAACATGCATCCCTTCGCACCGAAGGAGCAGGCCGCCGGGTACCACGCCATGTTCCAGGATCTGGAAGAAAAGCTCTGCCAGATCACCGGCTATGACGCCATCCTGCTGCAGCCCAATTCCGGCGCGCAGGGTGAGTACGCGGGGCTCCTCGCGATCCGCGCGTATCACCTCAGCCGCAACGAGGGCCACCGCAACATTTGCCTCATCCCGTCCTCCGCCCACGGCACCAATCCAGCCTCCGCGCACATGGTGGGCATGGACGTGGTCGTTGTCGCGTGTGACGCCAAAGGCAACGTTGATCTCGCCGACCTGAAAGCCAAGGCCGCACAGCACGGCGACAAACTCGCCGCCCTGATGGTCACCTACCCCTCCACCCACGGCGTCTTCGAAAACGAGATCAGCGAAATCTGCGCCACCATCCACCAGTACGGTGGTCAGGTTTATCTCGATGGCGCGAATCTCAACGCCCAGGTTGGCCTCGCCCAACCCGGCAAGTACGGTGCCGATGTCTCGCACCTCAACCTGCACAAGACCTTCTGCATTCCCCACGGTGGCGGCGGCCCGGGCATGGGTCCCATCGGCGTGCGCGCCCACCTCGCCCCCTTCCTGCCGCAACACGTTTCCGCAGCCCCTTACGGCTCCGCGTCTATCCTGCCCATCTCGTACATGTACATCCTGATGATGGGCAGCGAAGGCCTCCGCAAAGCGACCGAAGTCGCCATCCTCTCGGCCAACTACATCGCCGTGCGGCTCGATTCGTCCTTTCCGCTCCTCTACAAGAACGACAACGGGCGCATCGCGCATGAGTGCATCATCGATCCTCGCCCCCTGAAAGACCTATGTGGCGTCTCAGTCGACGACATCGCCAAGCGCCTGATCGACTACGGCTTCCACGCCCCCACGATGAGTTTCCCTGTCCCCGGAACCCTCATGATCGAACCCACAGAATCGGAATCAAAGGCCGAACTCGACCGCTTCTGCGACGCCATGATCGCCATCCGCAAGGAAATTGCCGATGTGGAAAACGGTCGCTTCCCCATCACCGATTCCCCGCTCCGCCACGCCCCCCACACGGTCTACGACCTGGTGGAAGACTGGACCCGCCCGTATCCGAAAGAGGAAGGCTGTTTCCCGTCAGGGTCAGCAAAGATGGACAAATATTGGTGCCCCGTCGGTCGCATCGACAACGCCTACGGAGACCGCAACCTCGTCTGCTCCTGCCCGCCTCTCGAAGAATACAAGTAGCTACACTTCAGGATCATCAGGCGGGACCTCGTCCAGTGGCGGCTGATCCAGCAGGGCAGTCGCCTCCGCAGCATCAAGCGGCGAAACCTGCAGCCGAATCCCCCGCGAAAGCGGCCAGTCCACTCGGGCAATATTGAGATCCGCCAAAAAGCACTCAATCCCGTGAGCCTGCAAACAGCCCTCCGCCATCAGGGCCTCAGAAATATCGCCGAACTGGCGGATCGTTACCAGATCAGGCTCGGTGGTGCGCGCTTCGTTTTCCAATCCACTACTGTGGCAGAAATTCAAGCCTTCTGCCGGTAAAGTGCCACGTCCACTTCACCGACCATCCGGGCTTCGTCCAGCCCTCCTCCCAGAAATCGGTTCACGTTCGCTGCAATCCCCGGCCCATCTTCGAAACAGGCACGATGCGAAACCTCCAGCACACGGCATGAAGCATTCGCCGCCAGCCACGCGACAGTCCTCTCCATCTGCAGAGTGAAAATCTCCACCAGCCGGGCGTCGGAGAGATTCGCCCCGGACTTCCCCGTTCTCTGCAGCATCGCCCTTTGCGATGCCACCACTTCCCGTACGTCACGCACCATAAGGATCACGCGGTACGCAAACCCCGCAGGCAACAAAGGCAGCAGGACATGAACAACCTTCACCGCTTTCCCTGCCGCCTCGGCCACCCAGCCCTGGGTACTCGACAGCTTTTTCACAGGCTCGAATTCCCGGTAGCCCCGAGGATTATCCGCATCCGCACCTCTCACCCCGTCCGTCAGAATCGGCATGCCCCCCGCCTGCAGCATTTGCATCATCATCGACGTACCCGAACGAGGAAGCCCACTCACCACCGTAATGTACCCGTCGTTGCCTGCCACGTCACGCCTCCGCGCCCACCAGCAAGGAGTATAGCTGTCCCCGCCCCCTCGCACCCGGAGCATCAGTTTGAACCAATCGGCTCCCCAACACGATGTGTCAGGGAGCCCGGCCGCTAACTATAACTAAGCTAGCCGACCTGGCATCCGCACTGGCAGGCGTCAGCCTTACATTTGCAGGCACCCGCCTGGCATCCGCACGAGCAAGTTCCACACCCGCAACTCTTGCAGCACGTCGCCCCGGCCTTGTTCTCAACAGTGTTTTGAGTCAGTTTCTTTTTCATGTTCGGCATTTCGTTTCTCCTGTTTGTTCAGCGCCTCAAGGCACCTTCAACCCTGCTGACGCACCACCTCCGAAAACCTTACAGTTCTGTGTTAGCCTTTCCACACCATGAGTCCGGAACGACAAGCCACAACCCTTTCGCCCGAGGCCGTGAACCGCCTCGTCGAATCACACCGCCAGTTCCTCTCCTTTCTGGAGCGCCGCGTAGAATCACGCGCTGCCGCCGAAGATATCCTGCAGGCGTCCTTTGCCAAAGGCCTGGAACGCGGCGCCGAAGTGCCGGACGAAAAGATCCTCGCCTGGTTCTACCGCCTGCTTCGCAACGCCGTGATTGACCACTACCGCCGACGCGCCACCTCTGCGAGGGCCCTGGAAAGCTATACCCACGAATTCGCCGCCCGGGAAAATCCGGCAGCGGAAGTGGAACAGGAAATCTGCCGCTGCGTCTCGGAACTCCTCGGCAACCTCAAACCGGAATACGCCGACGCACTACGAATCGTGGACCTCGAGGAGGGCAATCTCAACCAGTTGGCCCGGCAGGCAGGGATCACTGCGGAGAATGCGGCGGTCCGTGTCCATCGGGCACGAAAGGCCCTTCGCGGACAGGTATTGAAAGCCTGCGGTACCTGTGCTGATCACGGTTGCCTGGATTGCACCTGCAAGGGTGCTGATGGAACAGCCGCTTAGAAATTCAGACGTGCTGTAGCCTGCATGGTGCGCGGAGGCGTCGTCCCCGTCTTCTGACCCCAATTCACAATCGCCGGCCCGCTAAATCCGCCCACGTTGATGGCACTCGTAATCAGGTGGTTCGCCACGTTGTAAACCTCAAACCGCACATCCCACTTCAACTGTGAATCCCTTCGGCCACGCGTGAAGAACGATTTCGCCACCGAGGCATTCACATTGATCCAGCGCGGCAGATAGATATTGAAGGCGCCCAGATTTCCCCACGTTCCCGCAGTCGGCAGGGCAAACGCATTCTTGTTCAGATACTGAAATCCGCCCACGGTCTCGCCCGAGTAAGGATCGCCCACCAGCTGCGGCCGCTGCACACCGGCACTCCCCGTACCCGCCCGGTCCACCGAGATCGTCGGATTGATCGGCAAGCCCGACTGGAACTGCCCCGTCCCGTTCACTTGCCAGCCGCCAAACGCCTGTTTGTACCACCGCCCCCCACCCTGCCAGAACGGCAGCGGATACACCCAACTCGGGACCAGGACAAACTTACGGCTGTAGCTCGAAGCCCCGTAGTCTGCCCTCAGGTCGTAACTGTCCCGGGGCGTGTAGTTGTACGCATTGGCATCCGTCTTACCCTTCGCCCAGGTGAAGGCCGTGCTCAGCGAGCCCGTTTTCCCAAATCGCTTCTGGTACTGAGCCTGCAACGAATTGTAGATGTAGTTGGCTCCCGTATTGAACTGGTAGATGTTCGAATAACCCTTGTACGGACGCAGATAGTTCTGATTGGGCACGGTCGTGGTGCCGGGCAGGAACGTATTCGTCAGAGTCCCCAGGGGAAGCTGGTTGATGTCCTGCTGATACGACAGGTTCGCTGCCGAGGACCCTACGTAGGACAGGGTCAGCGTCGAGTCCTTCGTCAGCTTCCGTTGCCCGCCGAAGCTCCAGGTCATCGCTCGCGGCACCCGCATGTCCAGCGCGTGAGAGTTGGTAATCTGGGAAACCGCAAGCGCTGTAGCTGCACCGTTGGTGGGGTTATCCACCACCCCGTCTACCACCACCGTTGAAGAGTTGAACGGCGCATTATTAATTCCGCTGAAGATAAAATTCCCCTGAATCCGCTCGTAGGCCACGCCAAAACCACCCCGCACAACGGTGTTCGCATCCAGTTGATATGCAAAACCCACACGCGGAGCAAAGTTCCCCCACGCAGTGTTGGCCCCACCCTTCGGCAAGTTATGGAACAAGGCATTCACCGCAGGATCCGCGTACTGAACCACGCGCCCACGCGCTGCCTCCGGGAAACCATTGCCCGGAATCACCAGGCCGTTGTAGCGGTTCGGCGCACTGATGATTACGCCGGTTGAAGGATTGAGAACCGCCGCCTGCTTTGGATCATAGTACTCAGGCAGGAATTGTGTCGTGTTGTTCAGCGCACTGTATTGGGGCTGCATGTACGACCAGCGGAGCCCCAGGTTCACCGTGAAGTGTCGTGTCACTTTCCAGTCGTCCTGAAAGTAAGGTTCAATTTGGGTGAAGCGGTACCAGCCCTGCCGTACGCTCGGAAACTCGGTGTATTGCTGGAACGCGCCCATCAGGGCATCAGCTAAACCCACACCGCTGCTCGGACGTCTGGCATTGCTGAAATTGAACTGGCCATTGATCGCCGGAGGATTGTCCTGATTCTTCCGGCTTCTCATGAACAGCGCACCCATCTTCAGCGTGTGGTTCCCCGCCACTCTGGTGAGGTTTTCTTTCAGGGAGAAGATCCGGTTGAAGTTATTGAACGCCAGGGGTGTGGCGGAAAGCGTCGTGTAGTTCTGAATCGCCACCTGCGGAATCACATTCGACGCGTTGTAGATCGTCGGCAGCGTAATCCCAAAGCCCGCCCGGGTAAAGTCCTTAATGAACAACTCATTCGGCCGCACATCTTTTTGTTCAATAATCACATTTCCGCTGAACGAAAACTGCAGGACATTGATCCACGTGGGCGTGATGACCCGGTTCCACTGCACCGAGGAGTTCAAACCCGGTATCTGCCGCAGGTACGACACCAGATTCGTGATGTTATTCAACTGCTCATAGTAGTCGTGGACCCAGTGGAAATTGATCTGATTGTTTGCATTCAGGTTGTAGTCCACCTTGAACACTTCCTGGTGGACATCACTTGGCTGCGGGGCATTGAACACATAGTTCGCGGTACCCGAGTTCGCCAGCGGGTAGATGTTCACCAGCTTCTGCATACTCGGATGAATCCTGCTCGCAGGCAGCACGTTCCCCGGGAATGGCGTCTGCGTCTCGGGATCACGGACAGCCGTGTTCCCGAAACTTCCGGACTTCTGCAGCGCTGTCGGCACGGTCCACGTGTTGGTTGTAGCCGTCCGAAGTGTCTTCATGTCCTGGCTGTAGAAGAAAAACAGCTTGTCCCGATTCCGGTTGAATCTCGTAAACGGCAACAGGATCGGTCCCCCAATATTGCCGCCATAGTTATTCCAGCGCAGTTTGGGCTTAGAAACCGTCGCCCCGTTAAACGCTCTCGCCGTCAGGTGATCGTTGCGCCAGTACTCATAGAGCCGCCCCCGGAACCCTTTCGTGCCGCTGCGGATCGACAGATTAATCACCGCCCCCGAGCTCGTGCCCGATTCTGCGCTGTAGTTACTCGTCAGTGCCCGAAACTCCCCAATTGCATCCGGGTTGATGTTAATAAAGTTATTCCCGCCACCACCGTTATCTTTGTTATCCGCGCCGTCCAGATTCCACGTGGTGCTGTCGGTCCGCCCACCGTTAATCGACTGGGCGCTGTTGTTCACACCATAGCCGCCAAACAGCGAGAACCCGTCGGTATAAGTTGTCGAGACGCCCGGCAGCAGGGCCAGTAACTCGGGAAAATTCCGCCCGTTCAACTGCAGTTCGCTCGCCTGCGCCCCGGTCACCGTGTACCCCAACTCACCACTCGAGGTCTCCAAAACCAGCGCGTCCGCCTGCACCGTAACTTCTTCGGCCTGGCTTCCCACCTGCAGCTTGAAATCCACCTCGACACTCACATTCGTATTCAGCTGGTTACCATCCACCGTCTGTCGCGAAAAACCTTTCGCTTCTCCGGTCACCTTGTAGACCCCCGTCGGCAGCTCCGGCACAACGTAAAGGCCGTCCCCATTGGTCCTGGTGGTGCGAACCAGACCTGTGTCCTGACTGGTAACCGTAATTGAGGTCTCCGGCAAAGCGGCCCCCGTGATATCCGTCACATGCCCGGAGATCTGCTGGTTCAGCGTAGACTGAGCGAGCAACCCGACCACGCCACAAAACGCAAGACACACAGTTCTGACATTTCGCATAATTTTCCCGTTAACGATGTGAGAAAAATTCTAGCACTGCAGGTACGAAATAGTCTCGACCTTTGCTGCCGGGTTGCCAATGTACCATCAGCAATGGGAGGTCTGTTGAAAATGCATATCGGGCTTATTGGCGACATCGGTCCCGCCGCTACCGACTTCTACTCTCGGCGGCTGATTACCACTTTCGCCGGAGCGAACACCCCTCGGGAACTGACGCTCGTCCACGCCGATGCGCTAACCCTTCTCCGGCACCTGGCGGCCAATCACGCAAAACCGCAGGTTGCCAGCTACCAGCGCCTCACCCGGCGACTTGCCTCAGCAGGTGCCGATTACGACGTCGTCACCTCCATTGCCGGCCGTTTTTGCATCGGGAATTTTACAGCAGAATCTCCTCTGCCCGTGGTCGACAGGCTCGCCGAAGTCAGTCGGGTTGTCGAGAGGCGAGACCTCCTCCGTATCGGAATGCTGGGGACCCGAACGGTCATGGAATCCCGCTTTTATGGCGGCATTACCAGCGCGGAGATCATCCCGCCAGATGGCCCGGAGCTGGAGGCTGTCCACGAGGCTTACGTCTCCATGGCGACATCCGGCTTTGTCACCGATCCACAGAGGTCCGTCTTCACTGCCGCCAGTCGAAGGCTAATCACTGAACATGGCGCGGAGGCAATCATGCTGAGGGGCACTGATCTCGCCCGGGCCTTCAACGAACAGACTGCCGGGTTTCCGCTCGTCGACTGTGCGCCCATCCATGTGGACGCAATTACCC
This sequence comes from Terriglobia bacterium, assembly GCA_010084195.1. GTDB lineage: Bacteria > Acidobacteriota > Terriglobia > Bryobacterales > Bryobacteraceae > BOG-234. The sequence continues at coordinate 27,116 of RGPS01000043.1, forward strand.
GTCTCGCGAAGCTATAGAACTTTCGCCTTCGCCAGCTTCACAAACAGGTCGTAGAAAACCGGATCACGCTTCACATCCGTCGCGACCCGGATGATATGGCGACCAGCCTTCTTCTCCCACCGCATGTCGCTGGTCAGCACCGGACTCGGAACAATTGCCGACGGGATCCACTCGGGATTATTGATCCAGGCTATCACCGAAATGTCCCAAATCACCTTGGACCAGGGATACGGCTGGGGCTTACCCTTCGTATGCGACTTGTAGTAGTCGACGAATTCGTCGTAAAGATAGTCGCAGAGCTTTGACTTTCCTTTCAGCCAGAACTCGGCCTCCTGCATCGTGGTTTTCAGGTGCTCAGAGACGTTCTTCGTCGGAATCTGGACCAGAGGAACACCACTGTCAAACACCACCTGCGAGGAGTTCACGTCCTGCTTCAGATTGAATTCGGTAGCCGAAGGCCAATCGTGAGTCGTGCCACCCAGCCACACCACAACGATCTTCTCCCTGATCTTCGGTTCCATCAGGATTGCCGAGGCAACATTGACGGGGCACCCGAGCGCCAACACGTAGAGTGGTCCCGAACGCGGCTTCATTGCCTTCTCGATCAGGTCGCGGGCCGCGGGACTATCTACCGGCTTCTTGTCAGCCCCCATCAAACTTGTGGAGCCTCGAAAGACGGTGCCTGAAGAATCGCGCCCCAGGAACTTCAGCAAGCGGAGAATCTCCTGATAGCTCTTCTCCATTCCGTCTGCTGCACCGGCAGAGCGATCATTCACGTAGGGTGCCGCATAGAACGCTTCCACGTTCATCCGGTCCGGAGACAGAATCGCATAGGCGACCGCATACTGGTCATCGATTTCGTTGTAAGTATCGGTATCGATGACCACAGACACTTTACCCGTCGGCGGCTCCAGAATGCGACGCAAAGCCGATTCCGAAGCCGTGCCACTCTGTGCATTAAGCAAACCGGGTGCCGCTGCCGCTGCCAGTACCTGTAGTAATTGACGTCGCCTTGGCGTAGCAAGTCCAGCCGTGAATTCAGAGACTTCGGATTTCATGACTCTACTCTGTCTCAGAAACTGATCTTCAGGCCCAACTGAATGATCCTTGGATCGCGGGCCGAATTGATCTGACCAAAAGCAGCCTGATCGATAAAGCGGTTTGGCGGATTCCACTGGGGGTGGTTGGGGAGGTTGAAGAACTCAGCGCGGAACTGCGTCACCACCCTCTCAGTAATCCTGGTGTTCTTCAGGATTCCCATATCCACGTTATGAATCAGCGGCCCCGTCACAGTGGAGCGACCGGCTGTACCGTAACGAATCGGGCTTTGGATAGCGAAACAATTCGTCGCGAAATACCGCTGAACGGTCCTTGTGTCGGAGGCAAGATTCGGATTGCAGATGAGGTCGGGGCGCGCATTGTCGGTACCCGACCCAAACACGTCTCCGTTGAACTTAACCGTCATGGGCAACCCGGTCTGGTATGTGTAAATGCTGTTCACCGACCAGCCACCCAGAACCTTATCCACAATGGCAGGAGCACTCGACAGAAAACGCTTTCCCTTGCCGAACGGCAAATCATAAATCACCGATACGCTGAGGCGTTGCCGATGATCGATGCTGGCAAGACCCTTGTCGGCCTTCTTGTTGAACATGTCCTGAATGCGATTGCCGGTATCGAAAGGTCCGCCACCATTAAAGCCTGTAGCGTCGGAGAGCGCCTTCGAGAAGGTGTACGCCGCCAGGTAGGTCAGGCCGCCGGACTGCTTTTTTTCAAGGCGGAACTGGGCCGAGTTGTAGTTCGAAAATGCGGTCGAGGTGGTCTGGAAAACGTTGTCCAACAGGTAAAGTGCGTTGTTCTCCCAAACGTTGATTGCGTACGGAACGAGGCGGCGGAAGCGCGACCGCAGTCCCGCGTTCTCAAAGGGGTCCGCCGAAAAGGGTGCCCCGGTCACGGGGTTCAGGGGCTGCGCGGGAATCGCGCTCAGAGGCACCCTGGCAGAAGGTCCATTGGGTTCCGCAGTATTCGTATTTTCGCGGCGATTGAGCCGTGTACCCTTGCTTCCTACGTAAGATGCTTCCACCAGAATATTGCCCGGCAGTTCCCTTTGGAAACCAAAATTCCAATGCTGTACATAAGCGTTCTTGAAATTCGGCGAGACATCGTTCGGCCCCGGATTGAACTGTCCGGGACCGGGATTCGCAATCAGGAAACCGTTGAAGGTTTCGCCGGTGGGCAGACCATCCTGGAACAGACTGAGGCTCTGTTGATCTTCCTTCAGATTTGGCAGGTTCTCCAGCGTGTCCTGCGTAATGTACAAGGGCACTGTGTCAAAGAAGATTCCGTAACCACCGCGGATCACTGTTTTTTCAAATGGCCGGTAAGCAAAGCCGAAACGCGGGCCCCAGTTATTCTTGTCCGCAGGGAAAAGAGAACGTGGCAATTCCTTGCCTGCACGACCCCAGTTCGGAGCAAATTTCTGATTTCCGGGGACCAGAAAGAAGAGAGCCCCTTCGTCATAGTTCGTGGGGCGGCGTTCGCCAGGATAGGTCAGCGTGGAAACCCGGTCCTGCGTCTCATACGGCGGTGTGTAAAGCATGTAACGCACGCCCATGTTGATCGTCAGCTTCGAATTTACCTTCCAGTCATCCTGCACAAAGCCCGCGTACTCGGTAGACCGCAGGTCCTGGAAGAAGCCACTCACGCGTCGCCCTTTCTGCACCGGCAGACCGAGCAGAAAATTGGCGAATGTATTGCCCGTATTGCCGAAACCCTGTTCACCCGTCCAGTTGGTGCTGGTGAAGTTGAATGACCCCCGAAGGGTATTGGCGCGGGTGATCGCGTTGCGCACCCGACGCGCTTCCCCGCCAACCTTGATAAAGTGCCTGCCCTTGTTAAACGAGAGCTGATCAATGAACTGGAACGTATTGTTGCGGGGACGGTATGGGCCATCACCATCGCCGATTGTGGCAAAGCCGCTGATGGCAAAGTTTGGTGCTCCGCGAAGCCCCGGCGTGCTGGCAAAATCGAGACCTCGGATACCGAGTTCTTTCACCACATCCCGATCCTGCAGGGTGTTTTCGCCCGCCTGAAACTGGGCCCAGCGCAAATAGCCGAACTTGAACTCGTTCACGACAGTGGGTCCAAACACGTGGGTGTGCGCAATCGTTCCAGCCATCTGCCGCTGATTGTCAAAAGTGCCGTACCCAGGGAAAGTGTTGGGCGCAAAGGCATTCGAGTCCGTAACGCTGTACCGCGCCATCAGGGTATCGTTCGACGAGAACTGATGGTCCACGCGCATGCTGAAGAGATCGTAGTTGTCGCTGCGCGTCCGGCCATCAAAGAAATTCTGGGTCGGATTCCCGTTCGTCCCGCGTCCCCCAGGAATATTCGGAGCCGGAATCAGGCCGGGGAAATTCACCATATTTCGCGCCACCGAATCGAATCGGCTCGCCGGCAGAGTGTTGGCTGGAAAGAGATCCCGAACGTAAACATTGTTCACCAGACGCGATGTCCGCGCGTCGTAGATACCATTGCGGGGTACTGGCCGGCCGAGCGCGTCAGTCCCTGTGCTGGCACCTATGAACGTAGAGAAATCGCCTCGTTTCATGTCAGCGGTGGGAACGGCAGTCAGAGTTGTGTTGCCCCGGCGGAGGCGGGACCCTTCATAGTTCACAAAGAAAAACGTTTTGTCCTTCCCCCGATAGTGCGGAGCCACCACCGGCCCGCCAAGCGTAAAGCCAAACTGATTCTGGTTGTACGGCGGGGCTTTGAACTTCCCGCTGCTCGTCACAAATGCGGGATTGCGGTCGAACAGATTTCGAGCCTGCAATGCGTTGTTCCTGTTGAACTCGAACAAGGTGCCGTGGAAGACATTGTTGCCTCCCCGCGTAACCACGTTGATCTGCCCGCCGGCACCCTTCCCAAATTCAGCTGAGTAGCTGGAAGTCTGAATTTTGAACTCTTCAATCGCATCCACGGAAGGTCGGATGACCAGTGCGTTTTGAAATTGGTCGGAGTTCACGGTGCCATCCAGCAGAAAGCTATTCTGCTCAGGTCGCATTCCGCTGATGGAAATACCACCACCCGACGAACTGCCACCATCTCCCGTATTCACGCCCGGCAACAACAGACCCAGTTGCACAAAGTTTCGTCCGTTCAGAGGAAAGTCAATGATCTTTTGCCGATCCACTACCGACCCCGTAGAAGACTGTTCCGTGTTCAGCAAGGCAGCCTGCCCTGTAACTTCCACCACTTGGGAAACGTCACCGACTTCCAGCTTCACTTCGAGTCGGACAACCTGATCCACTTGCAACTTCAGGTCTTTGGTAGTCGATTTCTTAAACCCCTGCCGCTCCACCGTAACGGTATACGCACCGGGTTGCAGACCAATCAGGGAGAACTCCCCGGAACTGGTAACCGCGGATTCGCGGCGGAACCCGGTACCTTCGTTTTGGGCGACAACGGTTGCACCGGCCACGGCAGCCCCGCCAGGATCGAACACAGACCCCGAAATCGTCCCGGAACCTGCCTGACCAAATAGCAAGGTCGATGCTGTAAGAGTGAGGACCACACCCCGCAATATATTCATGGGCTGCAATACTATCATCTGGTCGAATACAACACAAGCGGTAATACGGTCCGAAATGTCCTACTGAAAGGCGGTCATTTTACCCCGCACTCGGGACATTAAAACGTCAGGCGAATTCCGCCCGTCACCCCCAGCGGAGCCGCCGGAGCTAAAAACGTAGTTTGCACGTTGGGATACTCTCCATTGCTCGCCACCGGAAACGGCCGGGCAATAAAATTCCCCGCTGCCGTGAAGCCGGTCGCCCCCAATTGGGCACCTGTGTAGTATTTGCGGTCCAGCAGGTTATTCACCTGCACGTAAGCCTGCAGATGCTTCACCACCTGGTACCGCGCCCCCAGGTTGACCACGCCATAGCCTGGCGATGTCCCCTGACCAACGTAGTAGGTCCCGTCCGGCTTGCTCAAATTGTTCTCATTGCCTCTGGCGAAGGCGCTGGACACTGCCCGGAAATCCAGATCGAGGGTGAATTTCGACGTCGCCTGGTAATCCACGAAGGCTTTCCCGATGTGCTGCGGAATAAGTGGAATGCGGTTCCCCGCCTGAATCTTTTGCACGCCCTCCTGGCCTCGCAACCCCTTCAACGCAAGATGATTCGCACTGTTCCCCGAGCCGCCCACCGTCTCCGAACTTTGGAATGTTGCGTCCAGAAACGTATAGTTACCACCCACCGTGAACCTCCCGACCCGAACCCGTACCCCACCCTCCAGGCCCTGCCGTCTGGTCTTGCCGAAGTTCTTGAAATATCCCAGACTGGTGGCCGTGGAAGAAACAAACAAAATATCGTTACTGTTCTGGGCAAAAAACCAGCCCGCGTTCCAGGTCGTCCGGCGCTCGGGCCCGCTGCGGACACCGGCCTCAAGCGTACGTGTGACCACCTGCTGCAGCGGAGGGTCGCCGGCCAGCGAATTGGGCAGTTTGCACGGAGACGCCGGGTCCGCGCAGCCCAGCTCAATCGAGGTGGGGGCGCGACTGCCTTCCGCATAGCTCCCGTAGATCCCGATTGCCGAATTCGGGCTGTATGTAAAACCAGCCGAGGGATTCAGGCGGCGAAAGTTATGGTGCCCCGTCAGGGAGCCCGTCCCGGCTGTGGGGCGAATCCGGTCGAAATTATCCAGTACCGTGCTGTTGTATCGCCCCGAAAAAGTCAGCGTCAGGCCGTGCCCCGCCTGTAGCGTGTCGGTTCCGAAAAGGCTGGATGTGTGAATTGTGCCCCGCAGATTCGCACGGTTGTCGAACGGTTCTCCATCAACATCTCCTGCGTTTACGCCGTCGGCGAAGACGCCCAGACCCTTCACGTTCAGGTCCGGCAGAATGTACCCCAGTTCGGCGGTCTGAATGAAATCCACGTTGCTGCGGTCGTGCGCTGCCCCAACCGTGATTTGGTTCCGCTTCCCGCCCATTTGCGACAGCCACGTCGCCTGGCCCGAC
>RGPS01000421.1 GCA_010084195.1 Terriglobia bacterium
AAAGAAATCGGCAGGAGCATCGACATGAACGTCACCAAGGAAAGCCCGAGATAAGTGGTGATGGTCGTGAAAGAAGAACCCCAGGAAAGGAATTCTGGTATCCAATTATAAGCCTCGGAGAGCATCAGCAACCCGCCAAAGCTCAGGAGGCACAAGGCGAATACCTTGACCCATTCCGTCAGTAAATAGCGATCGAGGATACGCACTGAGGCAAATGACACCCTTCCCCGGCCAAGCCAGCAATCCCAAAGCAAGTGGGGCGGACGTTTCCACCAGAGCTTGATGGGGCCGCGAAGCCAAGCCCCCGCCGGACAGAGTGACGACAAACCCTTGCCCCCGCCCCACAAAAGCCGCAAACTCCTGTTCAGTAAAACAGCCGTCCTGACCTCAGAAAAGGAGAAGCCAAAACGACCCAACCTTGCCCACCTCAATGCTCGCCGTCGAAATCGCCCAAGGCGTCCAAATCTGCCTGCCCCCGCAATTGAGCCATATCTCCACCTACGTCTTCCTTGAACAGGAAAACTGGCTGGAGGTCGAGGCTGGCTATGTCGTGAGCACCGCCGAAGCCGGCGGACGCATGCTCGATATCGGGTCCAGCTTTGGGTACTATGCCTTGAACTACGCGAAAGCCGCCGGCCCGGGCTCCCGCGTCTGGGCCTTCGAGCCTACGCCCGCCGTATGCGAACTGTTCTTAGAGAGCATCCGTCTCAACAGGCTCGAGCAGATCACGCTACTCCGAACCGCGGTCGGTGCGGAAAGCGGAAGCTGCCGGTTCCTACTCGACGAGAGCAGCGAACTCAGCCGCGTCGACGCGCAGAGCGGCACCGTCGAAGTCGCGATGGCCTCCCTGGATGACCTCGCCGCTGAACACGAGTTCGGCGTCATCGACTTCGTCAAAATGGACGTCGAAGGCCACGAAACCTCTGTGATTCAAGGCGGACGAGGTTTCTTCGCCCGGCAGTCCCCGCTCGTGATGCTGGAAATCAAGGCCGACAACGCCGTCGATTACACGGCCGCAGCCATGCTTGAGGAACTCGGTTACTCGCTTTACCGCCTAGTCCCCGAGCTAGGCGTGCTGACGCCTTTCGTCAAAGATCAGCCTGACACGTATCAGCTCAACATCTTCGCTTGCAAAGCGGATCGTGCGGAAAGGCTGGTAGAGAGAGGCCTGCTCCGCAACGTGACGATGAGCGCGGAAACCGTCGCCGGCGTGCCAGAAGTCGCGGCGGCCATCAAAGCCATCCCTGCCTTGGCGCCTCATACCGCGTTCTTCGAAGCCTGGCTTGCGAACGCCCCAGCACAAGACCCCTACCTCTCGCTACTGCGCCATGCAGTGACGGCAAACAACCCCGCCTTGGCTGTTTCCGTTCGTTGCGCCGCGCTCGAGAACGCCGCGCGGCTCGCCCGCACCATCATTTCTGGACCTGCCAGCCTCGCACGATGCCTCACCGCGGCGCGCATCCTTGGCGGATGGGGTGACCGCGGACTTGCCGTGTCCGTCCTCAACAAAATCCTTCCCACCATCCTTCAGGGGGCCGAGCTGAACATCGACGCGCCATTCTTACCGCCCTTGGCCAGTTATGATAAATGGGACGCAGACACAGGGAATTGGATCAACGCCAGCGTCATCGAATCCTCCGCGTTGTGGTCATCTTTCTCCAGCTACTGGGGAGAGCCCACACAGACATCCCCAGCCGAATTGCTAGCTCGCTTCGGACGCCAGACCCCGCTTCTCGAAAGGCGCCGGCAACTTCGTGGAATCATACAAGGGCAACAAGTGGGCCCCCGTCCACACCCGCTATTAGCCTCTAAATCTCCAGAAAATCTCAACCCCCGGCTTTGGTGCGGCTGACAGATTAACTCCCCGCCCACCTGAGGGGAGGCACACCTTCCAAGAGGAGCCCATACTCCGTAGGCGGGACGTGACTTAGGCATCACTGAGGCAAGCAAGTCTCCGTTTCCGCAGATTAAATGCGAGATTCCGCCACTAGGCAGAAGTCCCCACCGTTAGGGTTGAAACCTTCCCGCAGGGAGACTGT
>RGPS01000422.1 GCA_010084195.1 Terriglobia bacterium
TGAGCGGGCGCGCCGTTCCGGCATAGGCGAAAACCATCACGAAGTCGAAGTCGACGAGGCGCTTGACGCTGGCCAGCAGCGCGGGAACGAAGCCTGGCCCCCGCTGGGTGACGGCAATTTCGGCAAGGTGACCGACACTGCCGACCCGCGAATTATTCAGTTCGCACTGAAGCTTCTGTTTTGAGCTGCCATGAAACATTTACAGCAGGCCCTTCCAGGTGGCTTGACTCCGACAAAACGACCTGGTAGGTTAACTACAATGCTAATGCGTACGCTGTGTGTTCTTTTCTTAGTGACCGGTGCCGCCGCCCACGGCCAGCAGGCACAGGAGAAAATCGAGTTTTTCGAAACCCGGGTTCGCCCCGTACTGGCTGCGAACTGCTACGCCTGCCACACCGAAAATAAGCTCGGGGGGCTGCGTGTGGATTCGCGGGTCGCTCTTCTGGAAGGAGGTAAGTCGGGTCCGGCGATTGTCCCCGGGCGGCCCGATGAGAGCCTTCTGCTGAAGGCCGTCTCACAGTTGGATCCGAAGCTGAAGATGCCCATGGGCGGCAACAAGCTGAAGGACAAGGAGATTGCGGATCTGAAGTATTGGATTCAGACCATGGCTGCCTTCTGGCCGGTTGAAGAGGTGAAAGCCGCAGCGGCACCGGTGACAGTCAGCCAGAAATTCAACATCCGTCCCGAACAGCGGAACTTCTGGTCGTTTCAGCCTCTGGTAAAACCCGTCATGCCGAAGGTCAGTGACAAGAGCCGCGTCCGAACAGGCGTGGATGCCTTCATCCTTTCGCGGCTGGAAGAGAAAAACCTGAAGCCCGCCGGTGCTGCCGACAAGCGGACCCTGATTCGCCGGGCGTCATTCGATCTGATTGGCCTGCCGCCAACGCCGGAGCAGGTGGACGCTTTCCTGGCCGATAATTCGCCGAACGCATTCGCCAGCGTGGTGGACCGCCTGCTGGCATCTCCGCAGTATGGTGAGCGCTGGGCCCGCCACTGGATGGACGTTGCCAGGTACGCGGACGGAACCGGCCGGGGCGATGGAAGATTGGTTTTTCTGGGCTACGGCATGGCCCGTGACGGGTATGCGAATACGTGGCGCTACCGCGATTGGGTGGTTGGCGCGCTGAATGCCGACATGCCCTATGACCAGTTTGTGAAGGCTCAGATCGCAGCCGATTTACTGCCGGAAAAGGATCGCGCCCGTATGTTGCCCGGGCTCGGTTTTTTTGGCATCGGACCCTGGTTTACGGGCGATGATGTTGTGTTCGTGGAAGCTCGCGCCAACGAACGGGACGACAAAATCGATGCGCTGAGCAAGGGTTTTCTCGGGTTGACCGTCACCTGCGCCCGCTGCCACAACCATAAATACGATCCACTCTCCCAGAAGGATTACTATGCGCTCGCCGGCATATTTGGGAACTCGGGATTTGCCGAATACAACCTCGCTCCAGAGAGAGACGTGGAGAATTATCAGGCACAGCGAAAGAAGGTAAAGGTCGCTGAGAGTGCGCTCCAGGAGTATGCGGACGCTTCAGCCATTCGGGTTGCACAATCGCTCGCGCTGCGGAGAAACTCGACCCGGAAACGTTTCGGCGCTGGCACAAGTACCTGACTGCGACGGACAAATTGCACCCCTATCTGAAGGAATGGGATGCGCTGATGGCAAAGGGCGGCGACGACTCTGCGGCCCGGAAGGTCGCCGGGAGTTTCCGCGATATGGTCCTGCAGGTGATTCCCGAAAAGATGGCGGTCATAAAAGCCAATCAGGTAATGGTGCGGGATTACAAAGCGGATCCGAATGAAGCAACGGCCACGCTGCCAGGCGACCTCGTGCAGTTCGAGCTTTTCCAGTACAAGCAGTTGATGGTCCAGACCGTCATGGACACCAACCACTTCTATGTGTGGCTGGACGCAGTACAGGGCGAAGACGACCAGTCTTACGTGAAAAAAGAAGGAATCTTCGAATACAAGGGCAAGAACCTGCTCCGCTTCCTGACCGGGGAGGAAAAGG
>RGPS01000423.1 GCA_010084195.1 Terriglobia bacterium
GACATGATAAGGGCCTCAATGGGGACATTTACAACGTGGCTGCTTGTGTCTTGCCCGCGCCGCGGAAGGCTGGGCAATGGCAGCAGGCCGAAGCTCGCATCATTGGCAACAAAGTGACGGTGATCCTCAACGGAGTTAAAGTGCATGAAAACGTCGTGGTTGAACACGGAACGGGCAGTCATCTCGACGACAACGATGATCAACCAGGCCCAGTCCTGCTTCAAGGCGATCACGGTGCAGTAGGCTTCCGAAATCTGCGCATCAAGCGGCTGAACTAGGGAGCTGTTGGGGAGGGAGCAAAAGGAGACTGGCGGGAGTTCAAAAGGAGACTCCACCGCCGGGGCCAAGCCTTGCGGAGGCCGGAGCGTAGCGAAGGCCGACGGAAGGCTTGGCCCCGGCGGTGGGAGCGAGTCTGATGGCCTGCTGAAAATAAACCCCAGCTCGCCAAACGCCTCACCCCGGAGTTCCTCGGCCAGAGCCTCGCGGCCTTTCACCGGGGAGAGCTTGATGCGCTCACCGCGGCCGAGCTGCTGGAGATCAGCCGCGCGCATCTGTTCCGCCTCCGGCTCGCTTGGCTGCACCAGCCCGCGGCCTTCGCCCTGCGCGCTTCCGGCGGCGACCATCACGCGGCCTGGCCCCTTGAGGTCCAGCGCTTCCTGAAGGCCTTCCTGCCCCTACAGCGGCCCCCCAACTACCAGTTGGTCGCCGACGAACTGGCCGCCCGCTTCGCCTTTCACCGCGACCGCAAGTCCGTCGCCGCTTATGCCCGCGCTCACTTCCCGCTGCTGGTCCGCGCCCTGGTGCCCGTGCCCAAACCGAGGCGGCGCTGGGAACGCGCCCGCGTCGGCGAACTCTGGCAGCATGACTCCTCCATCCATCAATGGTGGCCGGGCGATGCCAAGCAGACCCGCCTGCTCACCGTCGATGACCACTCCCGCAGATACCTCGCCGGCACCTTCGTGCCCACCGACACCACCTGGCACCATTTCGAGCACTTCCGGGGCGCCTTCCTCCGGCACGGCCGGCCGCTGGCGCTCTACACCGACGGGCTGGCCCTCTTCGGCTACGAATCCGCCACCGACGGGCGAGATCCGCGCTCCGAGTTCCAGCGCGCCCTCACCGCTCTCGGCGTCTCCCATCTGGTCGCTCCGAGCCCGCAGGCGAAGGGCAAGATCGAACGCCGCTTCGGCACCCTCCAGCAGCGTTTGGTCACCCTGCTGGCCTTCGAGCGCATCACCGCCTACGGCCCGGCCCAAGCGCTCTTGGACCAAGAGTTGGAGCGCCAGAACCGGACGGTCTGCCGCACCACCGGCCTGTCCCCCGACGCCGCTTGGGCCAAGGCCCTCGGTGAACAGCGCAACGCGCTGCGCCCCTGTCCCGCTCCCAGCCTCCTCGACCTGCACCTGGCCCTCCACTCCGGTCGCCGCCGCAATGCCGACCACCAGATCGACTTCCTCGGCCGCAGTTGGCCCATCGGACCCACCGCCCGCCACACCGTCACCGTCATCCACCATCCCAACCGTCAGTTCTGGGTCGTCTCCGAACCGCCCAAACCGCCCGCCAATCGTTGGTCCGATGTCCTCGCCAAGTTCTCCCTCTAACCCAGTCTCATTTTGTTCCCCCAGCCAGTCTCCTTTTGAACTCCCGCCGACACCACATGAAATTAAACTTGGAAAAGACAGTCTCGGCGTTGAGCTGCGCCTTATTGGTGGCTGGTTGCGCCCAACAACAGCAACAGCATAAATACAAGGCCCCTGCGGCAGCCGCGGCAGCTCCAGTCCTGCCGAAGACCGGCGGAGTATCGGCATACTTCCCCAGCGGAAAAGCCGAGGGTAGCGGACTTCTGCTGGAAAAAATGGCACCGTCCGAGGTTCTCGCGGGCCAACCCTATCAGTTTTCCTATAAAGTCAGCAACCTGACGGATACGGCCTTGGAAAACGTCCAAGTCACCGACCGGGTCAGCAGCAATTTCAAGGCGAA
>RGPS01000424.1 GCA_010084195.1 Terriglobia bacterium
TGCTCTCCCCACCATCACCACCACCGTCACCCTGAAAACCGGCGAGAAATTCACCGGCACCCCGGCCTTTACCAACGACTTCGTAGTCGAAATCAAACTCCCCAACGGCGAATCCAAAACCTGGCTCCGCAACGGCGAATGGCCCAAAGTCGTCAACACCAACCGCCTCCAGGCCCATGTCGATCTCATGTTTAAGTACACCGACGACGACATCCACAATCTCGCCGCATATCTGAACGACAAGTAAGAGCCCCTGACCAGGAGAAAACCATGACCTTCCGATTCGCTTCCCTTACCGCGCTCACGCTCCTCACTGTCTCCCTCAGAGCCCAGTTCCTGGACCCCAACGTCCTCAAAAAACGCAACCCCGTCGACGCCTGGCCCACCTATCACGGCGACTACTCCGGAAAACGCTACAGCGAACTCACCCAGATCAACAAAACCAACGTCGGTACCCTCACCCTCGCCTGGGCCTTCAAAGCCCTCGCCACCGCCGAGACCGCCACCAACGTCGGTGGACCCTGGAAGCCTGGCGACCCCACCTACTGGGGTGGCCCCAGTGACACTTACCGCATCGCCGGCTCGCCCCTCATGGTCGATGGCATCATGTACCTCTCCGCCATGGACCGCGCCTGGGCCATCAACGCCCGCACCGGCCAGCAGATCTGGAGCTACTTCTTCAAAACCCGAGGCGGCCATCACTTCAACGGCAACAAAGGTCTGGGCATGTACGGAAGCTGGCTCTACATGGTCACCCCCGACGCCTACCTCGTCTCGCTCGACGCCAAAACCGGCAAAGAGCGCTGGCACAAGCAACTGGCCCCCATTGAAATGGACTACTACGGCAGCACCGCGCCCCTCGTCGTCGGCAACCACATCTACACCGGCATCGGTGGCGACGCTCTCGACATTCAGGGTTACCTCGAAGCCCGCGACCCCGAAACCGGGGACGTCCAGTGGAAGTGGTACTCCACCCCGCAAAACCCCGGCGACCCCGGCTACGACTCCTGGCCCGACGAATACTCCCGCAAGCACGGCGGCGGCGGTCCCTGGCAGCCCCTCACTTACGATCAGGATCTGAATCTCATCTACGTCACCACCGGCAATCCCAACCCCGTCGGTGCCACCCAAAGCCGCAAAGGCGACAACCTCTACACCTGCTCCATCGTCGCCCTCAATGCCGACACCGGCAAGATGGTTTGGTACTACCAGACCTCGCCCCACGATGCTCATGACTTCGACAGCACGGAAGTCCCCGTGCTCATCGACGCCCCCTGGGCAGGCAAACCCCGCAAGCTCCTCCTGCAGGCCGCCCGCAACGGTTACTACTTCGTCCTCGACCGTGCCACCGGAGAACACCTCCTCACCGCCCCGCTCATTGAGAAGGAGTTCCTGAACTGGTCCATGGGCATCAACGCCAAAGGCCAACCCATCAACAACCCGAAGAAGGAAGCCAGCCTCGACGGAACCCTCACCATGCCCCTCTCCGGTGCCACCAACTGGCCGCCCCCCAGCTTCTCCCCGCAAACCGGCCTCCTCTACGTCGGCACCACCGAGAGCCTCGCCATGACCTATCTCGTCGATACCACCGACCGCCCCGAAGGCTACGGCTTCACCGGCGGCGGAGGTGGCCAGTCCCCCGGACGCAACGGGATCCGGGCCATCGACTACAAAACCGGCCAAACGAAATGGATGCACGAAGGCGGCGGTGCGCAGGGCCTGCTCTCAACCGCCGGAGGTCTCGTCTTCGGCCACGACGGCTCCACCAACTTCTGCGCCTTCGACGCAGCTACCGGAAAGATCCTCTGGCACACCTGGATGCCCGTCCTCACCACCAACGGAGCCCAGACCTACAACATGGACGGCTTCCAGTTCATCATGGTCGCCGCCCAGGATACCGTCTACGCCTACACCTTGAACCGCTAACAGCCCCGGCACTCCGGATACGGGGCAGAATCTTACTTCTGTCCCGTATGCCC
>RGPS01000425.1 GCA_010084195.1 Terriglobia bacterium
AGGGCATTATTGCTTACAAGATTGCGGCGCATGCGGCTGATCTGGCGCGGCATCGGCCTGGGGCGCGGGATCGTGACGATGAGTTGTCTCGGGCCCGCTACAAGTTCGACTGGAACCGGCAGTTTGAGTTGTCTTTGGACCCCGAGACGGCGCGTGCGATGCACGACGAAACGCTGCCCGAAGAAGGCTTCAAGGATGCGGCGTTCTGCTCCATGTGCGGCCCGAAGTTCTGCTCGATGAATCACTCCGCGAAGGTGGAGAGCTTTACGGCAGCGCAGGCGGATGAAGTTTTGTTGCAGATTTCCGGCGCGGATTAGGCTGCAAGGGCAGAGCAGGCCCCACGGTATCCTGAAGCTTGGCGTTTCGGCCAAACAAAACCATGGGAAATATCCTTCAGAACCTGCCTGCCGGTGAAAAAGTCGGCCTTGCTTTCTCGGGTGGCCTCGATACCAGCGCCGCCATTCACTGGATGCGCGCCAAGGGTGCCATCCCCTACTCATACACTGCCAACCTCGGCCAGCCGGACGAGCCGGACTACGACGAAATCCCGCGCCGGGCACTTGCCTACGGGGCGGAAACGGCGCGGCTGATCGATTGCCGCAAGCAGTTGGTGGCGGAAGGCATTGCAGCGCTCCAGTCCGGGGCGTTCCACATCTCGACCGCAGGCGTGCATTACTTCAACACCACGCCGATTGGCCGCGCTGTCACCGGCACCATGCTGGTGGTGGCGATGAAGGAAGACGACGTCCACATCTGGGGCGATGGGTCCACTTTCAAGGGCAACGACATTGAGCGGTTCTACCGCTACGGTCTGCTGGCGAATCCCGCTCTGAGGATCTACAAGCCGTGGCTGGACCAGACCTTCATTGATGAACTCGGCGGCCGCAAGGAAATGTCCGAGTACATGCTGTCGCACGGCCTCACCTACAAGATGAGCGTGGAGAAGGCATATTCCACAGACTCGAACATCTGGGGCGCGACGCATGAAGCCAAGGATCTGGAATTCCTGAACAAGGGCGTCCGGATCGTGGAACCCATCATGGGTGTGCCGTTCTGGCGTGAGAACTGTGAAATCAAGCCGGAAACGGTCTCCATCCGCTTCGAAGAAGGCCAGCCAGTCGCGTTAAACGGCGTCACGTATGATGATCCGGTCTCGCTGGTACTGGAAGCGAACGCCATTGGCGGACGGCATGGTTTGGGTATGTCGGACCAGATTGAAAACAGGATCATTGAGGCGAAGAGCCGCGGGATTTATGAAGCCCCCGGCCTGGCACTGCTGTTTATCGCTTACGAACGCCTGGTGACGGGTATCCACAACGAAGACACGATTGAGCAGTACCGCATCAACGGTCTTCGCCTGGGGCGGCTGCTGTATCAGGGACGCTGGTTTGATTCTCAGTCGATGATGCTGCGGGAGACTGCACAGCGCTGGATCGCGCGCGCGGTGACGGGCGAAGTGACGGTGGAACTGCGGCGCGGCAACGACTACACGCTGCTCGATACGACCAGCCCGAATCTGACCTACAAACCCGAGCGCCTGACCATGGAAAAGGGTGAATCCACCTTCTCTCCGCAGGATCGTATCGGCCAGCTCACCATGCGGCATCTGGACATCACGGATACGCGGGACAAGCTGATGCTCTACATGAAAACCGGCCTGCTGGGACCGACCAGCGGAAGTTCCATGGGCCTGCTTTCGGGCGGTGACCCGGAACCGGAGAAGTAAAGCTACTTCATCCGTTTT
Source organism: Terriglobia bacterium (assembly GCA_010084195.1). Taxonomy (GTDB): domain Bacteria; phylum Acidobacteriota; class Terriglobia; order Bryobacterales; family Bryobacteraceae; genus BOG-234. Next base: position 1,745 of record RGPS01000425.1, read on the forward strand.
TGCCAGGCGCTCGCGGTCAGCCCATTCAGCCTTTGCTGATAGGCTGCTGCGGCGTTGGCAGGAGTTTCTTTTTCGGTCGCCGTCTTGTGGACATGGCCAACCACCACGGAGCCCATGGCGTGGATGCCCTCATGCCGGTCCAGACCTTCGGCTATGAGGCGTTCCAGCGTTGCTTTGGCGATGAAATCGTCGCCTAAGGCCACCTGATCTTCCAC
>RGPS01000426.1 GCA_010084195.1 Terriglobia bacterium
TGGTGCGGAGAGGGGGACTTGAACCCCCACGAGATTGCTCCCGCTGGCACCTCAAGCTAGTGCACGGCGCAGAACCTGCTTAAGAATGGGGCCATCGCATTTCCACGCCCGCTGAAGAACTACAACGACTTGAGAAAGACAAAACTGGGCGTCCCCGGCATTCTCGTCGTCCACCTCGTACCTCCTGATCAGCAGAATTGGGTACTGCATTCCGAGGACCAGATGGCAGTGCGCCAACGCAGCTACTGGCTGTCCTTAAAGGGCATGCCCGAGACAACCAACGTCGAATCTGTGATAGTCCAGATTCCGAAGACCAACGTCTTCAATCCTGCCGCGCTCTTAGACATAATGGAACGTCTTGAGAAGGGCGAACGGCTTTGAGGGCGACAGTGCGCGACTCCCGGACTCTCTCGTTGATCCGTCCCGAGGACCTGCACGCCTACCTCTCCGCGCGCGCATGGCACAATGTGCGCCGTTCGGGCGAGGCCAGATTCCTATACCGATGTATCCTGGACGACCGGAAGTACGATCTGCTTGTTCCCTCGACCAACGAGATCGATGACTTTCCCCAGCGCATCGCCCACATTGTTAGTACGCTCGAATCGGTCGAAGCTCGCTCGCAGCTTGAAATCATCAGCGACCTCGCAAGCACGCGCTCGGATGTTGTGCGCGTCCGGCGCCCGGACGCCGGGGATGGCACATTACCGCTCGAAGACGGGGCTCTGCTCATAAAGTCGGCATACGAAATGCTGCTTGCCTCTGCGTGTTCAGCCCCCCTGCCGCTGGCGTATTACCGCGGCAAGAGACCGGCAAAGGCGACACAGTATCTGGAGAAGGCTCGCCTTGGGCAAAGCGAGCGCGGTAGCTATGTGCTCACGCTCATCTCTCCGGTGCCGCCTCCAGAGCCCAGCTTGGGACCTGAAACCATTCCGCCCTATGAACGGTAAGTGACGATGCTCGTCTCTTAAGGCCTTCTCGCCACAGTCGAGGTAGTCGAATATGCTCTGCGGAAATCGGATACCGCCCACTTTCGCGAAGCAATCAAGGATGGCGTCAGCGCGAATCTGCCGGATGTCAACTTCGCCTGGTCGCCGGAAATCCCGGTGCCCGCAGACGCTTACAAGGGCGTTACCCTGGACCCCGGCTATCGCAGCATAATCGAGGCGGCGTCCAGAGAACTGAACGAGCAGGCGCCAGACCCAACTGCTCAACTCGTTGGCGTTGTTGAAGGCTTGCGTCGACCTCAGCGCGATCACGTCGGCCACATCACACTATCGACATTTATCGATGCCAAGTCGCGCAAGGTTCACCTTGATCTCGACGCAGAGATTTATGAGCGGGCGATCTTTGCCCATAGCACGAAGCGAGTAGTTACCTGCATCGGCACGATAGTGCGACAAGGCCGGTTCACTGTCTTGTACGACCTGATCGCATGTGAAGTCGCCCCACCCTTCGATGTCGAGGAGGGCGAAGTCGGCCAGCTTTTTGCCGAACCAGAACAATAGATCCTTGCGGATAGATGCCTGGGCGCTCCCGCGAAACGGCAATCTGGGAACCGTCAGCCCCGATGGAATACACAAGCCACGCGGCGAATGCCCCACACTTCCCCGATTCGGGACTTTGGTACAACCCCGCACCACCTCGCCAGTTTGGGCCTCATGCGGCCAGGCGGACAGCGGACAAAAGACGCGTCGCTCTGAAACGCAAGACCGTGCTTGACAGCGGACGAGGCGAATGCCGCAGTCCATGCCGGTACAATCGTCTTTCACCAGTTTTCTTGCCTATGGACACCGTAATCGCCGAATACCAGAAGTGGAAACAGCAGGGCCACGCCCTGCGTGCGCAGGCGAAACAGGCCATGGAAACGCGCTTCCGCGACCTGCTCAACGAAGCCGCGCAGATCGCGCAGGCCTACCATCAGGACTTCGGCGCCGCCCTCAAGCCCCCCGCCTCCATCAC
>RGPS01000427.1 GCA_010084195.1 Terriglobia bacterium
GGCTGGGGTGTCTATGCGCCGCGCGAAGGCCGTGTGATTGTGACGAAGGACGTGAAACTCGTCAAAGCCGATGCCAACCGGGCCGAGCTGGAAATTCGCAACGACCTGATGATCGACAACCGCAAAATGGGCGAAGAGAACGACACCGTCGTCGTGACGGAACGCGACGGCGTTTTCGTCATCGATCTGGAATATCGGATCGCCCCCACCGTGGAGTACCGGGTAAAGCAGAACGCCTTCGGCGGTTTCGATCTGCAGGCGCGCAAGGATGGCGAGTCCTACTACGCAACCGCTGCCGGCAAGGTGACAAGGCGTGATCCGCACTACGCCTATCCCGAACTCGACTGGCCCAGTGAGCCCTGGTACGACTACACGATCACACTGCGCGGCAACGGCAAGACGCTGGGCGCGGCGGTGTTGGATCATCCGTCGAACCCGCCGACGCTCTGGCACAATTCGCGTTCGCTGTGGATGCTGAACCCCTCGGTCACGGCTCTCGGCGATATCACGATCCTCCCCGAAGCGCCGCTGAAGCTGCGTTATCGGGTTGTAGTGCACGACGGCCCCACTCCCACCGCTGTGCTGCAAAAACTCTCAGGGGAGTGGAGGGCAAACTAAATGGACTTTCAGCTCAAGGGAAAACTTGCGTACGTGAATGCGGGTGCCTGGGGCATAGGCGAGGCTGTCGCAGACCTGCTTACGCAGGAAGGCGCCAGCGTCATAGTGGGCGATAAGGATGAGGCCGTTCTTCAGGAAAAAGCCCCGCGCTGGACCGGCGTGGTGGCGGCCGACCTCGCCTCGGCTGCGGGCGTCGATCATGCGGTCGAGTATATCCGCCAGACCTTCGGCCGCGCCCCGGATATTCTGGTCAACAACCTGGGTCTGGGCGACTCCGCGTCGTTTGAAGACCTCTCCGATGAGCGCTGGGCACGCACTTTCGAGATCAATCTCATGGGCTGCGTCCGCATCTGCCGCGCCCTGATTCCGGAGATGGCCTCACGCGGTTCGGCGTCTATCGTCAACACGGGCTCGGATCTGGCCAAACAACCCGAGCCCGGTCTCATGGACTACGGCGTCTGCAAGGCTGGTCTGCTCTATCTCACCAAGGCCCTGGCCAAACAGTACGCACCGAACGTACGTGTGAATGCGGTCCTGCCCGGCCCTGTCTGGACCCGCATGTGGACCCGCCCTGGCGGTATCGTTGACCAACTGGTGCAGAGCTACGGCGTGGCGGACCGCGATGCGGCTGTCAAGCGCTTCCTGGAAGACCGGTACCTGCCGCTGGGCATCGGTGAGGCAGCCGATGTGGCGAACGCGATCGTATTTCTGGCTTCACCTCTGGCGAAATACATTACAGGTTCCACGCTGGATATCGGAGGCACACTAAGAGGCCTGATTTAGTCACGCCCGACTATTCCGGCTTATTTCCGTATTTACATAAATCCGTAGTATCTGCTAGCGGGTGGTGCGTGAAGACCACGGTGGAAATCCCGGACGACCTTTTCCAGGAGGCCAGAGTCTACGCGGCTCAAAACGGCCTGCACCTGCGGGAAATTGTGGAACGCGGAGTTCGCATGGTGGTGTCGGCTCGTCCGGAGCCGCCCAAACAGTTTCGGCTCCGATACGTCACTACTCAGGGCGAAGGCCTGAACTGTGACGACAACTGGTCCGCCATCAGATCTCTAATCTATGACGGGCAAGGCGGAGACGGGCACGGCGGGGTGACCAGATGATCGCCGTCGACACCAACATCCTGGTCTATAGCGTTCGGGCGGATTCCCCGTGGCACGCTCAGGCCCGCGAGGCGATACGAGGACTCGCTGAAGGAGACAAACCCTGGGCCATCGCCTGGCCGTGCATTCACGAGTTTGTGGGCGTCGTTACCCATCCAGGCATTTACAAGCCCCCAACATCTCTTGCCGCTGCCCTCCTTTAGGTCGAATACCGGGGC
>RGPS01000428.1 GCA_010084195.1 Terriglobia bacterium
CCTGCTTCGATGAATTTGGCTTGTTGGACAAGACCGCCATCGAGCTTGAGGTTGGCTCCGATGGCGTCGCGGTTGGATTTGGTGCCACGCAGCGTGAAAGCTATGGAGTTGGTTCCGGTTGCGGAATTGTTGCGGAACACCTGGACCTGAGGGCCAAGGCGGTTCTTCAGGATGAGGTCGAGGGTGCCGTTTCCGGTTAGATCCGTGACAGCGAAGGCCCGGCTGTCGGCGGCGACGTCGAGGCCGCTGACTCCGGAGAAATCGTAGTAGCGTCCGGCGCGGCGGACGTAGAAGACATTGGGCTGGTGGCCGGCCTCACTGTATTGCTCGTGGGCGGCCTGGCTGAGGGCATTCCAGCCGTCCTCGTATTCCTTTTGCCCTGAGACGGTGGCGACTCTGCGCCAAAAGAAGCTTTCGAGGTCGGTTGCGCTCTCGTTGGTCAACATGCCGGTGGTGATGAAGATCTCCGGGGCGCCGTCGTTATCGAAATCGAAGCCACCGGAGGACCAGGCCCAACGTCCCATTTCGACGCCTTCCTGAGCGCTGGTGTCTTCGAAGGTGCCATCGCCCTTGTTGCGGAGGAGGGTGTTGCCTTTGGGGTGGCGGTGCCAGAGGTCGGCTGGTTTCAGGTCTTTGGCCGCAACGGTTCGCTGGCCGGAATCGCTCCACATGTTGGAGAGGTAGAGATCGGGAAGGCCGTCGCCATCGTAGTCGAACCAGGCGGCGCTCATGCCGGCACCAGGATCGTCGGCGTTGGCTTCGGGGGCTATGTCACGGAAGACGCCGTTGGTATTGCGGTAGAGGTTTTTGCGACCGAAGTCGTTGGCGACGCAGAGGTCGGGCCAGCCATCGCCGTTGTAGTCACACCAGGCGGCGGAAAGGCTAAAGCGGTCGTTGTGGTGGTTCAGGCCTGCGGCGGTGGTGGTATCGACGAAGGCTCCGGTGGTTGCGAGTTCGTTGCGGAAGAGGAAGTTGGGGGGGCCATTGCGGGCGTCTTCGTAGGGCAGGGGGTAACGGTATTGGGAGCCGTCGCGGAAGAAGTTATAGGAGCAGAGGTAGAGATCGAGGTAACCGTCGCGGTCGTAATCGGCGGCGGCCATGGAGGTGAAGCTGCCCTGGGGCGGGGTACGGAAGCGGAAGGCGTTGGGGTGTTGCTCGAATTTTCCGCCGCCGCGATTGAGGAAGAGGAGGGGGCCTTCGGGGCGGAGGATGACCAGGTCCTGTTGGCCGGAGTTGCGGAAATCGGCGAAGAGGGCGGAGGATGTGGCGTCGAGGAGACCGAGACCGGAGAGGTCGGTGATGTCTTCGAAGGTGGCACTGGCTGGGCCGGGACCGCGATTGCGGAAGAGGCGATTGGGGAGACCGGCGGGCTGGCAGATATAGACGGCGTCGAAGCCGGAGTTATCGATGTCGCCGACGGCGATGCCGTTGTGACCATGGACATCAATGCCGGTGGCGGCGTCGAGATTGGCGCGCCACCAGGGGATTCCGCGAGCGAGTTGCTGGTGGAAAGTGGGGGTCCCGGCGAAGGCGTGGGCGGTGATATCGGCGAAAAGGGACTGGGGGCTGGTGGTGAGAGTTTCTTCGAGGGGGTGGAAGGAGAGGAGTTGGCCATTTTCCCATTTTTGCCTCCAGTGGCCGACCCGGTAGCCGGTGGAGGAAGAGATTTCGAAGCGAATGCGGTCTTCCGGAAGGACGAAGAATCTGGCGGCGGTAATGGTGCCAAGGGACTGGAGCCAGCGTTCGAGGTTGGGAGGGAAGGCCGCTGGAGCCGGGTCAAATTCGGCGATTGCTACTCCGGGAGCCAGCGGGCGATAGTGCAGGGGCAGGGGTGAGGTGCCGGAGAAAGTGGGGGCGAGGGGCAGGGTTCGGGTGTCTGGCAGGCGGGCCAGTTCGGCGGCGATGCGGAAAGCCTCTTTTTCGAGGGGGAATTCGTCGTGGCCCGGTTCG
>RGPS01000429.1 GCA_010084195.1 Terriglobia bacterium
CCGCCTTCGTGGACACGATCAACAAGGTCGCGCCGACGGCCGGGGTCTTCATCCAGGGGGCCAAGCGCGGACGGGGTGACGACACGGTCGTGCTGGTGCTCAGGAACACGTGGCACACCCAGCCGTATCAGATACGCCTCCAGGTGGCGCAGTCGCTGCTCATCATGTGGCAGCGCATCCGCAATGACGAGAAGTCCTACGTGACCTTGACCGACCTGATGGATAACCAGGTCGGTTCAACGTCGGTCTTTTCCGGCATCAGTGTCAAACCGTAACCGGCCCGCACCCAGCCCCCTTTGAAGGGGGCAATCATTGACGAGACCATGGCGATCGCGACCCCGGCAGTCGGCAGCCGCACGGCGTATCGGAAGTTCGATGCATCCGTGCGCGCACGGCTTGCCGGGGTGCTAGGTGTCACTCAGGGCGGCCACGCTGGTTCGCCCCACGGCGTCCCGCCCTCATACCCCGACATCACCGAGGAAATCCATCGGCTGGCCGGAGGCTTGGAGGTTCATTACCTCAGCGTCCTGCGCTGGATCAGGCGTGATCCTGCCCTCCGCGCGGCGATGCCCAAGGGGCGGATCATCACTGGTTCGCAGGTGGGTCATCCGTCCCGGCGCACGGCGGCGACCGTGACCGCCATCCTTGCGATCTACCGGCGATCCACGTCCCTCCGGGCCACCGCTGCCGAAGCCGGGATGCCGTTTGGCACCTTGCTGCAATGGACGCAGGATGACCGCGTCTTCGGCGCCGCAGTCACTTCCATATACAAGCAGAAGTCAGGGATCCAGTTGAGGAAGAAACCACCCTGTTTCAGTCCCCTTCCGGGGTTTTAGGAGTCTGCAGGCTGAGCGAGCGCATGGATGCGACGGACGCTCGGATGTTTCAGTCCCCTTCCGGGGGTTTAGGGGTCTGCAGGAAGACGGCCGCTGTCGTGTACATCTGGGCGGGCACGGCGTTTCAGTCCCCTTCCGGGTTTTAGGGGTCTGCAGGAAGGCGGGCAAGGAACTCAAGCATCGTGCTCCCGCGGGTTTCAGTCCCCTTCCGGGGTTTTAGGGGTCTGCAGGGAGATGCTCACAGAGTCGGGCAAGCGCGAGGACGGGGCGTTTCAGTCCCCTTCCGGGGTTTTAGGGGTCTGCAGGGAGTTCATCATCATGCCGTTTGCCGAGGGGCAGGCGGGTGGTTTCAGTCCCCTTCCGGGGTTTTAGGGGTCTGCAGGAGCGTTCAAGTGGAGTTTTTCATAGCGATTGAGCCGGAAGTTTCAGTCCCCTTCCGGGGTTTTAGGGGTCTGCAGGGGCTGAACGAGGGAATAGATGCCGACGACGAGTACACCGTTTCAGTCCCCTTCCGGGGTTTTAGGGGTCTGCAGGTTCGATTCCGTGTCCGGGAGCCTAGTTCCGCCTCTGGGGTTTCAGTCCCCTTCCGGGGTTTTACGGGTCTGCAGGGATCAGTTGGACGCGCCGGTTCGATCCGCCAGCGCATGCTGTTTCAGTCCCCTTCCGGGGTTTTAGGGGTCTGCAGGCTCATGATGCGCGGCGGCGATCCCAGATACGCAACATGTTTCAGTCCCCTTCCGGGGTTTTAGGGGTCTGCAGGAGCGGAGCTCCAAATCCACCCGGGTGGTGTGGTTGCCCTACCCTCCCCGGTCTCCTCATTCCTCGTGCATTCTAGTGCATGTTTTTCCGGCACGCTACCCCGGAATCACCACCGTCCCACCATTTCCGCATCCGGTTTTCGCAACTCGGCAAATACCACGAAAATGGCCTCGAGTTGCGAAAGGTTTCCGGTCCCGTTTTTGAGGTCCGTGATCTGTTATCTCCGTGCATCCACGATTTCGACAGCGAGATCGTGCGCACTGACACTGTCATGTTTTGGTCGAGTTGCGAAACGGCCCCGGGAATCGGCCATTTTCGCGGTCCCTGCAGAATCCAAAGCGGATTTGGGAGCCA
>RGPS01000430.1 GCA_010084195.1 Terriglobia bacterium
CGTCACTCCATCAAGTTTGGCGGCGAATTCCACCGCAGCAATTTGAACTACTTCCAGGACAACAGCCCCGGTGGCGTGTACAACTTTGACCAGATCGCCACCTCGCAGAACGCCCTCAACGTCGGTTCCAGCGGCAGCGGTCTGGCATCCATGCTGCTCGGCTACACCAATGCCACCAACAGCAGCCTGGTTTCGACTTCCACCTTCACCTACGCGAAGCTCTTCTACCACGGGTACTTTGTTTCGGATACCTGGCAGGCGACCAGCAAGCTGACGGTGACCGCAGGCGTGCGTTGGGAAATTCCCGGCAAATACGGTGAGATGTACGACCGTATGGCCAGCTTCAATCCAACCCAGGAGAACGCTTCGCTGAAGGGCACACTGGTGAATGGCAAGCCGGTATTGGGTAACTTCAACCTCCTCAAAACACCGAACCATCCGGAATCGACCATCAACCCGGAACACTACGGCCTGATTGCTCCACGCCTCGGCCTGGCATATCGCTGGAGCGACAAGACGGTGATTCGTGCCGGCGCGGGTAGCTTCTTTATCCCTTCCAACGTTTCCTTCACCCAGGGACCGTACGCCAGCCCGGTGAACTTTTACAACAACAACCAGAACTCCACGGTGGATAGCGGCGTAACCTTCGCTACCACGCTCAGCAATCCCTTCCCGAACGGCCTGATTGCTCCGGCCGGACGTAATGCGGATTTCAACGAGCGGCTTCTGGGCGCTGGTCTTGGTGGCCGCGCTCCGCTGCGCGCTGAAAAGGCTGGCTACACCAACCAGTGGAATTTAAGTGTCCAACACCAGTTCAAGAATGACCTGTCGCTGGAAATCGCGTACTCCGGTCTTCGCGGTATGCGTCTGCCTCTTGGCGTGCAGTTCAATCAACTGGATCCCCAGTACCTCTCGCAGGGTGCGGCTCTTCGGACTCAGGTCACGAATCCGCTCTTCGGCAAGATTGCCCTGGGCACTCTGGCTGCACGCACCGTGCAGGCCGGACAATTGCTGCTGCCGTTCCCGGAATACACCACAGTTTCACCTCCGGTTACGTACGTTGGTGACAGCAGCTACCACTCGCTGCAGGCCAAGGCCGAAAAGCGCTTCGGCTCTGCCGGCGGCGTCCTGCTGGGTTCCTATACCTTCTCCAAGTTGCTTGCCAACGTGGAATCGCTGACGACCTGGCTTGACGGCCCCATCGGCGGTGCCGCCGGCTACCAGAACGTCTACAACCTGCGCAATGAGAAGGCTCTTTCCAGCTTCGACTCGCGCCAGCGCCTCACTGTCAGCTATGTCTACGATCTGCCGTTCGGTAAGGGCAAGATGTTCTTTTCCGGCGTCAGCGGCTTCGCTTCCAAAGTTGTTTCCGGCTGGGGTGTCAACGGTGTGACCACCTTCCAGAAGGGCTTCCCGCTCGGCTTTGGTGTGGTGGGTAACGCCAATCAGGTCAGCGGGTTCAATGTGGGTCTTCGACCGAATGAAGTTGCCGGCTGTAAGAAACAGATTGACGGCTCAGCGCAGTCGAAGACAGGTGGCTGGTTCAACACGGCCTGCTACGCCATCCCGGCCCCCTATACGCTCGGCAACATGAGCCGTACGGATGCCTCACTGCGCGGCCCCGGCATCGCCAACTATGACTTCTCGATCTTCAAGATTACCGAGATCACCGAGAGCGTCAAGCTGGAATTCCGGGCCGAAGCGTTCAACGTCATGAACCGGGTGCAGTTTAGCCCTCCGGACAGGACAGTGAACTTCGCTGCCGGCAACACGTTTGGCGTCATCAACTCTCAGCTGAATACGCCGAGACTGATGCAGCTGGCGATGCGCCTGCGTTTCTGATATGGAGCGACTTGTCAAGCCACGGATAGAATTCATGGTCTGACGGGTTTTGAAATGGTTGTTTTTTTTCGGGCTGGAGATTCCTCGACAGA
>RGPS01000044.1 GCA_010084195.1 Terriglobia bacterium
ACCATCGTCCGAAATCCCTGGATTCGCGACCTTCGAAATATCCCACGGTTTTTTCAGGACGCCGGGACGTTTAGCACCTTGCCGCAAAACCGTAACTATCGCCCGATCGTGACAACGTCACTGGCAATTGACTACTGGCTCGGCAATGGCCTGAATCCAAAATGGTTTCATATGTCGACCCTCTTCTGGTTCGGGGTCCAGATTTCATTGGTGGCACTCTTGTTTCGGCGCGCGCTTGGCACTACTTTGCCACAGGTGAGTGCCGACCGTGCGGCCCTATGGGGCGCGGCGCTGTTTGCGGTCCACCCGGCTGCGGCGGAAACTATTAATTACCTCATCCAGCGAGGCGATTTATACGCTACGTTGGGGGTGGTAGCGGCGCTACTGATGTACGCTCATCGCAAAGGCAGAACTGCCTGGTACCTGCTGCCGGCCGTGGTCGGAATATTGAGCAAACCACCAGCGTTGATTTTTCCGGTTCTTCTCTTCTTGTGGATGCTGCAAGTTGAGAATTTGAAGCCTGGACAAGCCCTGCGGCGCTCACTTCCCGCGTTTCTGGTCACTGCAGTGGCAGCAGGGTTCGTGACAGGGATGGTGCCCAAAGTATCCGGCCCCTCGTTCATGATTCCGGCTGGCCCTTACATTGGGGCACAACCCGCTGTCCTGCTGCGCTATGTGGGGCAATTCTTTTTACCTGCGCGACTTAGCGGGGACACCGACAGAGTACCCTTTGCCAGTGCCCTGGACCCGGAAGCCGTCGCGGGAGTTCTTTTCCTGGCACTGCTGGGCACTGGAATCGTGATACTACACAGGCGACGAGAATTGAGAGTCATCTCATTTGGGCTGGCGTGGTTCCTGGTTGCAAGTCTGCCAACGTCATTGTTTCCGTTGGCTGAGCTGGAGAATGATCACCGAATGTTTTTCCCCTTTGTTGGGCTCACCCTGGCAGCAACTTCGGCCGTCGCCTTGATTCCTTTTGGCAAGATCGAATATCGCACCCTGCGGGCAGTGCTGCCAGCCGGACTCGGTGCAGTCATTCTCACGGGGCTTGCATGGGGCACGTACGAACGAAACAAGGTCTGGCATACGGAGGAGTCCTTTTGGCGTGATGTGACGCAGAAGAGTCCACGAAATGGCAGAGCCCACACCGAATATGGACGGGCCCTCCTGAGTAAAGGAGACGTCGCTGGTGCTTTAACCTCTCTTGAGAGAGCTGACGTCCTGATGCCCAACTATTACGCAGTCGAGACGTATCTGGGTCTTGTTTGGAATGACATGGGGAACCAGCAGGAAGCGGAGAGACATTACCGTCGTGCGGTTGACCTGGCACCTGACCTGGCCGAGCCTCGAACTGCTTATGCGGATTGGTTATTGAAGCAGAACCGGCTTCCGGAAGCGATCACAGAACTGTCAATCGCGCTTCGGTGGAATCCGAACGCGATCAACACGCGCTACTCCCTGATGTATGGCTTTGAAAAGTTGGGCAATATGGAGGGACTCCGGGGTGCTGCGCTGGAAACGCTCGCGCTGTTCCCTGGAGACCGCACTGCACAGGCGGTGTTGGAAAGTGCTAACGCACGAATGAAGCAGGCCGGCAACCTGGGCACGACGACTTCAGCCGAAGGCCTGGTCAACCAGACCATGCGGTTCGCCCTTCAGGGGCAATGGGCACAATGCATCGGTGCGGCGCGCAGCGCCATCGCTATCAGCCCCGGCTTCGCCATGGCGTGGAACAACCTTGCAACATGCCAGAACGGCCTCAGACACTTTACCGAGGCGCTCCAGGCAGCGCAGGAAGCTTTACGGCTGGCACCTGATCTGGATCTCGCAAAGAAGAACATTGCGTTTGCTCAGGCCCAGGGAAGGGTACCGGACAGCGGGGCAAAGTAGGACAGAGGGCCAGACCAGGTGGGTGCGGTGTACCGGCCACTGCCATCATCGAGAGAGGTTCCCGATACCGGCCATTGCAGCGGCCACGTGGATATCCTGAACCGGGGCAGGATCACCTCGGCCACGACTCAGCGAGCTCTCCTCGCGGCCCCTTCGGGAGTTTTTTCTTCCTGGTCTACACTGAAATTCTGCGGCCGTATGCAACATCCTGATCTGCCCGATTCCCGCCTCCCCGAAGACCACCCCGTTCGCCCTCCACGCTCCCTCAAACTTGCAGACAACGTGAAGGTCTGGCTGCTGCTTGCCGGAATCCTGCTCGTTGTGGGCATCACCTACCGGAACCACTTCGACAACACCTTTCACTTTGACGATGGCCACACCATCGTCCGAAATCCCTGGATTCGGGACTTGCACAACATTCCCCGCTTCTTTCAGGACTCCAGAACTTTCAGTATTCTGCCACCAAACCGAAGTTATCGTCCTCTCCTGACCACCTCCCTCGCCATTGACTACTGGCTGGGCAATGGTCTGGCACCGTTCTGGTTTCATGCCTCCACCCTGGCGTGGTTCGGGGTTCAACTCTCGATGTTGGTGTTCTTGTTCCGGCGCGCCCTCGCCACAAATCTGCCACAGCGCGTGGCAGACTATGCTGCCCTTTGGGCCGCAGCACTGTACGGGGTACACCCGGTGGCGGCAGAAACCATCAACTACATCATCCAGAGAGGCGATCTTTACGCGACGCTCGGGGTGACTGCAGCGCTGCTTCTGTACGCTTCAGGCAAAGGGCGAACGGGCTGGTACCTGATCCCGGCTGTGGCCGGAATGCTAAGTAAGCCACCTGCCTTGATTTTTCCTGTCCTGCTCCTGTTTTGGATGGTGCAGGTGGAGAATCTCCCGGTACGGCAGGCCCTCCGGCGCGTGGTTCCAGCCGTGCTGGTCGCCGGAATTGTGGCGGTCTTCGTCGCCGAGATGACGAAACGGAGTTCCGTGCCGTCGGCTATGATGCCGGCCGGGGCTTACATCGGAGCCCAACCCGCGGTACTGCTTCACTATCTGAGTCAGTTCTTCCTGCCTGTGAGGCTTAGCGGTGACACCGACCGAATTCCCTTCGTCAGTCCGTTCGAGGCGGAAGCAATGGCTGGAATTCTGTTCCTGGCGGTGCTGCTGGTGGGAATTGTGATCCTCAACCGGCAACCGAGGTTTCGATTGATTGCCTTTGGTCTCACGTGGTTCCTGATCGCCAGTCTTCCTACCTCTTTGTTTCCGCTGGCAGACCTGGACAATGATCATCGAATGTTTTTCCCCTTTGTGGGGCTTGCGCTGGCAGCCGGATCGGCGTTGGCCCTGATCCCCTTTAGCAGAATCAAGCAGGTCACGTTGCGGACCGTCCTGCCAATCGCACTCTCGGCTGCGATCTTTACCGGCATGGCCTGGGGTACCTACCAGCGAAACAAGGTTTGGCATTCCGAGGAGTCCTTTTGGCGGGATGTAACACAAAAGAGTCCTCGGAATGGGAAAGGCTGGGTGGCATACGGAATGTCCGTCCTCAACAATGAGGACTACGCTGGTGCCCTCACAGCCGTGGAGAGAGGTGCGGCATTGAAACCCAACTATCACACTGCGGAAATGGCTCTGGGGATGATTTGGGGCCACATGGGGAACAATGAGGAAGCGGAGAGACGTTTCCAACGGGCCATTGAATTGGCACCTCAGCTACCCGAAACCCGCATTGCTTACGCGTCGTGGTTATTGGAGCAGAACCGCCAACAAGAGGCGCTTGCCAGTGTTTCGATCACGCTTATCACGAATCCGGACGCCATCTCCGCCCGGGGTTTGCTTATGGAGGTTCTTGACAAGATGGGTGACACGGACGGACTCCGCGAAGCTGCACTGGAAACGCTCGCATTGTTCCCTGGAGACCAAACTGCGACGGAGGCTCTGGAAATTGCCAACGAACGGATGAAGCAGGCCGGCGATGCGGGAACGGCACTTGACGCCGAAGGCCAGACCAACCGGGCCATGCGATTCGCGCTCCAGGGACAATGGGCCCCATGCATTGCTGCGGCGCGCAGAGCCATCGCCATCAGCCCCGGGTTCGCCATGGCCTGGAACAACCTTGCAACATGCCAGAACGGGCTCAGACGCTTTCCTGAAGCACTCCAGTCGGCGCAGGAGGCACTACGCCTGAACCCGGATCTGGAGCTTGCAAAGAAGAACATTGCCTTTGCTCAGGCCCAGGGAAAGGTTCCGGCAAAAAGTCCCAAATCGGCCAACGGGCCAAAGTAGGCTGGACAGTTCAACGTCGGGCGTGCTATCCGGTCAAGGCCTGCTCCAGGATTTCACGCGCGGGAGATGAGTCGGGTGAGATCCGGAGCGCCCGTTGAGCCGCAGTGATCGATGCATCCGATTCCCGCAGGTCAACATGGCAGGTGGCTGCGGCGTACCGGGAACGCAACGCCTCCTGCACCGGCAGGAGATAGAGTACGCTGCGTCTGGCAAGTGGACCCTCGCGTACAAGACGAGACCGGCAACAAGGCCGATAACCACATAGAGGTCGGGTCGCGGGATCACGCAATTCACTGTTTCGGCGAGAGCCGGATGCGCGCCATAGAGAGCTGCGGCAAAAAGAGCAATGCCGAAGTTCGCCGGGGAGTGGCGACCTCTGTCCAGGCAGGCCTCGAACAGGACAAATATCAGGGCAGGAACCAAAGCAGAGTGGAGGCGTGAAACCATTCCGGATGAAGGCCGTTTCCGGGCCAGTAGTCAATCGCAAGAGATGCAGAGACGACGTGCCGATAAGTCCAGCCTTTAGCCTCAACGCCAAAGGTGCGAGCCTCCGCGAAGAACCCGGGGATATTCCTTATATCCCGTATGGCGGGGTTCCTTGTGACCGAATGACTATCGCCAAAGTGAAAACCCTTGTGAAAGTGATTGGAGCAGGTCCACACCACGAGCATGGCTGCCGCCAGAACCGGGACTATTCGGCGCGAAGATACTGCAGCTAAGATAAGCGACGGTTGGCTACTTCGCGTCGCGCCAGTTGGGGCCGGAACCGGTTTCCACGGTCAGCGGCACCAGCAGCTCCCGGACGGATTCCATCTCGGTTTTGAGGAGCTTGCGCAGGGGTTCCACCTCTTCCGGGGGGGCTTCCAGCACAAGTTCGTCATGGACCTGGAGCAGCATGGTGCTCTGCCAGCCCTTCAGCGCCTCGTCGATGCGGATCATGGCGACTTTGATCAGGTCAGCTGCTGTGCCCTGAATGGGGGAGTTGACGGCGGTGCGTTCCGCGAAGCCCCGGGCTGCGGGATTGCGGCTGTTCATGTCGGGAATGGGTCGTTCGCGACCGAACAGGGTCCGGGCAATACCGGTTTCGCGAGTCTGCGCAATGGTCGCGTCGATGAAGCGTTTTACCCCGGCGTAGCGTTCGAAGTAGTTCTTAATGTAGGTATCGGCCTCTTTGCGGGAGATGCCGAGGTTGGCCGCGAGACCGAAGGAACTGATGCCGTAAACGATGCCGAAGTTGACCGCTTTCGCCGAGTTCCGGGCCTCTTTAGTGACGAACATGGGCGGGACACCGAGAACTTCGGCCGCCGTGCGTGTGTGGATGTCCTCGCCGCTGCGGAAGGCGTCGATCAGAACGGGATCTTCCGACATGTGGGCCAGAATACGGAGTTCGATCTGGGAGTAGTCGGCGACTACCAGTTGCCAGCCTTCGCGGGGAACGAAGGCTGCCCGGATTTCCCGCCCCAGTGCGGTGCGGACGGGGATGTTCTGGAGGTTTGGATTATTCGACGAGAGGCGGCCTGTGGCGGCACCGCATTGATTGAAGGTGGTGTGGAGGCGGGCGGTCTCAGGGTCGAGCAGTTGCGGGAGCGCGTCCACATAGGTGCCTTTGAGCTTGGTCAGCTGGCGATATTCGAGGACCTTGCCCGCGATGGGATGGTCCAGGGACTCCAGAATGTCGGCCGCAGTGGAGACGGGCTTGCCTTTGGCAGGACGGCCAGGGGGCACGATCCCCATCTCTTCGAACAGGATGCGGCTGAGCTGTTGGGGCGACGAGATATTGAATTCATGCCCGGCCAGCGCATGGATTTCGGTGGTGAGGCTGCGGATCTCGGTATCCATGAGACCTGACAGACGGTTGAGCTCGCGTTCGTCCACACGGATGCCTGCGCGCTCCATTCGCGCCAGAACTGCGGCCAGCGGCAGGTCCATGTCGCGAAACAGAGGCATGAGATTGCGACGTTCCACCTCCGGGCGGAGGCGTTCAGTGAGTTCGTGGACGAAGAGGGCGCGCTCGTCAGCGCGGGGTCCGGGGCGAAGTTCCAGGCGGCGTTCGACGAGGGCGTCGAGAGTACAGCCGCCGGGATCGGCATCGAGAAGGAAGGCGTAAAGAGAGGGATCTTCGGTGAAGCCGACGGGGTTAATACCGCGGCTCAGGAGTTCACCCAGCGTGGATTTAATGTCGGCGGCGACTTTGGGGCAGGTGGAAGCTTCGAGCCAGGGCTTGAGTTCCGCGAGGCGGGAGAGGGGCAGACTGCGTCCCTGCCCTGCCCTGCGGGACAGGCCGATTTCGTTGAGCGGGAGGGAAAGGCAGACGGAAACCGGCGACGTGCCTTCGAGGAAACCCAACACGTCTGCGGCATCCAGAAAGGGGCCGAGGTCTTTGGGGCGGGTGTCTTCGGTGGGGCCCAGTTCCTTGAGCTGGGAGAAAAATTCGAGTTCCTTGAGGAGCGGGCGGAGCTGGTCGAGATCGGGTTCGCGAACACGGAGGGCGTCGAGGTCGAAGGGGACGGGGACGGCGCAGTCGATGGTGGCCAGGTATTTGGACAATTCGACGCGTTCGCGGTTATTTTCAAGGCTTTCGCGGTACATCTTGCGGACGATTTCTGAGGTCCGGTCCAGCGCGGCTTCCACGGAGCCGAACTGGGCAAGCAGATCGACGGCGCCCTTTTCCCCAATGCCGGGGGCACCGGGGATGTTGTCGACGGCGTCGCCTTTGAGGGCGAGGAGGTCGGCCACCTGATGAGGTTCGACGCCCATGAATTCCTTCACTTTGGCGGGGTCGTACCAGGTGTCGTCTTTGGCCGGGTTGAGCATGGAGACCTGGTTGTTGACGAGTTGCAGCATGTCTTTGTCACTGGAGACAATGACGATTTCGCAGCCGGCCGCAGCACCTTTGGCGGCGAGGGTACCGATGACGTCGTCGGCCTCGAAGCCGGGGTAGTTGATGACGGGGATGCGGGAGGCTTCGAGGATGCGGCGGACGTAAGGGATTTGCTGGAGGAGTTCGGGGGGCGTCTCGGCGCGATTGGCTTTGTAGTCGGGGAAGGCCACTTCGCGATGCGTCTTGCCCTCCGATTCGAAGATGGCGGCCATGTAGGAGGGCGTGTGGGTGCGCGAGAGTTTGCGCAGCATGTTGGTGAAGATGAAGAGGGCTTCGGTGGGGAGGCCGGCGGCGGTGCGCATGGGGGGAGCCCCGGAGCGGGCGCGAGCATGGTGAGCCCGAAAGATGAAACCAAACGTGTCAATTAAAAAAACGCGGGGCAGGATAACGCGGGGGGCGGCCATTCGGGCCTATGATAGCGGACAGCGCGGGACAGTTGTATACTCGAATAGAATCTACCCGGTGGCTTACGAGCTGCCACGACCCTGAGCGGGAGTAATTCAGCGGTAGAATGTCAGCTTCCCAAGCTGAACGTCGCGGGTTCGATCCCCGTCTCCCGCTCCATCTTTAATCACTTAGTAAACCCCGACAACCCGTTTCACTCCACTTCACTCCATTAAGCCGCAAGAACGCGGTTTCCCTGCTCTTCTGCCGCGTTGGCACGCCGGACAAGGCGCATTACAGATCTGGAGAGAGGATTTTCTCCAGCTGATGAACAAGTGGATCCCGTTCGTTTTTCGCAAGTAGGGAGAGGTTTTGCAGCCGCCAGCGAACAGCGGGGAGATCACGTGCTGCCGGCACATCGAGCAGTACCCAATTCGGCTCACCCCGCTCGAATGACAGGAGAAATCGGCGATGGAAATCCGGGAGTTGCCCCACTATGAGCGCGATCAACGATTCCCTCGTCTCGCTCAATTCATCAAGGGACACCGGATGCATAGTCATTCCGACGAATCCTCGATCAAACTCTGCAGTCAGCGATTTCCGGCCGGGGCAAGGATTTCAGCCATGGGACGGTTGTGGCTGAGCAAATAGACGATGAAGGCCGTCCTAAGTTCATCACCAATACCTTCGTTCGCGAGGAGATCACGAACATCAAAGAGATCGCGTGGGTGTTGCCGGTCCAAGGCGGCGACGAGCTTCCCGGCGTAGAGGTCGGCGAACGAGACAACGCGCATTTCTGCGAAGCCAAACGCGGCCTCGACGACCCGAGAGACGGTACGTTGTTCCGGCTCAAAGACGCAGCCTCTCAGAACGGGCGTCACCTCGATTTCCACCTGAGTATTACCTTGCCGAACCAACACCTTTGTCGCCGTCTTCTCAGGCATCATCGTGGAGAAACTGAGCGTCGCACCTCGCAGCCGTTCTTCGATACGTTTGGCAATACGCCGGAGAGCGGCATCGATAGCGGCGAGCGACTCAGCTCGGCCCGAAATCGGCAGCCAGGTGAGGTCGATATCGACCGACAGACGCGGCATGTCGCGAACAAACAGGTTGATCGCCGTTCCGCCCTTCAAAGCAAAGCAGTCTTCCATGGCTACCAAGGGAAGGAGTTGGAGCAACAACCTAACCTGCCGCTGATAGATTTCACTGAAGGCCGTCGAGATCCCTGGGTACGGTGATTTGGTAGGGTTTGCTCAGCATTCCGCCTCGGACCAGCTGTCGCTTTCCTTTTCCGAGATCGATGGCTGCTTTGTTGATCCGTGACAGACACCCGTGCCTGTGACGGTCGGCGAAGAAAAAAAAGAGACGCTTCACTTTAACGCTGTGGCAATCGAGCAGCAGCTCTTCTAAACGTCGGGGACTGAGGTTGGAAAGCCCCTCGAATAGCTGGTCGACCTGATGAAAGCTCTCGTGATCAGGCAACTCGTCAAGAACTTCGAGCACCGCACGTTCGGGCGATGAGAGGAACAGCGGCTGTCCCGTTTGCCCCCAAAGGTGGGCTTCTGCTTCGTCAGGCGTTGAATCGGATTCGGTCGCTATGGTTCCGAGATTGACCGAATAGGCCCAGAGCCGCTGGCTATTGTGATAGACGAACTTTGCAGAAACGGGGAGGTTGTTTAGCCACGTCGGGGGGCGCTTCGGCCCATAGAGATGTACCTCGGTCTGGTGGCAGGTCAGATAGTGTCCGTAGCCCTTTAGTTCCAGTGCGGTTCGCCCGCCCACTGCCAAATCACATTCAAGCAACGTCTGGAGCGAAATGACGACTTGCTGCCAGTTCAGCGCGGTTCTCGATCTCTGATAGACCTGTCTGGTCGGCTGCTCCAGCCATCCGGCAGCCAAATACTGACTCCGCAGCGAAGTGGAATAGCCTTGCGCATTGAGCCAAGCAGCATCGACAAGAAACCCCTCGGGGAGGATTCGATTGAGACGGTTTAGCTTTCCCTCATTTTGCCCAGCCATACTACGCAAATTAGCATAATCTCAAACCCATGGCAAGTTTGAAATTATAAAAATACACTAAGTCAGGCTACGTAAACTAACACATTTATAAACCGAGATCCGAGTGCCCAAGATCGGGCATCCTGCGACAACCTCACCAGGCAAAGCGGTTCGTTCCGCCGACGAATCGGGGTCGACGAGCCCCCTTTCCGCTTGATGCTTGTCTCGGTGCCAGAGGATGTAGTACCAGCGGCGCTTCACTCCGCGACTGGAACAGCCACCGCGCGTTCGAGCCTGAGCACACCACAACGGGCCACTTCTGAGCCTGGTGGCCGTACGGCGACGCCAGGATGTCGCGTCCCGGACCTGGGTTGTTGAATGGACCGCCGGACCACAACGGAAACTCCGCCCTAAATGCCGAGGGCTTTTCGCAGGGCTTGCTTCATCACTCCGACCGGGGCCTCCTGCCCGGTCCACAACTGGAAACCGATCGCGCCCTGATGCACCAGCATGGAAAGACCGTCGAGTACGGGCAGGCTGCGGCGGCGCGCGGCGGCGAGAAGGCGTGTCTCTGGCGGGTTGAAAACAGCGTCGCAGACCAGCAAGTCCGGTTGCGCACAAGACAGGTCCACAGGTGGCATCGCCCCGATGTCCGGGTACAGGCCGATCGAGGTCGCATTCACCAGCAGCCCGGCATCCTCCGGAACCTGATAGATCTCCGGCCAGGACTGCCACCGAATCTTACACCCGGTCCTGGCGGCGAGATCGTCAACCATCGCCTTTGCGCGGTCAGCGGACCGGTTCACCACCAGAATTTCCTCCGTTCCCGCCAGCGCCAATTCCGTCACGATCGCGCGGGCCGCGCCTCCTGCGCCGAGCACAACCGCCTTTTTCCCTTTCGGATCTACCCTGGCGTCTATACGAACGCCCCGAAGGAAGCCCTTTCCGTCTGTATTCATCCCGACCAGCCGATCGCCCTGACGGCAAACCGTATTCACAGCGCCGATCAACGCGGCATCCGGCGCGACCTCATCCAGATGCCGAAGGATGGCAACCTTGTGCGGGATCGTTAGATTCAAGCCCCGCATTCCGAAAGCTCGAACGCCGGTGATCGCATTGGCCAGCTGGTCGGGGGCGACTTCGATAGTGAGATACCGCCAGTCGAGGCCCAGTGCGCGAAAGGCTGCTTCCTGCATGACTCCGGTAGGATTCTCGGCAACCGGCTGGCCGAGACAAGCGACGAGTTCAGCTTTGAAGTTTGCGGGCATAACTTTTATTCTCCCCCGCTCCAGTTCCCGTGCTTGCGGCTCAAAACGCGGGTTCAGAGCACGCCCAGAAAATCCACCAGGTCCTGGCGTTCCCCCGGAGCAAAACGGAACATGTAGCGTCGTTCATAAAACTCCACAATATCGGGAATCGTTTGTGCCGACCCGTTCGAAAAATACGGAGCGCGTGCCGCCAGCCCCCGGAACTGCTGCATCACGATCGCCCCGACGTCCGCGCATTTTCCGGACACCAGCGCGCGGCCCGGGTCCTGCGTATAGATCACCCGCCCGAGTCCCGGGTGAGGGGTTGCCGTTGTCTCGCAGGTGACCCGAAACAGAGGCAGCGCCGGGTCCGCTTCCGCCATCGGGTGGTTGGTAGTACCAATGTCCATCCAGCGCGTTATTCCCGCGCTGTGGCAGGTCCCGCACGTGGTGGCCCCTGGGGCAAAAGTCCGGCCAAAGAAGACATCCCGGCCGCGCGCCACGGAGGCACGGAACTGCAGCTGGGTATTGAGTTCCCCGGCACCACTTGCCGGACGCCACGCATCAAACGACAGGGAAGGTGCCAGAGCCCCAACTACACCGCCCCGAAGGTTGGCGGCACCGAGAGCCGGTGGCCCGTCCTTCTCAGTAAGCAAGCCCCCCCGAATGTCCGCACTCTGCGCCATGTAGAGCTGGGACTCGAATTCGACGATCTGCCGAAGCTGCTCGCGGGTAGGAACTGTGGCCTGCTGGTGTCCAGTGGCGGCTGAGACGGCCTGATCTTCGAGCGAGGTCTCCCGCCCGTCCGCCATGAAGGTAAGACCCTCCGGTCCGGCAACAACATACTTCAGATTTGCGGTAACGCGAGGCCGACGAAAGACCGACACGGCAGGCGCAGGGGATTCAAGCCCATAAGTCTTGCTGAGATTGCAGCCCGTCGGGTCCCGAACTACCTCGAGCCTGAATTCCGGGACCACTTTTTTCGGAGGCCAGGGCAGGGCGATGCGAAAAAGCCCCCGCTCCACAAGCAACGAGTGGGACGAAGCCTCCTGCTGGGGCAGATCCGGACAATTGGAACCGTCAATAGCCGCGAAGAGTGGATCTTTGCCAGAGGTCTCCTGCCAGCGTTTGCTGATGGCCGCAGCAGAAATACTCATCGCATTCGAGGGCTGGTGGCACGTGATGCAGGCACGACCGTTGGTCCCGAGAGCTTCGAAGAAAGGGTGTCCGGTGGTTCGGACCGCGCCCTTGGTATTCAGCACGCTGACGCGGCCCAGAGGGTCGTCGAAGTCCTGTTCCCAGGGAAAGAGGCTGCCCTGCCCTGCGTCCCACCAGATGCGGTCAGAACCGCCATACTGCGCAGATAAGGGAGTGACGGTCAAAAAGACCAGAAACACAAGGCTGAAGGCTCGCATGCTCCGACCAGCATAGCCCGCCTGGCCAGGCTCTCCGATTCATTTCCGCGATACCGCCGATAACGAATAACAGTTACGCCTAATTGACTGTCTCAGCACTGTATCGTGCGATGAGGCCGGTCCGCACGACGACCCGAAAAGTCCACGCAAACAGGGCCCAGGCGGCCAGCAACCAGAAGGCAGCCAGGCCAATGGAGGCAGCGACATCGAGCATCGGGACCGGCTGCCCCGCAGCGATGGCGCGGAGGCTCTCAAAAACCCACGTCGGGGGTAGCAGCCGGGCCACGGGCTGCATCCAGGCGGGCAAAGTGGTGACGGGGTAGAAGACGCCCGCGAACGGGGCCAGCACGGCGGGAATCGGCCAAACCAGCCACTCCCCTGCCGGGCCGAGTCGCAGGACCAGCGCGGAAGCCACAATTCCCAGCGAGATCCCGAACATAAAGAGCACCAGCACGAAGGGGGCCGCCAGGAGCCCCAGCGTTGCGATTGAGTAGCCGAATGCGATAGCGGCCAGCAGGATCATGGCCAGCAGGCCAAACGAACTGGTAATAAGCGACGTGATGGTGAGGCCTGCGAGGTATTCGCTGATGGAAAGCGGCGAAGCGAAGATATTGAGGAAGTTCCGGGACCACACGTCTTCGAGGAAACCAACAGTAAGGCCGTGCATGGCACGGGTGAGAAAATCCCAGAGCAGGACGGCCCCCAACAGGCGTGGGACGAAGCTGAAGCCGGAAGCCGCGACGCTGTTCAGGTACTTCGTGATAAAGCCCCAAAGCAGGATATCGAGCAGAACCCAGCCAAACATGGGCAGAACGCGCACGGGGCTGCCCTTCATCAGGTAGAACTGACGGAGTATGACGGCCTTTATGCGGACGAGCTTCATAAATCTTCCCGAAGAGGCTCACGGGCCACGGCGACAAAAAGATCTTCGAGCGAAGCATGCCCGTTGAGACCCGCGAGGGTCCGGGGATTCCCTTCCAGCAGAATCCGTCCCCGCGAAAGGAAAAGCAGGCGATCACAGGTGGCTTCCACTTCCGCCATGTTGTGGGAGGTCCAGAGGACGCCGCCTTTGCCCCGTGCGGCAAAAGCCTGAATCCGGGCGCGGATGGCGCGGGCGGTGGAGGGATCGAGCGAGGCGGTTGGTTCGTCCAGCAGGAGCAGGGCCGGGTTGTTCAGCATGGCCTTAGCGAGGGAAACACGAGTCTGCTCACCGGACGACAGGACCCCGCAGCGGGTACGCCGGAATTTATCCAGATCAAACTCGGCAATCACCTCGTTCATTCGCGAGGTGAGGTCTGGTGTCTCATAGAGCATACCGAAAATACGGAGGTTTTCTTCTACGGTGAGGTTGCCTGGAAGTGGCGCGTAGACGGCCGCGAAGTTCGTCCGGGACAAGGCGGCCCCCCGGGCTTTGGCCAGGTGATGGCCCTCGATATGAATGCTGCCCGAATCGGGGGCGAGCACACCCAGAATCATGCTGATGGTGGTGGTCTTGCCCGCGCCGTTCGGCCCGACCAGACCAACGATCTCACCACCCGCGACGGAAAACGACAGAGCATCGACAGCCACGCGGGCACCGTAGGCTTTTCGCAGGCTCGTGGCCTTGAGGACTGGGTTCAATTCCACCAGCTATTAGCCTACCCTGCGGCCGCAGCCATGCGACGCTTGTTGCTGGGAGGGGCGTTTTCGCGAACCCTGGCGAACGTCTCGTCACGGTCCTTCCACAAGGCCGCCATCCTGCGAACACGCTCCGGCTGGGAGGCCGCCAGGTTATGCTGTTCAGCGCGATCGGTCTTCAGGTTGTACAGCTCCCACTCGCCCTTTTCTCCGATGGCAACCAGCTTCCAGTCTCCCTGGCGCAGCGCCCGGTTGTTGTTGTGGTTGAAGTAGATGTACTCATGCGGGGCTGCCCCATCTTTGCGAAGGGCAGGCGCGAGGCTTCGGCCGGCCAGCGGCGGAGTTCCGGGCTCCGTCGCGACCTTCCCCCCGGCAAGTTCCACCAGAGTCGGCACGATATCGACAAAATGGCACGGTTCCTGGCGAAGTTTGTTGGCGCCCAGATTGCCGTTTGGCCAGGAGACGATGAGGGGAGACGCGATACCACCTTCATTCACCCAGGATTTGTGCAGGCGAAACGGCGCGTTGGCGTTCGAAGACCAGCCGGGGCCGAGGCCGAGGTGGGTCATCATGGACCCCGGAGCCGCAGTACTATCGTGGCCATCCCCTCGAATGAGCTGTTCAGAACTGGCACCGTTGTCGGACATGAAGAGCACGATGGTGTCGCGCTCCGCCCCCATCGCTTTCACCTGATCCAGAACCTTACCGATTTCAGCGTCCATGCGGGTGATCATGGCCGCGTGGATGGCCATCTTGGTTCGCTGGAAATCCTTTTGGACCGGCGTCAGGGTAGACCACGGCACCGCTTTCGAAATTTCACCGGGGCCGACCTTCTCCGTCAGCTCTTTGTCCGGCGTGTTCCATTTGGTCCACATTTCGGGTTCCAGCGGTGCTGCCGGGCCATTGATGAGACCCATCTTCTGCATGCGCTGGACTTTCCGTTCCCGGGCAGTATCCCAGCCTTCCGTAAAACGGCCCTTGTAGTGATCAATGTCGGCCTGGGGTGCCTGCAGCGGGAAGTGGGGCGAGTGGAAAGCGACGTACATCAGGAAGGGGTCGGCAGCATGGTCCTTCTGGTGCTCTTTCAGAAACTGCACGCTGTAATCGGCAATGGCGGTGGTGCTGTAGTAACCCTCGCCTGGCTTGGGAAGCGCCTTGCCATCCACCTCGTGTCGATTCTGGGTAAAGAAGCGTAGTTCGTCGAGCATCGCGTAGGAATGATCGAAGCCGACGCCGCCTTCCCCGGTAGCGAACCGCAAGTGCCATTTGCCGGAATGATAGGTCCGATAGCCCAGTGGTTTCAGATACTCCGGCAGGAACTTCGTGTAAGAGGGTACGTTCCCGGGGGTCATCACATCGGAGGCCGTTTGCTGGGCGTAGTAGCCGGTCATCAGACAGTTGCGGGAAGGGCCACAGCGCGCAGTGGAATAGAACTGAGTGAAGCGGAGGCCCTGAGAGGCCAGCCGATCCAGGTTCGGCGTATCCACGTCACCGCCGTAGCAGCGAGCGTCAGCAAACCCCATGTCATCCGCCAGAATGACCACGAAGTTTGGTTTTTTGGCCGCAGCCATGCCCGTTGCTGCTGCGGTAGCCGCTACTGCGGCGCTCTGAAAAAAGTCTCGGCGATTCAACATGTAATCTCCACGATGATACTCCCACAACCGGTTCCACCCTCATGGCATGATGGGCAGAGATGTCCAGTTTACTTACGTCGCCCCTTCTTCCCTCAGTCTTTTTCGGGCACGGAAACCCGATGAACGCTTTGCAGGACAACCTCTGGACGCGAGAGTGGCGAGCCCTCGGCGAGACCATCCCCCGCCCCCGGGCGATTCTCGCCATTTCAGCGCACTGGTATATACGAACCACGGGCGTGACGATCAGTATGGCCCCCGAGACCATCCACGACTTTGGCGGTTTTCCCGGAGAATTGTTCGCCGTCCGGTACCCCGCACCTGGCGACATGGGACTGGCGCGCCGCGTACAGGAATTACTGGCACCGATCCCCGTAGCGCTTGACGGTTCGTGGGGGCTCGATCACGGGACCTGGTCGGTGCTGAAGCACGTGTATCCGAATGCCAATGTGCCCGTGGTGCAACTCAGTATTGACGCGACTCGACCGCCGCAATACCACTTCGACATTGGCCAAAGACTGGCTCAGTTACGCGAGGAAGGGGTCCTGATTGTCGGCAGTGGCAATCTGGTGCACAACTTGCGGAGATACGCCTGGGGGGTGGACAATGCCCCACCCTATGACTGGGCGCTGCGATTTGAGGCGGAAGCCCGGGGCCTGCTTCTGTCCGGAGACGTCGGTCCGCTCATTGACTACCAGAAACTGGGGCCGGACGCGGCGCTCTCCATCCCCACGCCGGAGCACTACCTGCCTCTGCTGTACGTGCTGGGAACCCAACGAAAAAACGAAGCCATCTCGCTACCCGTTATGGGGATCGAAGGTGGCTCCGTGTCTATGCTCAGCGCTAAAATCGGCTAGGCGATTTTGATCTTGCGGGGATGCTGGGAGTTGTCCTGCAGGAAGGTCTTCTTCCGCTTCAGGTCGCCGGCCTCCGGCTGTACCGCACCCTCCATATCGGTCACGCGCGAAACCACCGTGTGTTCGCCTGGGGTTGCGCCCTCCCACTTATAGCTGAAGAGTTTCCACGAGAACTTTGTGTTTTTGGCATCGAGCGTAGCCTTCTGCCACGAACCATCGTCGATTTTCACTTCAACCGACTTCAGGGGCGTGCCATCGTTCAAAACGAACCCAATCACGTTGTGAGCTGTTCCCGATTTGCGAACCCGCGCCACCACAGACTTCAATTGCAGGCGGGTGATTTCCGTTTCCACCCACTGGGTCCCGGGATCCGTTTCTTCGCCGGTGCCGCCGACGCCTTTCAGCGACCGGTACCACCGAGCCTGATAATTCCCCACGTAGCGATCTTCCTGCAGATGAACCTCAGCCAGCCACTTCACGTTCGCCACGCCATACCAACCCGGCATGATGAGCCGAACCGGGAAGCCCTGGCGCCGGGTGAGCGGCTCACCATTCAGCGCATATGCCAATATCGGTTCTGGTCGCATGGCATTTTCCAGGGTCAAACTGCGGCCAAACTGCTGCTCCAGCTTAAAAGTCTGTTGCCGGAAGACGACATCCTGCTGGCCATGATCGCTGCCGAAGAAAACCACTTCGCGAGCCTTAGGCGTGACTCCAACCTGCTTCAGGACAGCGCTGAAGGGAACCCCGGTGAACTTCCCGCAGGACGACAAAGCCTGCATGCCTCGGGGACTATTGCCGGAACATTCGTAGCCCGCAATCACGTCAACGGGCTTCATTTTCTTCAGATCCTCGAGCGTAAACTGAACATCCTTACGAACCATGCCGGTGAACTTCAGGCGGTAGGCGACCGGATCCACCTCAGGCTGGTTGAAGTGCTGAATGGCAAAAAACTGGTCGGCTGGCGTGATGAGGCCATCGATCTTGCGGATATCCAGAAGCCTGGTGATCGAGTTGGGGTTATTCGGATTGAAGGTCTTCGGGTAGTCGGTGAACTCGGCATCGGCTTCACCCTCCGCCAGCGCAGGCACCGCCCAGCTCGGGATGGCAGCCAGGAGAGCGGTGGCCTTCATGGCATCCAGCAAGGCCTGGCGACGTGTCGTAGTGGTCATCTTTGTCGGGTTCATCGGCTTGGTCGGGTTCATGGGCTTGGTCGGGTTCATCGGCGTTACTCCTTTACTCGTCATCGTCGTTCTCAGCTTCTTCGGTCCTGGCTTTAGCAGCAGCCTCACGAGCCTTCTGATTGGAGATTTCACGGGCCTTGGCCGCCTTAATTTCCATTTCCGCAAGCTTGGCTCTGCCCAGGCTCACCGCACCACCAACATTCATTCTCTGCCAGCGCTTGAAGCTGAAGACTTCCTTGCGCTTGCGGAAACTGGCAAAGTTGATGCGGCAATATTCACATCGCCATTTTTTGGCACCCAGGTTGACCGCGAGAGCAGTCCAGCCGGTTGGCGTGTAGGTCTTGCCGGACCAGGCGTTCAGATCCAGCTTCCTGCAGACGGGGCACTTCGCGTAGAAAATGTCGCCCAGCGCCAACGTGCTCGCGACAAAGCGAGTCTTGCAATCGACACAGCGAAGGGCGGTTTCAAACCGCCAGCGTCTGATCTTGTCGGTCGATTCCTTCATAGCGGAGTCGCGCAGATGGCGACTCCCGCAATTTGGGCATTGGACAGGCATTAGTTAGGGGCGATCTCAGTTCTAACATACTCCCACGCCGCACGGCGCGCAAGACTAAGCACAAACAGCACCTGCACTTGCCCTCGTCTGCAGATCCCGCTCGACAAAGGCGTCAAAACGGTGGGATAACTCGCAGATAACCTCCGTGCTTCCGGAAACACTTTTGCTGCCAACGTCACGGATCGGGAGCAGATTCCGGGTGGTGGAGGTAATGAATGCCGCGTCGGCATGTGCAAAATCATCCAGCGACAAGGGCTGTTCGACCACCGCCAGCCCCTCCCCGGACAGCTCCAGCAGGATTTCGCGGGT
Organism: Terriglobia bacterium; assembly: GCA_010084195.1. Taxonomy (GTDB): domain Bacteria; phylum Acidobacteriota; class Terriglobia; order Bryobacterales; family Bryobacteraceae; genus BOG-234. The sequence continues at coordinate 18,256 of RGPS01000044.1, forward strand.
GATGCCGCCAAGACAACCTTCCGAAAGCGGGGGCGTGAAAACGGATCGGCCCTTGACAATAAAAATATTGGCCGACGTACATTCCGCAACCCGGCCATGCTCGTTCAACAAGACCACCTCGTCGTTCCCGTTGAGCACGGCGCGTTCTGCCCAGGAGAGATTTTGCGCCCATGACAGCACTTTCGCGCCGGCGAACTCGCACGCCGCGTGCCGCGCGTTGGGCTGAACTCCCAGGCTCACACTCTCGCCCCACAACTTTGAAGTTGCGGTCATGGCTGCAACGTCCACGGTAGTGATGGCCGCCTGGCTGTCCTGCCACATACCGCCGCTGTTCCGGACAATGACGAGGCGCAGGGTGCAATCCGTCTGTTGGTTGGCGTCCAGCAAACGAAGCAGGTCTGCCTGAACCCCATCTGAATCCGGCATGGGGAGGTTCAGGAGCCGCGCATCACGAGTCATGCGCGCCCAATGCCGTTCCCAAGCAAACAAGGCTCCGTGGCGGACCCGGAGCGTTGTAAAAACGCCCCAACCCGCCAGAATCCCAATTTGGCCGGACCGAAATACCGCCGTCGCGGCGTCTTCGATGCGACCGTTATGGAGAATGTGCTGATGAATCGCCATAGGTGCGTCCTTACTTCATCATGGCATCCCGGCGAGCCTTGAACTCGTTGCCGGGCTTCCATTCAGGGATCTTCACTTCCTGTGCCACCCGATAGCCGGTTTCGAACAGGACCCGCAGGTCTTCCACCGCGCCGGAGAGATCCCAGGCTGGATCTGGTTTGTCGGCGGGCTTGTGGTAAATCTTCTCCGTATACTCGTCGCGCTTCTGACGGCCGTAAGCTTCGGGCTTGCCGATGAACTCGATGCCGGCTTCCGGGTCGAGCGCGGGGACGCCCACTTTGGCGAACTGGAAGTGATCGGAACGGTAGTAGAAACCCTTTTCAGGCTCGGCGTCGCCAACCGGCACCCTCTGCCTGGATTTCAGGACTTCGGTCACCGTATCATCGAGCGTAGAATTTCCGAGGCCCACGATGACCAGGTCTTTGGTCTTGCCCCACGCGTTCAGGACGTCCATGTTGATATTCGCGACCGTCTTCTTCAGGGGATAGAGCGGGTTCGAGGCGTAGTATTCTGCACCCAGCAGCCCCTGTTCCTCACCAGTCACGGAAAGAAACAACACAGACCTTTTGGGTGCCGGTGACATCTTGCTGTAAGCACGTGCGATTTCCAGCAGACCTGCGGTGCCCGAGGCATTGTCGAGCGCCCCGTGCATAATCTGGTCACCCTGCAATTCCGTGTTTCGTCCGAAATGATCCCAATGTGCTGTGTAGACAATGTACTCGTCTTTCAGCGCCGGGTCGCTGCCTTCGAGCTTCGCCACCACGTTTCGGGAGTCGATCTTGCGCAGCGCATTGGTGATATGGAAACTGGCTTTGGCACCTTGGAGCGGAACGGGCCGGAACTCCTTTCTCAAAGCGTCTTTTTTCGCGGCAGCCAGATCCAGGCCGGCAGCTTTGAACAGTTCAGCCGTCTTGTCGAACGTCATCCAGCCTTCCACAGGAACGCGGGCCAGATTGTTGTTTGGTCTCTGGATATTGAACATTTCACCAGCTTTGCCCGACACCACCACCTCAAAGCCATAGCCCGCGAGTGCGGTTTCGTGGACAATCAGGACGGCCGCGGCACCTTTTTCAGACGCGATTTCGTATTTGTAAGTCCAGCGCCCGTAGTACGTCATGGCGCGACCGCGGAACATATTGGCGTCCAGCTTCGTGGGGTCGGCCGGATCGGGAAGCTGGGGATCGTTGACCAGCATCACGATGGTCTTGCCCTTTACATCGACATCTTTGTAGTCATCCCAGCCATACTCGGGAGCCACGACGCCGTAGCCGACGAAGACGATGTCGGAATCCTTCACAGTCGTGTCTTCCACGAAGCGGGTGGAGACGGCAACAAAGTCCTTGTTCTCCGCTGCGGCGAGGGGTTTTCCATTCACGGTAAAGGAGCCCTGTTGTTTTGAGTTCGTGCCGGCCAGAGGCACCTTCTGAACAAATGTACCGTCCGGATTGCCAGGCTTCAGAGCCAACGCACGGAAGTTCTGCTCCAGGAAATCGACGGTCTTCTCTTCGCCCGCACTCCCCGGCTTCCGACCTTCAAATTCATCCGAGGCCAGCGTCTTGATTGAGGTCAGCAGGGAATCCGGATTCATGGCGTCAAACCCTGGCTTCAACGGGTCGCCGGGTGGTGTCTGTGAACACGACAACGTCAGGAGGAGGCAGGCGAAAAGCGCAATCTTCTTCATAGAGTTTCCCTCCAGAGTAGCGGAAAATTTGGCCGCCTGTCGTTATTGAACCTGGAGATATTGAACCTGGAGATTTACGGGCGGACTATTTACGCCCCCCACCGAAACCACCACCGGCTGGGTGCCGGGAGGAACGCTGTCGGGCACCGTGAAATTCAACTGGGTGACTCCGGCAACCCCTGGAGTGATGCCGACAAAGCGCACAAAAGCCTGGATGCCGCCGACCGTGACGGACACGGGGAGGCGGGGCCGGGGCAAGCGAGTGACAATGGTCCCCTGTGCCGGTGTGTCGCCGGTGGCAAGTGTGGGTGAGACATCTCCGTCCCCCGTTAGGTAGGCGGAAATGGTCTGACCTGGGGAGGCTACCGAAGTGGGCGTGAGGAAACGCCTGGAGGTGGCGAAGATGCCAGGTGCCGTGGTGGCGACGGGAAACTCCTGCCACGCGATCTGGCCATTCCGGTTCACCGCCAGAACTGCAGTTCCGAGGGCGGTTTCATAGGGAACTTGAATTTCAAGCCTTTCCGGAGCTACTGAGTAAAGCGGGGCGGAAACTCCATTGACAGTGACACTCACCCCCTCCAAACTGACCGGCAAGGGGAAGCGATTGGCTATCGCTGAGGATGGTGCCAGATTCAGCCCCAGGACCCGCATTTGCCCTCCCGGGGCCCCGGTCGGCCCAAACGAAGCCGCATTGCTGACACCGGCTATCGAAAGCACGGGAGATGCCCCGACAACGAGCGTAACCGGCAAGTTGATAGCCTGCGGGAAAGCATTGGCGGCCTGAACCGTAATGAAAGCACGATAAACCCCGCGTGAAAGCCCGGCAGACGTTGCCTGCACCGTAAATCGACCCGGCCCCTCGCCACTGGTATTGAGCACGGAGAGCCACTTTGTTGTCAGGTTGTCCGGCAGCTTTGACACACTCCAGACAGCTTGCCCTCCGGTCAGAGTAATGTCGATGGGAGCAGTCCGGGTCGGCCCCGCCTCGGGTAATGTGAACACCAGCGAAGGCCGCGAGAGCGACAGGGCTGCTGCTGCCACTGGTGCCGTTTGTGAGTATGTCACCGAGGTGACAGAGCTGACTGACCCGATCTCCCCGACGCCCGCAATCGTAAAGGTTCGGTTGGAGGCCACCGTGTTGGTGCTGTAGCACTGCGTTCCGTAGAGGACACCCCAGGGGGCAAGCCGAGTGGTTCCGAAGATCTGTTGGATCAGCCCGGACTGGGAACTGTTGCCCACCGCAAACCCGGTCAGATTCGTCAGGAAACCGCCCTGTTCCTGGACAGTGAACTGCTGAGCCCACTGGCAATTCGGCTCTGCATTCGGATTCCTGTTCACGGTCCGGGGCACGCTGGTTAAGAGGATGGACGGTGTCAGGGCAGGGCTGGCTGAGGGCAGGAAGACGGCGGTTACAGACTGGGACCAGGTCCGGCCATTCGCATCCGACCCGGAAAATGTAAAAACGTGGGTTCCGGCGGTCGGGTTGATTCCCGAGGCTGAGGTGAGAATCGCTTGTATGAAGCCAAATGCCGGGAGATTGGTTTGGCCCAAAACGGTGAGCGCCACGTTCGCGCCATCGAAGGTAAAACCGGTAATCCGGGTAGACACCCCAGCAGCTTCCTGCAGCGTCACTGTGAAGACGTATGACGCCCCGAACTGGTAAACGGGGTTGGGATCAACCGACGGGATCACCAGGGAACCGGAAGCCGGAATGATTAGTTCAAGGAACGACGAGCCTCCCGAGCCGTCCACCACTCCATCACCCGCATAGATGGCGGACACCGAGCCGGTTCCCTCCGCGATTCTCACCATCGAAATGACGAGTGTCGCAATCGCGGTAGTGCCGGGGCCCGGTGTCAGACTCACAGTGGCGAGTTGGTTGTAGCTGGAAAGAAAGGTAACGGTGCCGGTGGGTCGGGAGGAGCCGGTTGAACGGACCACCGCAGTCAGTGTGATGTTGTCGTTCAGGGCGGCGCTGGAGGGTTTGGCTGACAACGTGGTGCTGCTCACGACACCGAGGTTCCACTGCCGCACCAGCGCCGTGACATCTGGTGAACCAAGGCCGGTGGTCAGGTCATACCCGGGCCCGGCCGTGTACCCCAACTTGCCATCCACACAGTCGGGGGAACCCTGCGAACAGGGCACAACGTTGTCTCCTGCCGTGATGTCGTGATAGACGGAGGTACTGGCCTGTGCCAGTCTGTACAGTGCCGGATTCACATTGCCCAGCCCCGGTTCGACGAGCTTACCGGCATTCACAAGCGATTGATTTACCAGCGCCAGAACCCCGGCGAAAATCGGTGTCCCCACCGAAGTGCCCCCAAAGATGTATTGGGCACCGCCACTGAAGACCAGGTAACCATCATGATCGGCCGAAGCGGGGAACGAGACATCGGGAATATCGCGCGCCCCGTCATCCGGGACGCCTTTCCCTGCCTGCCACCAGGGCTTCGAATAGAAAACACTGGCACCGCCTCCTGTTGCCGTCATTTCGTTACGGAGCGGAGTGTCGTTCCAGGCAATTTCAGGTATGTAGGACAGGGCGGAAGACCCATCCGGTTTGTTCGTGGCGGCCCAGTACTTTCCGGTTCCTTCATTCAGCGTGGTGCCACCAATGGCCGTCACCTCCGGCAGGGAGGCAGGGAATCCGGCAACCCGCCCCTTAGTGGCCTGGGGACCGGGAGCACTGAAGTCGCACCCGGCGGCCCCGCTGTCACCCGAGGCAACCACCCAGGTAATCCCCTGGGCATTGGCCTGTTGGCCCAGGAAGCGAATGTCCGGGGTGTTCTCCACTTCGCAACCGCCATAGCTCATGCTGATGACGGGTGAAACATTGTTGTCCACCGCATAGTAGGTGGAGAGGATGACGTCGGTCGAGTTCACATAGATGATGCGGGCGTTGGGGGCGGCAGCGCCGGCCCATTCCAAATCCAGGTGTGCCTCGTACTGGTCATCGGGACTCACCCCTGGATTGGGGCCAAAGAGCTGAATTTCGGGATCACCCGGAGGCAGACGATAGGCCGCGCGGAAGGCCCGAATATCAGAAATATCGACGTTGGTCTGACCAATGACCGCCACACTTTGGCCAGTGCCATTGATCCCCGCCGCATAGAGAGGCAAGAAATTGAAGATGGTGGCGATATCGCCCGGCGAAAGGTAGTGGTTGCCGGAAGCAGTGGTAAAGTTCGGCTGGAGGCGAGCCTGGCGGTGCAAAGGTTTCAGGCCGAAATTATTGAAACCACGAACTCCGGCGACCAGGCTGTCCATCGCGAGAGGTACGGAAGGCTCCCGGGAATTGGCGAAGCGAGTACGCCCGTTGTCATCGTACTTGTGAAATTCGGTTCGAAAAGCCCGTGCCACAGCTCCAACCGACCCATGAAAGCTAACAAACTGCCGCCCACGCGCCACCGTATCCACCTGGAGGCCTTCGGTTTGGAGCCATTGCACGGCTTTCGCGACGTCATTTGGGCTTGCGCCGAAGCGCTCGGCAAACTGTTCCGGCTGCAACCACTTGTGGTAGTTGGGGGAACCCGGAGACAGCTGCTCGCGCAAAAACGCCTCCAGATCCCCGGAAGGGCGCAGCATCAGGAGGACGTGACCCAATTGCTCCGTCTCTGCAACCAGTCCCAGGTCTGCCTGCCGCAGCGCTTTGGCGTGAACAAACCCCTGTAGCGCGACAGTGCGGGACCTGTCGACCTTCTGGAGAACCCGGTCTTCAGCTGCAAACGAACTGAGTGCAGCTGCCAGCAGGCAGAGTGAACGGACCCACGGCGATGGAATTTTCATCAGTTCTTACTTTGTAGCACTAACGAATTTCGAACGAACGATGTGTCTCGACGGAGGCTTCTGCCTGATCCACGGATCGCACGTCGGACACCGCAGGCCCTTTGTGGAGTAACCCAGCCAGGCGGTCCAGTTGTTCTTCAATACCGACCGCGTAAGCCTGCACGGTACCGTCATCTTCGTTGCGAACCCACCCGGTAAGACCGATCTCCCGAGCACACCGCTGCACGAACCAGCGGAAACCAACGCCATGTACACGGCCATGGACGAACCAGCGCCGGGCCCGGGTCTTTGGCAAACTCTTCATCTGAGACTGGAGTTTAGCAGGCAAAAAAACCGCCGCTCGGGACCCGGGGCTTGAACACCCGGATCCCGCCGGCGAAAAAGTTAATGCCAAGGAGTTGGAGGTTCGCGGGTCTTGTTGCCGTTTCCGGCTTCAGGATCCGCGAATACTTCGTCTCCTTGAGTCTGTGGTCCGCCGGGTGGGATAGCCAGAGACTGAGTACCAGAACGGGTACTGGGGCGAACCTTCAGACGATTGATTTCCAGTTTTTCGCGAGGTGCTCTGCCGTGCGCCAGGCAAGAGCCTGGATGGTCAGGGTGGGATTCCGCGCTCCGCTGGTACCAAACACGGAACCGCCGATGAGGCCCAGGTTCGGCGCTTCGTGCGAAAAGCCCCACTTGTCGGTCACGTTGGTTTCGGGATTGTCACCCATCCGGGTGCCTCCGTAGGTGTGGGTGGTAACGCCCGCCACCGTTATATTCCCTTTCGAAACGGAGATAGCCCCTGCCTCGCGGAACCACTGCTCCATTTTGGTTTGTGCGTAGCGGCCTGCCCGGACTTCATTCTCTTTCGCCCCCCCGGTGGTGACACGGCACACCGGGTCTCCCAGAGGGTCTCGAACCTGGTCATCCAGGTCGAGGTAACCCGATTCATAAGGCAGCGTGGACGTCTGCAGATAACACTGGGCAACGCGGGACGCGTTTTCCCGCACGTACTTCTTCCAGCCGGAGCCCCACGCCGGAGCTTTCCCGAAGCGATCCGCTTCCGCCGCCGCGATGGGGTGGACTTCGGTGTAGACGTGCATGCTGGTACCGCCGATGAAACCGAGGCCCGCGTGGTCAAAACTGTCGTCAGCAAAATCGTCCACACACGCACCCTGCGCAGGCAGGCCGTACCAAATATTGATATCGAAGGGGAAAAGCGCTTTCATGCTGTTCCCGGCCCAACTGTCGTAGTGCGCGAAGTAGTGGCGTCCCACCTGGCCGTGGTTATTGGAGAGCCCACGGGGATAAGCCTTTGACTTCGAAAGAAGAAGCAGGCGTGAGTTCTCAAATACGTAGGACCCCAGCAAGACTGCCTTCGCCGGCTGAAAGTACTCCTTACCGTTGCGGAGGTAGAGGACGCCGGTCACCTTACCGTCGTTCCCGGCAACGATCCGGGTGACCTGAGCGTTATCGAAAATGGTCAGGTTCTTCGTTTTCAGGGCCGCCGGAATGGTGGTGACGGCGGTGGAACCCTTCGCCGAGACGTGGCAGCCACCGGCACTGCAATATCCGTGGTACACGCAGCCCGAACGCCCCTGATACGTCTGGGAATTGATCGCGGCGGGAGGGGCGAAGGGGTGCCAACCGAGTTTCTTCGCTGTTTCCGCCATGTGGTCAGTGAAACCGCTGCCCCGCAGTGGCGGCATGGGGTATTCACGGCTGCGGGGGCCTTCGAAGATGTTGCCCCGCGGGTCGATTTGGCCCTGCAGATTGCCGGCTTTCCCGGAAACCCCGACTTCGTGCTCAATGGTGTCGTAGAAAGGCTCCAGATCCTGATAGGTGAGGGGCCAGTCTTCCAGCGTGCTGCCTTGGGGAATTGCGCCCGCGCCGTAGCGACGAATCGTCTCAGACCGGGCCTGAAAGTCCCACGGCTTGAGACGCCAGGACTGCGCCCAGTAGTGGATGGAGGTCCCGCCAATGGCGTTCATCATGGGCGAGGCAGCTCCCTGACGAGCGGTCTCTGCGGGATTCGCGCGAACCGTGGGAATCTCACGCTGCACTTTGGGAACGGTGGTGACGCCGTGCCGGCGGTTGTTGTGGATTTCGTCGGGGTGGAAATCCTTGTGAGGATCCATCCATGTGCCCGCTTCAATTCCGGCGACTTTCAGACCCGCCCGTACGAGGGGCAGAACAGCCACGCCACCCGCCGCGCCGAGACCCACCACCGCCACATCGACCGGCTTCAGATTAACGGGCATGTTCGCCACCTCGCGCCGAGATCCGCACTGGTTTCAGCTCCACTTTCATGGCCTGCTCCGGGGGGCCAACCGCGAGCCGGGGGCCCGGATAGCGGATCAGGTCCCAACCAGCGAAGTTGCGGTTGCCTCCGTAGAACGGGTCCCCGAACATACCTTCCATGGTGAGACTGCGGACAGCGGCGAAGAATCCGGCTGAATTAACGAACCCAGCTGCTGCGCCTGCTTCAACGGCAGTGATGACGGCATCGCGCTGAGGAACCGTCAAATCTGAAAATACGGACCCATTTTCCCGCTGAGAATACGCATCCAACGCCTCCAGACCTTCCAGCAGCCCCGCCTTCCGGTTCGCGTAGACGCCCGCAAGGGCTCGATCTATGTAGTTCATGACGCCGGCGTCCAGCGCGCCGGGCCCGAGCTCATCGACCGGAATCAGCCGGTCCACGAACGCGCTCAGCGCCTTCGTCTGCGCGGCAGGCAGTGCGGGTGTCGGTTGCGCCGTCGCCAGCAGGGCGCTCAAAGGTACGAACGCCGTGGCGGAAAGCAGGGCCCGTCGTGAAATTTCAGAAGGCTCGGTATGAGGCAGCACTGGGGAATTCTTTCATCCTCGAGCCACCGGAGTCAAGCGAGGCTTAATCAGAAACGAGCGGTGAAGTGGTCCAACCCGGTCGCAGAAACTGGTCCGTCAGAGGATTTCGCTGCCGCGGGGGCATTTCGATTCCGTCGGCCAGGTAGCCGATCGTGAAGGCGCAACCGACTTCGTAGTCTTCCGGGATGCCAAGGGTCGTCCGGGCCTTTTCGGCATCGTAGCCCCCCATGCCGTGAACGTAGAGACCGTGAGCAGTCGCCTGAACCGCCAGGTCCGCCAGGGCAGCCCCGGTATCGTGCAGGTTGTAACGGTTTGGATTACCGTTCTTCGCAAAGGTCTTCTTCCCAAAGCTGAGGCCAACCAGCCACGCGTTCTTCGCCCAATTCTGATTGAACGGGACAAGGGTGTCCAAAATCAGCGCGTAATCTTCAGGTTCAGCCTTCGTCGCCACCACAAAACGCCACGGCTGTTCATTGAAACAGGAGAACGAGGATCGCGCGGCCTCAAAGAGGCTCCGGAGGACGGCGGGGTCGATGGCGCGAGGGTCATAATCCCGAGGGCTCCAGCGCTGCGCAAGGAGTTCATGAAGAGGTTGAGTATCGGGCATGTGATTCTCTGCTTTGATGCACCCCAGGCACGCAAGGTCGCGACAAGCTAGAATTTGATTTGCCCCTCGATAAGAAGTTACAAGTCATTCCACTCGGCGGTTTAGGCGAGTTTGGTATGCACATGATGGCGATTCGCTACGGCGAAGACATAATCGTCATCGATTCCGGCATGATGTTTCCTGAGGATGATCTCCTCGGTGTGGATATCGTTACGCCGGACCTGACCTTCCTGAAAGAGAACCGGAGCCAGATCCGTGCGCTGATGCTGACGCACGGCCATGAGGATCACATCGGTGCCGTCGCGTTCTTCCTGGAAGAGTTCGACGTTCCCGTGTATGGAACGCCCTTCACCCTGTCGCTGGTGGAGCGCCGTCTGGACGAATACGACATGACGGGCAACCAGCTTAAGCCGGTCAAGCCCAAAGACATCGTCAAGGTGGGCCCGTTTTCGGTTGAGTTCATCCACGTGACGCACTCGATTGTGAGCTGCGTGGCGCTGGCCATCACCACCCCTCTGGGCGTCATTATTCATACGGGCGACTTCAAGGTGGACCCGACCCCCACCGACAACGAGCTTTTCGATCTTCACACGCTGGCCGACTACGGCAAGCGCGGCGTCCTGCTGCTGCTCTCGGATTCGACCAATGCGGATCGACCAGGGTATTCGGACTCCGAACGAGCCATCCGTCCGCGCCTCGAAGACATCTTCAATCGCGCCGAAGGCCGCCTGGTCGTTTCGTGTTTCAGTTCCTCGATCCACCGCCTGCAGCAGATTCTCGATCTTTCACGCGATTTCAAGCGCAAGGTAGCCATTGTGGGCCGCAGCATGACCCAGGTGACAGAAATTGCGCACCGGCATGGTCTGCTGAATATCCCCGATGGCGTTCTCATCCGGCCGCAGGACCTGAACGAAGCGAAGGCTTCGAAGGTTGCGATTCTGATTTCGGGCACGCAGGGTGAGCCGATGTCAGCGCTGTCCCGGGCCGCAGTGAACAGCCATAAGCATGTTACGATCGGGCGCGGCGACACCGTGGTGCTCAGTTCGCGCATCATTCCGGGCAACGAAAAGACCATCTTCCGGATGATCGACCACTTGTCGAAGCGTGGCGCAGACGTGATGTACGGGAGCATGAATCCGCCGCTTCACGTTTCCGGCCATGGTTCGCAGGAAGAATTGCGGCTGGTGCTGAATCTGGTTCGGCCCCGTTACTTTGTGCCGGTCCACGGTGAGTACAGGCAGTTGGCGAAACACGTCCGCCTCGCGTCGCATTTGCAGGGCATTGGCCTCGAAGAGAGCTTCGTCATGGAGACGGGTGACGTTCTGGAGTTTGACGACAAGGGTGCGCGGCGGAATGGTCGTGTGACGGTGGGCCGGGTCTGTATCGATTCGGGTGCGGTGGGCGAAGTTGTCGGCGATATGGTAATCAAGGATCGCCGCATTATCGCTGAGGACGGCATTGTGCTGCCGATTCTTGCCATCAACAAGCACACGGGGAAAATCGAATCGGCACCTTCCATTGTGAGTCGTGGTTTTGCGCTAGAGGACGATCCTGAGTTCATGGCGGCGGCGCGGGAGTGCGTTTCCCGAACTCTGGAACTGTCCAGTTCCGAAGAGAAAACAGACCCTGGCATGATCAAGGAGAAGATCCGCGCTGACCTGAAGCGGTTTATCAATCGGGAAACTCAGCGGCGTCCGTTGATTATGCCCGTGATTCTGGAGATCTAGGTTCGATGGCAGCGGAGCCCCTCCGGGAAAGGGACGACCTGCAGAGCGCGGTGGGCGCCATGCAGGCTTCAGAACTGAATCAACTCGAGAGCCTGATCGCCACGCGGCGGCGGGAACTGGCGGAGGAGGCTGCGCGCGCCCGAACGACCACGCCAGCTCCGGTTCGTCAGCCGAAACCCCGTACTTTGCGCGCAGCCGTGGTTTGGTCATTCGCAACCATTGCAACGTTCTACGCAGTCGATTGCCTGGCGTTTCACTCAGGTTGGTACATGAAGTATCTGGAGCCGAACTCTTCGGCTGGCCAGCTGGAATCCCATATTTTCTGGCTGCGGCATGAACCTGTCGTGAAGCAGACGGCTGTGTTTGGAGATTCCAGAATCGGCGAAGGTTTCTCGGCGCGTGCTGCTACGAAGGCTACCGGAGACCGGATCAACTTCCGTAGCATGGGAGTGGCCGGTTCTACAGCCCGCGTCTGGTATTACCTGTTGCGCGATGCCGACCCGGACCGCACACGATTCCCAACCGTCGTCTTCGCGCTGGACCGCTATTCCGATCACGACGGGGAAGACCAGAGCCTGCGCCTCGCTGATTTGAAGTACGTGATTGGCCGCCTTCGCCTGACCGATTGCGCGGAGTTCACCCGATCTTTTTCAGACGCTGAGACGCGGACGCGCGTTCTCAGCGGCTGCATTTTGCGAGGTCTGGTGCTGCGCAACGATCTGCATGCGCTTCTCGAAAAACCCCGGGAGCGCTTCAAGCTGGCTAAAGACTGGCGCAACAATGGCCACGGCTATCTGGATGGCTACTCCGGCAAGCCTGAGGATCTGGCTGGCCTGACCGCAGACTTTCAGGCGCAAACCTTGTCCTTCCCTCCTGGCACCAAAGACTGGCAGCAGAATACGGCCCGGGGAACGCTTCTGCCCGGCCCCTCACCGCAAACCGGCAAGCTGCGGGAGTACAGAAGACACTGGCTCGGCAAGATTGTCGACTATTATGCCGGCACGAAGACTAAGGTTGTTTTCATTGAAATGCCGCGCGGTCCGTTGTCACCCCAGGAATTTACGGAACCGGCTTACTTTATCGACAACGTGCGGACACGTCCCGGCGTTGCCGTGTTACCAGTGGATACCTTTCACGACCTCGAAAGACCGGAACTTTTCTCCGATGGCCTGCACCTGAACCACTCCGGACGACCCTTATTTTCGGAACACCTAGCGCAGAAGCTGATGGAACTGGAGGGGCTCCACTAGAGTGCTGTTCACTACTTTTCAGTTCGCGATATTTCTCGCCGTAGTTCTTGCGTTGCACTACCTGCTCCCCCACCCCGCACGCCGTTATCTCTTGCTGATCTCCAGCCTGTATTTCTACATGGCGTGGAACCCGAAGTTCGTGATTCTGATTCTGCTTCTGATCACTATCGATTTCTTCGCAGCAAAGTGGATTGTCAGTCAAAAGGGCGCGGCTCGACGGATGGCCCTGTTGCTGAGTCTGGCAGCGAATATTGGCCTCCTCGGATGGTTCAAATACGCGAATTTCTTCCGTGAGACGTGGCTCGCTCTCACGCACCCCGGCGTACCCGTCGTGCCGATGGATATCATCCTGCCTCTCGGGATAAGCTTTCATACCTTCCAGAGCATTTCGTACGTGATCGATGTCTATCGGGGCGAACAGGAAGTTATCAAGAGCTATGTCGACTATTCGCTCTTTGTGGCTTTTTTCCCGCAGTTAGTGGCTGGCCCGATTGTCCGCGCGAAGGAGTTTTTCCATGACTACTTCAACTGGGCCCCCCCGACAGCGGAGGAGTGGCAGCGCGGAATCTACTTCATCCTGACCGGCTTCATCAAGAAGCTGATCTTTGCCGACCGTTTTTCGATGGTGGCGGACGCGTACTTCGCCAATCCGCAGGCGATGCCCGGTGCCTTGCAGGCGTGGTCGGGGACGGTGTCGTTCGGGATCCAGATCTTCTTTGATTTTTCGGGCTATACCGATATCGCCATCGGCGTGGCTCTGCTGTTTGGATACCACTTCCCCGAGAATTTCAGGCGTCCCTATCTGGCAGCCACCGTGACAGAATTCTGGCGCAGATGGCACGTAACGCTGTCGAGCTGGCTGCGGGATTACATCTACATCTCACTGGGTGGCAACCGTAGTGGCAGCATCCGGACCTGGGCCAATCTGATGGCGACGATGTTGTTGGGCGGACTATGGCATGGAGCGAGCTGGAACTTTGTGATCTGGGGCGGCTTTCACGGAGCCGCGCTCGCGGTTGAGCGGGGCATCTTCGGGCGGGGAGAGCGACGCGGGATCGTCCGTATTCCGCTCACCGTAGTGACGTTCCTGGTGGTCAACATCGGCTGGGTGTTTTTTCGGGCGAAGGGCCTTCCGGCTGCGTTGTTCGTGGTGAAGCAAATGTTCACGGGGGATACGGGGAAGAACCTGCTCACCGGGGCGAATCTGAACCTGGCGCTACTGGCTCTGGCCATTGCGTTGGCCGAGGAATACGGCCAGGCGCTGTCGAAGCTGGCGAAGGGCCCGGTTTGGGCAAGAACCGTCGCTGCGGTGGTGGCGCTGCTGGCGCTGGAACTGTTTACTGCAAGCGATCTGGCGATCCCGTTCGTCTACTTCCAGTTCTGAGTTTTTTGTGGTAATTTGATGTTGAGGAGGCCAGCGTCGCTAGCGCCAGCCTCCTTACGGCGAAAGAATCAAAACTTGAAGTCAATTTTGATTCTGAGCCGTCGCAGCCTGAGTAATATCAGACAAACGATCAACATCGAGAAGACCATAAGCAGTCCCCCCTTTCTAC
>RGPS01000431.1 GCA_010084195.1 Terriglobia bacterium
TTCTCCAGCCCCAGAATCACGCCAGCCTTCTCGGCCTCGGAACCCAACTCCCGCAGCGCATCTCCAACAAACTCCATCTCCGCCTGCGTCTTCGTCGCCTGCTTCCCAAAGAACGGCAGCAGCAGAACCTCCGCCCCCACCGCCCGCGTCAACCGAATCGAATCCGACACCCACCGCACCGCAGCGCCGCCATTCTTCAACCCATCCGAATGCAGCCGATCCACGCAAGTCCCATCAATCGGGATCTTGTGTTCCAGCGCCAAAGCCTTATACCTTGCCATCAGGGCAGCGTCATCCAGAGGAAGCTTCCCACTCTCCACGTTCCGCCCAAACGAGATCTGCACGCCCGCAAACCCCAGCTGCGCCGCAACTCCTACGGCGTCCGGGTTCGCGCCCAGCTTCAGATTCCAGTCCGGAACCCCCACCTTCCAGCGCGGCTCCGCACCCTGGAGGCAGCCATCCAGCACCCAACCACCCAGCACCCAACCACCCAGCGACGCCCCCGCCACAAACCCGCGCCGCGATATCAAGCCTTCACCCCAAACACCTTTTCTGCGTACACCCGACCCAGCGTCAGATTCTCCTGCAACCCTCGGGTCATCGCCGTGTTATCCCGCCACGCCAGTTCCACCACAATTAAAGGTACCTGCCTGTTGCGCCGCATCTGGGCGGCCACGCGGGAATAGTCCACGTCCCCGGCCCCGAAGGTCTCCAGCCACAACTTGTCCTTCGCATTCCGAACATGGATCTCCGTCACCCTGCTGCCCGCCTCCAGCAGCAGTGCATACGGATCCTGATCCCCCTGCCGAACCCAGTCGATATCCAGGCAGACCTTCACCTTTTTCGGGCCCGTGTTGCGCAAAGTGGACCGGAACTCGCGCGCGCCATTCACCATCTCCGGAGTATGGTTGTGGATCCGCAACTCAGAGCCCTTCGTCGCCAGGGCCCCGCCAAGCAGGTTCAGTAACTGACCCTGCAAGATCAATTCCGCGTCCGTTTTCTCTTCCGCCTTCGGCTTCGGACTCGGATTGTTCACCACCCCCGCGCAACCGAACGGCTTACACAACTCCGCAATCTCCAATGCCAGTTCCGTGGTCTTCGCCGCCGCCGCGGCCTCATGCATCACGCCGCCGACGTACACAGACGGCATCCGCAACCCATTAGCATGCAGCAAATCCAGGGTTTTCGCCCGCAACTCCGGCGTAAAGAACCCCTGGTTCAGCTCCACATTCCGGAACCCTGCCACCCTCGCCATGGGGATTACCTCGGCCAGCACTTCCCCCAGCGATTTCTTCTGCCTCGCGGCATACTGCTGAAAAATGTACCCCTCAACCGAGAGCCGCGACTCTTTCTCTGCGGCAAATATCTCCGTGCCCCATGCCGACAAGGCAGCCGCCCCACGAATCAAATCCCTCCGAGTCATCACCATCGCCCCCATTAGCTCGTGTGATCCAGAATAATCTTCCACCCACCAGCAGTCTTCCGAAACAGCAGCGTAAAGATCCCGCTCGCATCCCCGCCACCCGCCGCTGTTCGGGTCAAATGGAACCGCCCAATCACCGACGCATACTCCGCCCCCAGCAGCTTCACTTCCAGGTCCGAGTAATGCAGCCTCCCCCGCTTTTCTGCCGTTGGGTAGCTCTTTCGATACCGGGCCAGAACCTGCTCATTGCCGCGAGCAACTTCCTTCCCGATAAACACGCTCTCCGGCGAGTAATACGCCACAAACTTCACCAGGTCGCCCTGATTCCACGCCATCTCCTGATCCGCCAGAGCCATCCGGATCTCACTCTCGGGCGTAGCTGCCGAAAGCCCCCCAGCCATCAACCCACCCACCAGAATCAAAATTGTCAATACGCGTCGCATAGACAACCATTGGAACACGTTTCGCGCTGTGCGCTCACGCGCAGCTCCCCCAGCC